>JARLHC010000104.1 GCA_031292455.1 Ignavibacteriaceae bacterium
CTAATCCATTCTATGCATGGGATATTAATCATAGAGAATATGCAATTCTTGTCAATTCACCTTATGATGCATTAAATGCAATACCTGGCACTGCTGGTCCCCTCAATGCATTAGCAACTTGGGTGCTTGTATTCTATGGTACACACTATACTCAGGGCGATATGGTCGAAGTTGATTATGCAAATCCTGCCCGGATTGGCATCGATGAATTTACATTTACTCCCCACAGTGTTACTGGTGTAAAAGAAAATACAATAGTACCGCTTAATTTTAATCTGTCCCAGAATTATCCTAACCCGTTTAATCCTTCAACGGTAATAAATTACTCTATACCACGTGCCGGGCTGGTTTCATTAAAAATCTATGATATACTCGGTAGGGAAATTAGGACTCTTCTAAACGAAAATAAAACACCGGGAAATTATTCTGTTAATTTTAATGCACATGGATTAAGTTCCGGAGTTTACTTCTACCGTTTAACTATGGGAACTTATTCTGATGTAAAAAAACTTATGTTACTGAAATAACTGCATATTAATATCTTCGGGGGACTATGTCCCCCGAAGGTTTAACGCCTTCCATAATTCGTATAAATAATCGGAAATATTGTTTTAATCTTAAATATTAATTTATAAATTAACCAAATAATTTCTTCTGTTTGCTATTCACAAATAAGGAATGCTGATGAGACAGATATTCGCTAAAAAACCCCTCCATGTTTTATTGGAGGAGATGAAAGGTGAGAACAGGCTAAGAAGGATATTAGGTCCAGTAGGGCTCACCAGTCTCGGAGTAGGTGCAATAATCGGTACCGGAATATTTGTATTAACAGGGGTAGCCGCAGCCGACAAGGCCGGCCCTGCTATCATGTTATCTTTTACCGCTGCCGGAATTGCCTGTATATTTGCTGCACTGTGCTACTCGGAATTTGCTTCAATGGTTCCTGTTGCCGGTTCCGCATATACTTATGCCTATGCAACTCTTGGTGAATTGTTTGCGTGGATAATAGGCTGGGATCTGATACTGGAATATGCTGTCGCCTCTGCTACTGTAGCCCACGGATGGTCACATTACTTTCAGGATCTTATTGGAATATTCCATATGAATATACCGGAGGCAATGTCCCGAAGTCCCTTTGACTTTAATCCCGCAACGGGATTACTACATTCCACCGGAACAATTATAGATCTCCCGGCAATAATCATAACAATTATTATTACTGCTGTGTTGGTAAAAGGGATAAGGGAAAGTGTCGGACTAAATGCAACAATGGTTGGAATTAAGCTTACAGCAGTATTTCTTGTAATCATTTTGGGAGCATTTTATATTACTCCCGCAAACTGGAAACCTTTCGCCCCTTATGGATATACCGGCATCAGCTTTTTTGGCAGAACACTTTGGGGACAAACCGGAGCAGGGGGTGCTCCCCAGGGAGTATTGGCGGGAGCAGCAATGATCTTCTTTGCATATATTGGTTTCGATTCTTTGTCTACGCACGCTGAGGAAGCAAAAAATCCGCAAAGGGATGTACCCATTGGAATTATTACATCTCTTGTACTCTGTACTGTCTTATATATTGCTGTCTCTGCAATTATAACTGGCATGGTTCCCTACAATAAAATTAATATTGATGCTCCAATATCAAATGCTTTTAAGCAGGTAGGTTTGGAATGGGCACAATTAATTATCTCCTTTGGTGCATTGGCGGGGATAACTTCTGTATTGCTCGTTATGATGCTTAGCCAACCGAGAATTTTCCTTGCTATGGCTAGAGACGGCTTTTTACCGGAAAATGTTTTTGGGGCTGTGCATCCTAAATTCAGGACTCCATGGAAATCGACTATTTTAACAGGAATATTTGTTGCAACGTTGGCGGGATTCCTTCCATTAAGGATATTAGCCGAACTTGTAAATATAGGCACTCTCTTTGCCTTTGTGGTTGTTTGCTCTGCAGTGTTAATTATGAGGAGAATGCATCCTGAAGCAGCAAGACCATTCAGGGCTCCCTTATTTCCATATGTCCCAATACTGGGAATAATTACATGCTTAATTTTAATGTTCTCGCTGCCTGAAGAAAACTGGCTGAGATTGCTGGTCTGGCTGGTTATAGGATTAGTTATTTATATCTTCTACGGCAGGAAGCATAGCATTATGCACAGGATGATGCAGGAAGAGAAACAAGCCAAAGTTATAAATCAATAATATTGTAACATTATAATGAATTATATATTAAAAAATATCGCTGCCATTTTTATTCTTTCGTTTACAATAATTAAAGGTCAGGATATGAATAATGAATTACGGGTTGTAAATAGTGTAGACCTGAAAAAATATATTGGACTTTGGTATGAAATAGCAAAGATTCCTAACAGGTTTCAAAAAGATTGCAAAAGAAATACTACAGCAATTTATTCATTCCGCGAGGATGGTAAAATAAAAGTGGTCAATTCCTGCATGGAAGATGATGGAAGCATTAAAATAGCTGAAGGGGTTGCAAGGGTTGCAGATACCCGGACTAATGCAAAGCTGGAAGTAAGTTTTGTAAAACTGCTTGGTATAAATTTATTCTGGGGGGATTACTGGATAATAGGGCTCGGGGATAATTATGAGTATGCATTAGTAGGTTCACCCGATAGGAAATACGGATGGATATTGAGCAGAACACCAAAATTGCAGCAGGAAAAATTAAACCGGATATCAGAACTTTTAAAGAACAAAGGGTATGACATTTCAAGGTTTGAATTTACATTGCAGGATTAAAAAAAAGCGGCATAAATGCCGCTTTGTAATCGGATATTTCTAAGATTAACAGGAAATAGAATTATAACCTCTTTGGACCTGCGTCAATTACTGCCTGTGAACATTCTTTTTTATAGAGCTTGAAGTTCTCTATAAATCTTGCAGCAAGAGCGTCATATTTTTTCCAGTACTCATCTTTATTGCCCCATGAATTTGAAGGTTCCAGAACATCCTCTGGCACATCAGGGCAGGTAAGGGGAACTTCAAAACCAAACAGTTTATCTTTCCTGTATTTCACATTATCAAGTTTTCCTTCAAGGGCAGCATTAAGAAGATTACGTGTATGCCTGATGCTGATTCTTTTGCCTACACCAAACCTTCCGCCAACCCAGCCGGTATTAACAAGCCAGACATTTGCTTTATGCTTCAACTGTCTCTGTCTTAGCATTTCGGCATATTCATATGGATGCCTTACCATGAACGGAGCGCCAAAGCAGGAACTGAAAGTTATCTGCGGTTCGATTCCAAGGCCAATTTCTGTCCCGGCTATCTTGGAAGTGTAGCCGCTGATAAAATGATACTGTGCCTGTTCCGGACTTAGGCGGGCGATTGGAGGTAATACTCCTGAAGCATCGCAAGTTAAAAAGATAATATTTTTAGGATGGGAGTTGGCATATCCTTCGGGTACGACATTAGGGATGAAACTCAGTGGATACGAAGCTCTGGTATTTTCAGTAATTGAGTCATCATCAAGATCAATTTTTCTGGATATCGGATCATAGACAACGTTTTCCAGAATGGTACCGAACCTTTTTGTGCATGCATAAATTTCAGGTTCACTTTCATCTGAAAGGCGGATTACTTTTGCATAACAGCCACCCTCAAAATTGAAAATGCCATTAGAACTCCATCCATGCTCATCATCCCCGATAAGTTTTCTCTTAGGATCAGCAGACAGGGTAGTTTTACCCGTTCCGCTTAATCCGAAAAATAAAGCCGCATCACCACCCTTCCCTACATTAGCCGAACAATGCATTGGCAAAACGTCATTAAAGGTAAGAATGAAATTAAGGATTGTGAAAA
Organism: Ignavibacteriaceae bacterium; assembly: GCA_031292455.1. Classification (GTDB taxonomy): domain Bacteria; phylum Bacteroidota; class Ignavibacteria; order Ignavibacteriales; family Ignavibacteriaceae; genus Fen-1301. Next base: position 3,823 of record JARLHC010000104.1, read on the forward strand.
TTGATTTTTTAATTTCACCGCCGTAAAGTGTATTGGCCACAATGGCCGTCTTCTGTGCAAAGTTTAATATAATACCGGTTTCTGATCTTGTGCCGTCTATTTTCGGATCAAGCTTAAACCCTGGGACGGCTATTACTGTAAATTCAGGGTAAAACTTTTTAAGTATATCCTGGTTTTCAGTAGTGATAAACATATTGCGTGCAAAAAGAGAATGCCAGGCCTTTTCAGTAATTATCCTTATTGGCATCTGGTATTCAGGGTCTGCGCCTACAAAACAATCTTGCACGAATACTTCTTCTCCCTGAAGAAATGCATATAGACGGCCAAGCAAGGAAGTGAATTTTTCCTGACTGTACGGGCGGTTATTGATTCCCCACCATATTTTGCTTTCTGTTGAATCTTCTCTTACAACAAACTTGTCAGTTGCCGCACGGGCCGTATGTTTTCCAGTTTTCACTATAAGTGGTCCCTGGTGGGACATATGAGCTTCGTTTCTGAAAATAGCTTCTTCATACAGCGCTTCATCGGGGAGGTTCCAATAGGCACGATCCAGATAATAAATACCATGATTATCCAGGCCGAAATCTGCAGCTAATTCTTTTGCTTCTTTACTTGCAGGGGTGTTAAATTCAAGATATTTACTCATGACCAGTCCCTCACTAATTTACGGTCTCCGATGTAAAGTTCATTTGGTGAATTAGGATCTAACGCCCATTTCATTCTTTCTATTCCTTCTGTAATATCTTTAATTGATCCGCAGTAACTGAGGCGGAGGTATCCTTCCATTCCGAATTCTGCACCCGGAACTGTAAGTACCAGTACTTTATTGATCAGGAATTCCGATAATTTCTGTGAGCTTTTATTATAGTTGCTAAAATCAGCAAAACAATAGAACGTTCCGTCTGGTTTAGTAACATGAACCCCTTCGAATGAGTTCAGGTAATCAATCATAATATTCCTGTTATTTTCAAGAGTCCCTCTTAATGCTTCAACGGAAGATTGAATTCCATTAATGGCTCCTACTGCTGCTTTCTGAAGAAGAACAGAGGGGCCGGAAGTCTGATGTCCCTGAATGTTGGTCATCGCTTCTATTATTTTTTTATTAGCAACTGCCCATCCGATCCTGAATCCGGTCATCGCATACTGTTTGGAAACGCCATTTATTACTATAAGTTTAGAATTCTCAGATAAATTCTTTGCAAAATCATAACAGCTGATAGTTTTTCTGTTATCGAATATAAGCCGGTGGTAAATATCATCCATTATAAGATATAGATCCCGTTTTTCACAGAAATCTACTATATCAGCAATAAACTGTTCTGAATACATTGCACCGCTCGGATTATTCGGGCTGTTTATAATGACAGCTTTTGTATAAGAACCAACGCGTTGTTCTATATCCTGTACTGTTGGATAAAAGGTACCGTCTTCAGGTAGACAGGGTACTCCTATTGCTCCGCAAAGCTTTGCCATTTCCGGATAACTTACCCAATAAGGGGATGGATATAGCACTTCTTCCTGAGGATTAAGTATTGCCTGCAAAGCAACCATTATTGCCTGCTTCGCTCCGCCTGAGGCTATTACGTTTAGAGGTGAAACAAGTCTGTGATAAAATTCTTCCGTATAGCGGATAATTGCTTTCTTAAGTGCGGGAATACCGTCTGCCGGTGCATATCTTATTTCAGCGGAATTAAGGAGAGAAGCTGCCGATATAATTGCATCCATAGGAGCTTTACTTTTGGGTTCGCCTCCGCCTAAATGGATAACAGGATCTCCTTTCTCTCTGAGGATAGCTGCTTTTTCATTAAGCGCTAATGTGGGTGAGGCATTAATTGTTTTGGCAATTTGACTTAGACTCATACTTTTACCATTGTTTAGGTTACTTTATAATATAATAATAAACAAATAAGATGCAAATTTATCGGTAGATTATCTGATTAGCAAATCAAAAGATAAATATTTTATTATCTCTTTAGCTGTTTAACAGGTTTAGTCTTTTCAAAATGCTGGTAATCCTGCGAGAACTTCCAGCTACCTCCCCATCTCCAGCCCCGTTTATAAAATTCATGAGTAAGCCAGGAATTGGAAGTAATGGTACCGGGGGCATATTTATTATAGACCGCCCCTTCAGGGGATACTTTTCCATTTTTCAGTTGTGGATTCTGAAAAGGATTTATGTCAATAGCCCGTCCTAAAGAATGGGTGGAAAAAGTTCTGGTTCCGCTAATAACCCTGTAATTAAAAGCGGAGGTATTGTTATCCTTCATTGAAGATTCATCTGACCAATTGTAATTATTAATAGGAACAACCTTTTTTATTGGAAATTTCTTTTCCTTTATTAGTTTAAAAATCTCAGTAATATCTTCTGAAAGCTCCTTATTAATTATAAGCTGTCCTTTGTGGAGTCTGTGGTCAAAGGAATAATATTCTACATCTACGATCTGAAGATTCTTAATATTTGTATTTGGAATTTCCTTCCCTTTCAATGCAGCCTCAAGTGTAATGTGGCTGTCAATTACAATTCGTTCTTTCTTATCGGGTTTATTTCCATGTCCCCCAAATAATGACAATAATAAAAGTAAAAAGATAAAAAAGTTCATAGCAAAAAAAATCAATATGAATTAAATCACAAAGTAAATATATTTACCATTCAATTAAAAAGGAAAAATGAATGAGAAAACTATTGTTATTTAGCTTAGCGCTTCTGCTATTTGTCGGATGCGGAAAGAAAGTTATTACAACTAAATCAGGTATTAGATATTCGATAGATACAGTTGGTCATGGTAATGTTGCAAAAGAGGGGGATTTTGTTACTGTACACTACAGGTTATGGGTTGTTAAAGACTCATCGAAGATGTTTAAAGACTGGGTAAGTGATACTACAAAGAAAAAAGATCTTCTTGGCGATACAAGAGTGACAAACCAGCCTGCTAAATTTGTATTGGGTGCCGGTGTTTTACTTGGAGCAGAAGATGCGGTAATAGGAATGCAAAAAGGAGAAACCAGGTCGATTATAGTTCCATCCAGTATAACATTTGGCGATAAAGGTTATGGTCCTATTCCTCCGAAATCAAATCTTAAATTTGTAGTTACTCTTTTGGATACAAAAGAGCAGTTAAATATGTGGAATGTTGATACCACGAACATTCAGGCTACACCAAGCGGATTAAAATATATAATTATTCAGAAAGGGACTGGTGCTAGTCCTGATTCAGGAAATACCGTTATGGTTAAGTACAGCGGATTTTTAACGAATGGTAAAAGGTTTGATAGTTCAGTAGAAAGAGATGAACCATTTACGTTTACGTTAGGGATGCATCAGGTAATTCCGGGATGGGAAGAAGGAATTAAATTAGTAAATAAAGGATCAAGGGTCAGATTTATCATACCGCCTTCACTGGGGTTTGGTAACAGAAAGATCGGGCAGATCCCGGCTAATTCAGTTTTAATATTTGATGTCGAGTTAATTGATATGAGGTAAATTGAAATTAATGCTGCAAAAAAGAGTGACTATTTCGTCTCTTTTTTGTTATATTTAGTCAATTAAATATTAAATGAGTACTTATGAAAATGAATATTAATTTTGCCCTGGAAGAAGCTTCCTACATAAACACAATTCCCGGTAAAATAGAAATTGCCGAGATTGAAGGAGTTGAAGGGAAGTTATATGAGTTTACACTTCTTGAAAAACTTGATCCTTTATCAGGAAAGACGTCTTTTAAGGTGAAATGGGGAGAGGAATTACCCAAAAACCTTGAAGATTTGAACAAAATTATAGTTAAAAACTACAAACAAATGGAGTCCGGTGCTTAAGTGCGGCAAAACACAATAAATTGTAATTGAATATATTATAATTCTATTGTTTGTTTGTAGGATATGTGTTAAGGAATGGCCGGCGCCCCAAACGCCGGCTTTTTTATATCCATTCCCATATGTACTTACAAATCAGTCAATTATTAACTGCAGTAAAGGCTTAAAGTGAGATTTTTGTACTGAACCCGAATATAAACCTGGAATTCTTCGATCCAAATGTTATCAAGGATGATAATGCCCAGATTGGAATATTATTGAAATGAAAAAGTTACAATATGGAAGAACTAATAATTATAATCCCTCCCAAATGATTTTTGCTACAAATAGGGATTAGGAAAGAGCGAGAAGAGGGGAGCCCCATTTAGTGAGAATAAGGCCGGAGAGGATAAGAATGATATTTTCACTAATCTTTAGTATTCCTATCCTGGAACCGTAGGCAGTGCCGAAACAGCCGCAGTCAATATTGAGTCCCCTGAATAGGCTAATTATAATAGCTATTGTAAATACAATTAATAAAGTGGTAATAATAGCCGAATTCTCTTTTACAGATATTCCCAAAAGCAGTAACAGACCCGCGATTAATTCTATCCAGGGGATAATAATTGCGAGTAAATTAATCACCTCAGACGGGAGTAGTTTATAATTGGAAATTGAAGCAGAAAAGTTTCCGGGTGATGAAATTTTTTCTATAGCGGCGAAGATAAAAACAAAAGCCAACAAGAGTCTCAGCAAAAAAAGAAAATATTTATTTGATATTATTCCAGACATATTATTCAACTGAATATCCTGCAGATTTCCATTGTTCCCATCCTCCGATAAATATATAATTATTTCTATATCCAATTGAGAAAAGTTTATTGGAAAGCGATCTGCTTAAATCGCAATCTGATCCTCCGCAATAACAAACAATAGCCTGGGATTTAGGAATCTTGGCCATAATATTTTTGAATTTATCGAAATAATAGTCGGGTAGATTTATTGAATTCTTTATATGGCCAATTTTATATTCAGATTCTTCCCTCGCATCGATGAAAATAAATCCTATTTCGTAAAGCTTATGTGCCTGTTCAAGATTAATGGCAATTGGCTCCTTAAATCCTTCCTCAGTATCTGAATGACTATTATCCTGAACTTTAGAATGTTTTTTGTTTATTGTCTCTGCTATGATATCGGGTTTGGTAATGTTTGGTTTAGCAGTAGGATTACTTCTTAGTGTATCTTTTACTTTTATTGCAGAAGAAAGCAATGAATCAGATGCCCATTTTATTTCCTTCTTTTGGGAAATAAGATTAATACCAGCCGGATTAAAATAGTTATACAACAACCCTGAAACAGAGCTTGCTATTAAAATTATCAGACAGTTATTTACATTTACTTTCATGCTAAAAATGATATTATCATATAAACTAATATATCTCTTTATTAAATAAACTGAAAAATGGTATATAGTGGAATTGGAAAATTATTATATTAAATTTAGTATAGGAAAATAATCTTCTTTAATAGGGTTCTAATAAATTTAATGAATGTTGAAAATTCTTTAAAGAAACTATTCTCACTTCATTCCTTTGGAATAAAGCTCGGTTTAGATAATATAAAAAACTTTCTGAACCGGACAGGCAATCCATACAAGGACCTAAAAATGTTCCATATCGCAGGCTCGAATGGAAAGGGGAGTACCTCTTCCTTTCTTGCAAGCATACTTATGGAATATAATTATAAGGTAGGGCTTTATACATCCCCCCATTTTGTCAGATTCAATGAAAGGATTAAGATTAACGGGGAAGAAATACCTAATGAGTATGTTGCTACGTTCGTAGACAAATATGACAAATTAATTGAGCAATATGAGCTTACGTTTTTTGAAGTGACTACTGCTATGGCATTCGAGTATTTCGAAGTCAATAAAGTGGATTATGCAGTAATTGAGACCGGGCTTGGAGGGCGTCTGGATGCGACTAATGTTATAATGCCGCTAGCATCTGTTATTACTTCCATAAGTCTGGAACATACAAAGATTTTGGGTAATACAATTGAAGAGATAGCCGCTGAAAAGGCAGGAATTATCAAGAAAGGAATTCCGGCATTTATTGGAAAGCTTCCCCCAAATGCAGTTGAAGTAATAGAAAAGAAATGTTCTGAAACCGGATCAGAATTATTTAAGATATCAGAATATATAAATGAGAAAAAAAAATCGCTGGAGTTGTATACAGATGAATTGGAACTTGATGAATGGAATATGCCTCTGAAAGGAGAGTATCAGAAATACAATGCTGCCCTTGCGGGATTAGTAATAACCAAAATACTTGATGAAAGTGATTCAAATATTATTTCCAGGGGTATTAAGGATATGGTTAAAAACACAGGAATTCAGGGAAGATATGAATATTATAAAAGGAACCCTGATATAATTTTTGATTCTGCCCATAATCCGGAAGGGATTAAGAATTTTCTTTCTGAATTCGGTAAGGAGAGCACGAAATATTCAAAGAAAGTAGTGCTTTTCGGAGCAATGAGGGATAAGGCAATAGAAGAAATGCTTGTTATGCTTTGGGAATACTTTGATGAGATTCATATTACATCAATAATTTATGAACGGGCCAGCACAATAGATGAGTTAAAAAAGATTGGTGATAAGATCAATTTGATTCTAACTGCAGAAGAGAATCCCACTGAATTCATAAATAAATTTGAAAATGAAGATGAAAAATGCGTATTAGTAGTGCTTGGAAGCATGTATGTACTAGGTGAAATTAAATCACGTCTGGCTAACAAATAGCTTGACATTTTTTAAATTTACCATTATGTTTCGCTATACCTCTTGTTCCTTTCAAGCTTTTAACTAATTAGAAAGAAAAAAAAGAGCCTCAATAGCATTTCGGAATAAAAACAGTTGAACTTATTGTTTTCTATTTATACAACAGTAATCATAACATTTCATTTAATAAAAATTTAGGAATCTAAATTATGCCAATGGATATCTCTGAACTCAAATCCAAAAAAATCGTAGAATTAAATGCTATAGCCAAAGAGCTGGATATTTCAGGTTATAGTGATTTGAGAAAACAAGAATTAATATTTAAGATTTTAGAAGCGCAGACGGCCAAGGATGGGCTAACCTTCTCCAGAGGCGTACTTGAAGTTCTACCGGACGGATACGGTTTTTTACGTTCTTCCGATTATAACTATCTTCCTTCACCCGACGACATATATGTATCCCCCTCTCAGATAAAAAAATTCAGTTTAAGAACAGGGGATTATGTAAGCGGACAGGTGAGACCTCCAAAAGAAGGGGAAAGATTCTTTGCACTATTGAGAGTGGAAGCGGTTAACGGACTGGATCCTGAAGGAATCAGGGAAAGGACATTATTTGATAACCTTGTTCCGGTTTACCCAACCAGAAGAATTTCCCTGGAATCTGCCCCAGGTGAATATTCAATGAGAATTATGGATCTTCTTTCCCCGATCGGTAAAGGGCAGAGGGGATTGATCGTTTCACCTCCTAAAAGCGGCAAAACAATACTGCTCCAAAAAATAGCCAACTCGATAACACGAAATCATCCTGAAATAAAACTTATAGTGCTTTTAATTGATGAACGTCCTGAAGAAGTAACAGATATGGAGCGTTCTGTAAAAGGGGAAGTAATCAGTTCTACATTTGATGAACCCGCAGAACGCCACGTTCAGGTTGCCGATATGGTCATAGAAAAAGCAAAAAGGCTTGTAGAGGCCAAAGAAGATGTTGTAATCCTTCTTGACAGTATAACCCGTCTTGCAAGAGCGCATAATATTGTTGTTCCACATAGCGGAAGAATACTTTCAGGCGGTGTTGATTCAAACGCATTGCAGAAACCCAAAAGATTCTTTGGAGCGGCCCGTAACACTGAAGATGGAGGGAGCTTAACGATTATTGCCACGGCATTAGTTGATACAGGCAGCCGTATGGATGATGTTATATTTGAAGAGTTCAAAGGAACCGGTAACATGGAAATAGTTCTTAATCGTGACCTTAGTGACAGAAGAATATTTCCTGCTATCGATGTGAACCGTTCAGGTACAAGGAGAGAAGACCTGTTAATGAAGGAAGATGATCTTCAAAAGATCTGGATTTTAAGGAAAATATTGAGCGAATTCAATCCTATTGAAGCAATGGAATTTATCCTCGATAAAATGAGAGGGACTAAAACCAATAAGGATTTTCTTAATAACATGAATAGTTAATAATTTAAATTATTGTTTAGAAACAAGCAGCAGAACTCTTTCTGCTGCTTTTATTTTAAATTGTTTATATCTTTATTTTCCAGATTATTATGAACCGGACAATTAAGATGATAAAATTGAAAACAAAGACCATCTTCCTTTGCATTATAATTGCGATAATTTCTTTTCCTCAAAATCGCCAGAGATCTCCTGATGATTACCCCAATCCAGAAAACTTCCGCTTACTTTACTCTGAAATAAATGTTCTGCCATCTGTTAATGATAACTGGGTTTATTATTACACTTTCAGAATCCCATACAATCATCTAGTATTTGTCAAAGATGACAAAGGATACAAAGCGGGATTCAGCTTAGCTATTGAGGTAACAGATACCGCAGGCAATTTTGCCGACAGACAAATTATGGAAGACAAGATAGAAGTAAATAATTATGAGGAAACAGGATCGGAGCTTTTGTTTTACCAGGGAATGCTTACATTCCATCTGCCTAAAAAGAATTACAATTTTTTACCAATTATTACAGATGTTAATTCAAGGGATGAATCAAAGTTAAAAAAAATTGAAATATTTACCGGCACGGAAAGGTATAAAAATTTACTTCCCCCTCTGGTTGTTAATTCTAAGAAAGTTAAATGCGGCAGTAACGAGGTTTCAGTATTAACCAATTTTGACGGTTATGTCCCTTTTTCCAACAGCAGTTACGACATTATTTTCCCTTCAACAGATACATCTCTACAAAATATTAAAGCAATTGTAATCAACAATGGAGATACATTATTCAACGGCTATTTAAAAGAATCATCAGTTTATAACATTAATTTACATTTATGTGATTCTCAGCTAGTAATAGGAAAAAAGGGAGGAGTTATTCCTACAAAGAATTTTATTATGGCTGATTTATCACCCCGATTCATGGAAGGCAATTTAATATTTAATTTTTTTAAAGAAGAGGGGAAAAAACCATTCGTTACCCAAAACAGACAATGTTTATGGTTTGATAAGCCGATGTCTTTAAGGAACCCTGAGTTTGCAATCAAGATATTGAAGTATATTACCGGGAATGATTCAATAAATAAAATGTTAGACGCGAAGGAGAAAGATTATCCTAAAGTACTTTATAAATTCTGGAAAAGATATGATCCTACTCCTTCTACAAATTATAATGAAGTAATGATTGAATATTATAAAAGAGTGGATTATACCGCAATGAATTTTTCTACAATAAGTAATAAAAAAGGTTTTGATACGGACAGGGGAAAAGTTTATATACAGATGGGTACCCCTAAAAAAATAGAGCGCAGCTCCGATAGTGATGGTAAGGTAATCGAAGCCTGGTATTATGGTCAAAATAAAAAGTTTATATTTATTGATAAACAGGGGACAGGCGATTTTTCCCTGCAGGGCGGATGAATACTTTTATCTTTACCTGCGGTGATATAAACGGGATAGGACCGGAGATTATTATTAAATCTCTGAATAAGATATATAAGTATCCGGGGAAAAGGTTTATCGTCCTTATACCTCACAACATATTTAATTTAACTGCTGAGATTGTAAAACCTGAATTCAACTATGTCGTTATAAATAAACCCGAAGATCTTAATAGAGATGAAGTAATAATATTTGATCTAGGAAAGGGAAACCAGGTCTTAGGACAAGTCTCAAAGGAGGCGGGTAAATTTTCTTATTCTGCAATAAAGACATCAATTAATCTGTTAAATGATAAAAAAGCTGATGCTGTAATTACAGCACCAATTTCAAAAACATCGATGCATAAATACGGGATAAAATTTCCCGGGCATACTGAAATTTATAGTGAATGGTGCGGAGTAAAGGATTACGCAATGATGTTTCTCTCGGCAGAATTTAATGCTGCACTTGTTACAATTCATGAACCTATTAAGAAAGTTCCAATGCTTATAACGCAAAAATTATTAAAAAATACCATAGGAATTGTAAAGAGGACACTTCAATCCGATCTTGCTATCAATGATCCAAGGTTAGCAATTTTGGGCTTGAACCCCCATGCAGGTGAATCCGGACATATCGGTAAAGAAGAAGTAAAAATATTAAAACCGGTTATTGATAAACTCAGTTATTGCAGCGGTCCTTTTTCTCCCGATGCTTTCTTTGCAAACAGGTTGTACAAAAACTATGACTGTGTAATAGGAATGTATCATGACCAGCTTCTTATCCCTTTTAAGATGCTTAACTTTTCTAATGGTGTAAACTATACTGCCGGACTTCCTATCGTTCGTACGTCTCCTGATCATGGTACAGCATTCGATATAGCGGGTAAAGGTATTGCCGATGAATCCAGCATGCTTCAGGCATTCCGATATGCAGATATTATTGTGAATAACAGAAATAAAATAAATGGTTAAAGCCAAACCCTACCAAATTCTTCCGATAATCTACCCACATCTTATGAGAAGGATCAGATATAAAACATGGGCTGATTACATATATGAGATTGTACGAAAGGACTGCCGTAGAAAGTCGGATGTATTGGAACTTGCGGCAGGGGACTGCACTTTTGCCCTTTATTTCAGGAAGTATTACCAATCAATAATTGTTACTGATATCAGCAAATGGATGCTTAAATCGAATCAAGTAAGATTAAATAAAGTCTGCTGTAATATGCTTTGCCTGCCTTTTAAGTCAAAGTTTGATCTGATATATTCTAATTTCGATAGTATAAATTATATACTTACACAAAAGGGATTGATGAATCTGTTTAATGAAGTATCAGCAATCCTTAAAGATAATGGTATTTTTATTTTTGATGTTAGTCTGGAAAAAAACAGCTATATACATGTAAGGAGGAATAACAGGGTAGGCAAATATCAAGGGCTTAACTACCAACAGACTTCAACCTTTAATCCAAAGTCCAGAATCCACATAAATAAATTCAATATAAAGTTTGCAAACGGTGATGAATATTCTGAAATTCACAAAGAGAAAATTTATACTTTTGATACTTATTTTAAGTTAATTGAAAAAACAGGACTTTATGTAGCCGGATGCTATGAAGCATTTGCTTTTAAGCCAGGTAATAAAGATTCTGATCGTGTACAGTTTATATTAAAAAAGAACATTCATGCTTAAATTCGATAATGTTGATTTTGGGTATCCTTCTAATAAGATATTTTCAGGTCTTTCTTTGCAAATGAATCCCGGTGAATTTTGTTTCCTGATTGGTAAAAGCGGTTCAGGTAAAAGCACACTTCTTCAGATGATCTATATGAATTTGTTTCCTCAATCAGGCACAGTACAATTTGATAAGTATGATTCAAAAACAGTTAAGGCCAGAGAGCTTCCCTACCTGAGGAAAAAACTAGGCATTATCTTTCAGGACTTTAAATTGTTGAAGGACAGGAACATATATGAAAACCTGGCCTTTGTTCTGGAAGTACTTAATACCCCCCAGAAAGAAATTAAAAGAAGAATAAACGATGTACTGACCGATGTAAGTCTAATTCACCGCAGAAACAGCATGCCCGATGAATTATCGGGAGGTGAAAAACAAAAGGTTGCTATAGCCAGAGCAGTAGTAAATCAACCAGTTCTAATTTTAGCTGATGAACCAACCGGAAATCTTGATCCGGAAACTTCACTGGAGATAATTAATATACTTAAAAAAATAAATGCTCAAGGGACAGCTGTTTTATTTGCGACTCATAATTACGAGATTATAAGAAAAGTAAATGCCCGAATATTAAAACTGGATAATGGCAAAGCAGTACGGGCTGTTTTCAAGCAGATATAGTGATATTCTTCCCTGATTTTCCTTTCAAATTATTCAAAATATCTTCAGTAACTTTTTCTATCGCTTGAAAGCCATCTATTGAAATAACTTTACCCATTTTTTCATAGTGTTCAAGTATCGGGAGTGTAACTGTTTCAAATATTCTGAATCTGTTTCTTATTACTTCTTCTTTATCATCATTTCTTAGGTAAAAGCTTTTGACCGCACCGCAGTTAGGACAGACCTCAAGTTCTTTTATATCGTTATATATAAAGATTTCCTGGCAGTTTGAACATGCACGCCTGTTTGTTAATCTAACTATTATTTCTTCTTCATTTGTTCTTAATGATATTAATAATATTTTATCCATTAAATTAAGTTCATTAAGCATTTCATCAAAAGCCCTGGCCTGTGTCAGGGTTCTTGGAAATCCATCCAAAATAAACCCTTTACGGCACTCCGGCCCTACCAAAGTATCTTTAATTATTCCGATCATAATATCATCAGAAACCAAATTACCTGATGACATAATTTTCTGAGCTTTTATTCCCAAAGGAGTTTTTTCATTGACTGCATTTCTTAAAATATCCCCTGTTGAAATGTGAGGAATTCCTAATTTGGCAGACAAAATCTTAGCCTGTGTTCCTTTCCCGGCTCCAGGAGAACCAAATAAAATCAGATGCATTAAATTTCCCTTATCTTTTCTACAAATTATTATTATTAACTTTATTTATCAAGTATTTCGGATGCTACCAAAAAAACTCTTGAGAAGCTGTATGCTTTCATTTGAATAGATCCCAGAAAAAGTTTTTATCCTGTGATTATATTTCCCTTCCTCAGCCAAATTGTAAAGTGAGCCACAAGCTCCGTATTTCGGATCATATGCTGCAAAAAAAAGATTATTAATACGACTTGCCAACATAGCCCCTGTGCACATTATACAAGGTTCAAGAGTTACATACATGTCACATTCATTTAACCGCCAATCTCTAAGGTAATTACCTGCGGCAGATAAAGCTATTATTTCAGCATGAGCAGTAGGGTCTTTCAGAAGTTCAACCTGGTTTCTTCCCCTTCCTATAATTTTCCCTTTATGAACTACTACAGCGCCAACTGGCACCTCCTCTTCCTGCAATGCCTGTTCAGCTTCCTGTAACGCAGCAAACATGAATTTATAACTCTCCTCGGAAAAAAGCATTCTAAAATCCTAAAAATAGAAATGGAAAAGTAAGTGGAATAGGTACTACTTTCAAATTTTTGCTAAAATACAGGGATATAAGAGATTTGTTCTTGAGTTAAATGATAACACAAAAATAGGGGTAGGAATCCAAAAAATGGAAATAGAATACATTTTGTATATTAATTAACCATTATATGTTGAATATTTGAGCAAATTTAGTATAATTTTGTGATTTTATTGTTGGTATGAGAGTTGCCTTAATATTTCCATACAAAAAGGTCTTTTATTATGGATAGGCTTCAATTTGATTCATTGTTTTCCTCAGATACCGATTGGGAACTGAACCAATATAAGATCCTTGCCGGAATTAAGTTATACAGAAAAGAATTCAGGATGAAGAGAATTTATCCGGCATTAGATGATTTATTGAAACTTAGTACCTTGCTGGAAAATCTAGTTGACAAGCAAAAAATCTTTTCATCATCGTATAATGAAGAATTAGAAGAATTGAGTCAGAATAACAAAGAATTGAATTTTGATCCGATAGAAAATAGTATTCCAGATCAGCAATTCTTTTTTGATCTTGTTCAATGGTCATTACCCCATATTAAGGATGTAATGGAAGAAGGGATTATCCTTTACGATTTTGTAGAAAAAAATATTAAGGTTAATCAGTTGAGCCTGCTTCCAATAAACAAAGATGAAGGATACTATTTAATTCCGGATAATATTGAAGAGAAATTGAACATATATAGATTTAAATGCTCCTTATATTCAGTAAACATTGCACCGGACAGAGCATTAAAGACCCGCTTATTGCAGACAGTTGATAAATCCCTTTTAAACTCCTCTGAATTAATTAAGAATTATTTAATCAGCAACTATCAAGATTTTCCTAACCATGCCTCATTTATTTGTGAAACTGATCTGGAATTCCCATTTAATGAATCTCTTTTTCCAATTGCCAAAAAGAAATTAATTGACATGCTAAGAAAGTAATTTGATTAAATCGGCCACAACATGAGCAGACTCATCAAGTAAAGGATCATTATTCTTAATATCTTCAGCAGGTGTTTCACCCTTTTGCAGCAACTTTAATCCTTTAAGTTTTCTTCTCTCATTTTCCCGTTGGAACTTCTTTTCTTCCAAATCATCCTTTTCTTTCTTACGTACCTGCTCATTCAGCGAAACATATTTTTTAGCATCCGCTTCCTTATAATCCTGTATATCTTGCTTGATATAATCAAACTCGGGATTATTCTCAACCCTTTCTTCGTGGAATTTCTCCAATTTTGAGATATAAGGATGAAGGTTTCCGGCAGGAGTAAAATTGCTAGTCTTTATTTGATCCCAGGGAAGCGCACTCGGTTCAGTGCTCTCACCATAGTCCTGAGTATCTTCCAATGAAGGGAATTTTATATCGGGTATAACGCCCTTCATCTGCGTACTTCCTCCGGTAATCCTATAATATTTGGCAATTGTAATTTTAACCTGGCCCAATTTATCGGAAGGATCTCTTACAAGGCGGTTTAGATCAATCATGTTTTGCACGGTTCCCTTTCCGTACGTCTGTTCCCCTAAAATTAATCCTCTGCCGTAATCCTGTATAGCTCCTGAAAAAATCTCAGATGCTGATGCACTGAATTTATTAACCAGTACTGCCAGTGGGCCGCTATAAACTATTTCTGGATCAGGATCATTATCCTCATCTATTTTTCCATCTGCATCCCTCACCTGAACTACCGGGCCTTCCTTTATAAACAACCCCGTAAGTTGAACAGCTTCCTGAAGCGAACCTCCTCCATTATTTCTTAAATCAATTACTACACCATCTACTTTAGCGTCTTTTAGTTCGGAGATTAGTTTCCTTACATCACGGGTAGTGCTCTTATAATCTTTAACTCCTTTGGATGCAGCTTCAAAATCAGCATAAAATGCCGGAACGGTAATAACTCCTATTTTATAATTCTTTTTATCATTCTGGATCTCGAGAATATCCTTCTTAGCTGATTGTTCCTCAAGAGTAACTTTATCCCTGACTATCTTTACTTCCTTTGCCTTTGCATTTGCACCGCTGTTTGCAGGTATTATCTGCAGGCGAACAGTAGTTCCTTTAGGGCCTCTTATCAATTGAACTACATCAGTCAGCCTCATTCCGATTATATCAACAAACTCTCCTCCCTCAGCACCCTGTGCCACACCAATGATCTTGTCTCCCTGATGCAGCAGGTTACTTTTGAAGGCAGGGCCCCCAGGAATCACCTCATTGATTTTTGTATAGTCATCCTCTGACTGAAGTTGAGCCCCTATTCCTTCCAGCGATCTGGCCATATCTATCTTAAAGTTGTCCGAGGTTTGGGGAGACATATAATTTGTATGAGGATCAATAGCTTCCGTAAATGAATTCATGATTATCTGAAATACATCCTCGCTTTTATTCTGATTTATTGTCTTCCTGATATTCTCATATCTTTTGGTAAGTGTCTCTGCTACGGATTTCCAGTCCTTACCATCTAAAATCATATTTAATGCATCGTTTTTAACCTTCTTTCTCCAGAAATCATTCATTTCCTGAGTATTCTTAAACCATGTCGATGTTTCTCTTTTCCATTCATAGTCCTCATTTTTGGTAAAATCAAATTCATGCTTAAGCAATGAATCTGAATAATCCAGTCTATCGTTTATTCTTCTGCGGAACGTATTATATATATTGTAAAAGGGCATGAGATTTCCTTCCTGAAGAAAGTCATCTGTTTTACTGCGGTATTTTTCAAACTTATCTATATCACTTTGGTAGAAACAACTTCTGTTATAATCAAGTGCTTTTAAATATCTATCATATACTACCGATGAAAGGGAATCATTAAATACAAATTTCTTATAATGGTACCTGGAAATGATCCCTTGAATTAACTGATCCTCTTCATTGAAAATTCTATCTGGTGCAAGATCAAGACTATCGGCCGGGGTTCCCGCAAATACATTTTTTGTATTTACATAATTAGAGGAAAAAAAAGCAATTAATAAAAATGATAAAAGCGCATAAAATGATTTTTTCATTGATCTCCCGGAATTCATATTTTAATTTATTATGGTACTGGTTAAAAGTAACAATAGTTCCGTACTAAAAAAATGGTTATCAGAGGGGACAAATTAAAAATAATGGAATAAAAATGTGGAAAAATATTTATTTAATTGCAGTATATTTTATAAATTTACCATAAATAAAATTATTTAAAAAAAGGGAATAATTTTTATCATTATGATTGTGATAAATCCCATTACCTCTCTCTTTAGCTCCTTATATATTTGCGCGTGTAAATGTTGAACTAAATATAGGAGTATACGATGGATACACTAAGAATAAAAGGGAACTGGCATCAGCTAAAAGGAAAAATAAAACAAAAATATCCTAATTTAACTGATGAAGATCTGATGTTTGTTGAAGGAAAAGAGGATGATTTATTAGGGAGGATCCAAAGGAAAACAGGAAAATCCCGAGATGAAGTCGTCAGCTTTATTAATAGCATTAACGGTTGAATAAAGGGCTGCCCTGGTAAACCAGGACAGCCCTTTATGTTGAATAATCTATTGCCCCAATTTCTTACCTATAATTTCAAGTCCCATCATACAAAACTGTTTGATTTCATTAAAGTCCATCTCAGCATCTAATAATATTTTTTTAGCTTGCTGATTATCTTTATATGACGAACAATTAATCATTACATTAAAAAAAGCTCCCTGGGCAGCTGTCGATATCAGCGAAAATGCTACTCCAGTATCTGATAATGAATTTTGATTTCCTTTTTCTGCAATTATCATAAGATACGGAATAATTATTTTGCTTAATGAAATAACCCGGTAGGGGACAAGACCTGCCGCTATAGTAGCTGCTTCAATTTTCTGAGATCTGACAGATTTCTGTTCTTCCGTATCCTTTGGCAATCTGAACGATTCCATTACCCTATCAAACGCCTGGTTATCTTCGGTAGATAATGTTAAGAAATCATTTTTTGCCTTCTCCAGTTTTTTCTTTATTCCTTTGAGCTCTTCTTCTGAATCGAGATATTTCTTCTTACCGATTGTAAGATTGCAAACCATTATTCCAAGAGAAGATGCAAGCGCACCACAAAATGCACTAACATTTCCACCGCCAGGTGTGGGTGAATTTGAGGAAAGCTCCTCTAAATAATTTCCGATTGAATTGGATATATTCATTTATTCCCTTAATGATTAAATCATATAATCTATTATTTTCTGATTCTTATCAAAGTGGTTAAGATTGCCTAATCCCAGGTTCTCAATTGCCAGATTAACCAGTTTGTCTTCAGTATATTTTTCGCTATCGGCATAAAATCTTCCTGCCTGAAGTAATGCTTCAAGGGGAACAAGTCCGACTATTTCGCTGCCATCGACCTGAACACCTAATCTGTCAGCTTCCTGTTTAACTTCTTCAAAAGCCTTATGGATAGAAGTAATATTATAATTTGTCAGATTCATTGAAACTTGAGTTATATTATATTTCTCAAGCAATACTCCCATTCCTTTAACATTTTTAAGTCTGCCGGGAATATTTACAGTCTTTCCGTTTTCCTTTATTATGTTACCATATAAATCTCTTTTCGGTCTTCCTGATTCTCTAAGTATCTCAGCAATTTCTTTTGATATTTTTATATCTGTTGATTTTATATTAACATTATAAGCAATGAGGAAAAATCTTGCTCCTGTAACTATCGCCCCAAGTTTCGGATTGAATTTACTTTCGCCGAAATCAGGTTTCCAATCAGGGTCCTTAAGTTTAACTTCCAGCCCTTCATACTCTCCTTTTCGTATCGAAGAAAGGCTTACTCTTTGGGGAGTCCTTGCCGACAATTCATAAAGATAAACAGGAACGTTAAGTTCTCTGGCGATTCTCTCACCAAATATTTCGGATATTCGGACACATTCTTCCATAGTAACGTTCTTAACAGGAACAAAGGGGACTACATCAATTGCTCCCAGCCTGGGATGTTCCCCTTTATGTTTTGTCATGTCAATCTTTTCTGCAGCTGCTTTACAGGAATTTATCGCACCTTCAATAATTCCATTTTCATTTCCGGCTAATGTTACTACAACTCTGTTATAATCGGCATCGGGTTCAAGATTCAGCAATTTTACATCTAGCGTCTTTGCTATAGCTTCTTTTATTGATTTAAATAGCTCTTCGTTTCTTCCCTCACTAAAATTTGGAACGCATTCTATTATCTTCATTTATTTTCCTGTTTTTCAAAAATAATATTTCCGTTTTTTATAGTCATTATATTCAGATTTGAACTGGCATTATAGATTATATCAGAATATTCAACAGTGTTAAAAATTGCAAAATCTGCATTCTTACCTATTTCGATGCTTCCGGATTGTTTATTAACATCAATTGCTTTAGCTGCATTTATTGTATAAGCAGAAATGACTTCTTCTATTGACATTTTCATCTTTATGGCAGCTAAGCTCATGATAAATGATATATTATTTATATTTGAAGAGCCAGGGTTATAATCTGTTGCAATGGCAATTATTGCATTGTTATCAATCAGCTTTCTAGCCGGTGCATATTGATAATCCAGGAAAAATGAAACACCCGGCAGAAGAACTGCTGTAGTTTCAGATGAACTTAGCATTTGAAACTGATCTTCCTTTAACATTTCAAGATGTTCTACACTTACAGCATTATGTCTCAGTGCAGTTTCAAATCCTCCTATATTATTAAACTGTTCCGTATGCAGTTTTATTTTAAGTCCTTCCTTTATGGCTCTTTTAAGGATCATGTCAGTCTCTTTTAAAGAAAAAGCGGTAACTTCACAGAATACATCACAGAATTTGGCAAGATTATTTGCATGGATAAAAGGGATCATTTTATCTGTTAAAAGATTACAATATCCGGCATGGTCATTTTTATATTCAGCAGGAAATGTATGGGCACCAAGAAATGTTGATACTATTTCAATCGGAAAAAGCTCATTCAGGTGATTAATTACTTTTAAGAGTTTGATCTCATTTTCGAAGTCAAGCCCATATCCGCTCTTTATTTCAATTGTGGTAACACCTTGAATTATAAAATTCTGAATTCTTGGTATTGCCAGTTTAACCAGTTCTTCAAAGGAAGAATTTCTTACAGCATGAACAGTTGTATTTATTCCACCTCCTGTTCTTGTTATCTCCTCATAGGTCGCACCTTTTAATTTGAGCCTGAATTCGTTTGCTCTGGAACCTGCAAAAACACTATGTGTGTGACATTCTATAAAACCCGGTAATATTACTTTATTTATTAGTGGTATTAACTCATATTCCGAACTGTTTTTAATCGAACCTGTCGGGATTATATCCTTAATTAAATCATTTTCTGTAATAATTGAATGGTCTGTCAGTACTTCTACTGCGTCCAGTTCTTTCCCTCTTTTATAATTCTTTCCTTCAGTATTAACAGTTATAATTTGGGCAGGGTCTTTAAAAATTTTTAACATAGTTACTGTATAATGTTGACAGTGTCGCGGATTATCCTGGACTCAGTGTATCCCATTTGGTTTAGTTTAAATCCGAATTCACTGGCTTCAGTGGAATTGAGGAAGTCACCGGCTTTTATTTTATAGAATGGAGGTTCGAAGGATACATAAACAGGTTTCTGGTCTGTCTTAAAATAAATTTCGGATTTCATGTTATTTGCTTTTTCAAGATTATCTGTCGTAAAGACAAGTACCCTGAATCCCGCAACCTGCTTTATTAGTCTGCCAGACTCACGGTTAGAAGTAATAGTGTCATAATCATACCATGCTTTCAGGCTGTTATTCCCGGTTAGAACTCGATGGGGGATTGAATCAATTAAATCAATCCTTGTTTTAAATGGAGTTATATCAAAATCTTCATTCAAACTTAATGTGTCACTCTTCTTTATTACATAAGAATTATTATTATCGGTTTTATTCTTCCCCTCAAACCGAGAACTAGTAGAAACTATTGTTCCGCAGGAGGTTATAAAAAACATTATAATTGAAATAATATAGGTTAAATGTCTCATTTTTTAAGTCTTATTAGAACATTATCAAATATAAAAATTAAAAATGACTTACTGAAAAACTAAAAAACAATAATGTAAATTATATTATTTTCTTTTCTATTTGGCAAAAAACAAGTAAATTAACTATATCTAAATTAATATATTAATGAAAATACCTCTTAAAATTCTTGTAGTTGAAGATGACCTGATAACCCAGGAAATTCTATCTCTCTATTTAACTGATTATGCACATGTTATTGTAGTAGCCAGCGGTGAAGAGGCAATAAATGAATGCAAATCTGACATGTTTGATGCTGTACTCATGGATATTAGATTAAGAAATGGTATTGATGGTGTTAAAACATTTAAGAAAATTAAGGAAATTGAAAGCTATAAGAACATTCCGATTTTGGCCATAACTGCCTATGCTATGAGAGGGGACAAAGAATATTTTCTTAAAGAAGGCTTTAATGGATACCTTCCTAAACCATTTATTAAAGAAACTTTTATTGATTTCGTTAAACAGTTCCTTCCACAAACCAAATAATATATCCCTATCCTGATAATAATTAACCTTTACAAAGAAAACCACTTCTGATTGTAACTGATTATTATTTTGAGAAACGACAATAATTTTAGTAAATTTAAACGTTAATTTAAAATATTTAATTGAAATGGCTGCAAAAAAACTAAAAATCCTCTACGTTACTCCTGAAGTAGTTCCATTTGTAAAAACCGGCGGATTGGCTGATGTATCTGCTGCCTTACCCCAAATGCTTTCTGAATTAGGACACGAAGTCCGTATCGTTGTTCCCAAATATGGCGCTGTCGATGATAGGAAATTCAAGATCCATGAAGTGGTAAGACTTAAAGATCTACACATGCAAATCGGTGATAAGGATGTAGTCTTTTCATTAAAATCATGTTTTCTTCCAGGACAAAAAATAAGAGTTCAAATTTATTTCCTTGATAATCAGGAATATTTTGGCAGCAGGAACAGCCTTTATACTGATCCAATGACCGGGCATGATTACCCTGACAACGATGAAAGATTTATTCTTCTTAGTAGATGTGTCTTTGAACTTATAACTAAACTTGGCTGGATTCCTGATATTATACATTGCAACGACTGGCAAAGCGGGTTAGTACCTATTTATCTTAAAACAATCTTTAAAGGCGATCCTTCCTTTGCTAAATTCAAGACTGTTTTTACAGTCCATAACCTTGCTTATCAGGGGCAGTTTCCCAAATCATCTTTCTTTAAAACAGGTTTACCTGAAGAATTTAATTCCGAGAAAGGTGTTGAGATTTATAATAAAATAAACTTTATGAAATCCGGGTTAATGTTTGCCGATTTAATCAATACTGTCAGCGAAACTTATGCTAATGAAATCAGAACAGATGATGAGTTAGGCGCTGGTTTGAAGCAGGTGCTGGCAAAAAGGAAAAATCATCTTTACGGTATTATAAACGGTATTGATACGCATTTATGGAACCCTGAAAAGGATAAACACCTGCCTAAAAAATATTCCGCTAAGAATCTTGAGGATAAATTAGAAAATAAACAGGTCCTTGCCGATAAATTCGGCTTTAATTTCAGTGCCGATACCCCGATTATTGGAATTATTTCCCGTCTGTATGATGCCAAAGGGTTTGATATTTTGACTGAAGCTTTCCCCGAAATGATGAAATTGAATTTACAAATGGTACTCCTTGGTAATGGCGATAGAAAATATCATAATTTCTTTGAAAAAATGATAAAGAAATTTCCTGATAAATTTGCATGCTATCTCGGGTTTAACGATGATCTTGCCCACTTAATTGAAGGCGGATCAGACATTCTACTAATGCCCTCCCGTTATGAACCTTGCGGCCTCAACCAGATGTATAGCCTTGTCTACGGTACTGTCCCGTTGGTTAGGGAGACCGGCGGTCTTGCTGATACTGTTACCCGCTTTAATGAGAAAACCGGGGAAGGGAATGGATTTATGTTTAAAGCCTACGAATCTTCTGCCTTGCTGAAAGAACTTATAAGAACTCTCAAGATTTTTAAGGAAAAGAAGACATGGACAAAAATTCAGAAGAATGGTATGAAATGCGATTTTAGTTGGAATTCCTCCGCAAGGAAATATATTGAATTATATAAAACTATTCTTGATTCCGAGTAATATCCGTTAGAGTTCAGAAGCATTTCTATCTTGCAAAAGCAATATAAATTTTCAAACTTTGTGGCTGGGAATCCTTAGGATACCCGCAGATTAATCTTTATTGTAATTACCGGAGAGAATAATTTTGTCAATTAAAATATTATCAGTATTCCTGTTTGTATTTGTTATATTAAACCTGGTTTCCTGCAGTGATGATCCTTCAAAAATTGGAAAAGGCTTTTTAATAAATAGCGATCTTATCAAACTTGATTCGCTTGATTCATACAAGGATACTTTCCCCCAATTTTCTTACACGTATAAACATTCTATCCCTCTCGGTTACAGCAGTAATCTCCTTCTGGGCCAAAAAGGCGATAATGTTGCCACAATGCTTCTAAACTTTAATATTGTTGTCCCTGACTCTATAAAAACCGAACTCCTGAATAATACTTTAACAATTTCATCTGCTACTGTGCAATTATATAAAAGCTATACTTATGGTGACTCGCTGGCTCCCATTGATTATTCGGTTCATTCAATAAGCTCTGCTACCGGTTGGACATCCGACGGTTTTACAATTGACAGCTTACCTCAGATAATTCAAAATATGGGTGCGGCAGATGTAAGCAGTAATAAATCATTTACTGATACACTTTATCAGTTTAATATAACAAATGATCTTGCTTTAAACTGGCTCAATATTTATGCAAATAGCCAGTCGCCTGATAATGGTATTGTCGTTATCCCCAATAACAGCGGCAAGATAGTAGGGTTTTATGGCTTAACCACCGCTACTACTGTAGATATTCCCTTCTTAATTGTTGTTCTGAATAAGCCCGGCTATTACAACAACGATACCTTAAAATTTTCAACTACTGCTGATCTTAGTGTAGTCTCCGGAAAAGTACCCCAGAATCCAAATGATAATATCTATATACAGTCAAGTGTTGAGCTGGAATCACGCATTCGGTTTGATTTATCAAAAATACCTGCACATTCCATAATTAATTATGCAGAGCTTCAGTTGACTATTGATACAACTCAATCTCTATTCGGTTCAACTTATACAGATCAGCTTACAGCAAGTTTTATCAATGACACCACCTACATCGATTCTTTAAGTACTAACCAGGTAACGCTAAACCGTACCGGGTCCTTATATACTGGGAATGTTACTTCCTATGTCCAAAATTGGTTATCCACTAAAATCAATTATGGTATGGAAATCAGAGCCAGTGTGTATGATACCGGAGTTGAGTTGTGGACATTAAAGGGCTCTAATGCCGACCCGTCAAAAAGACCGAGATTAAAAATTATCTATACTAATAATAAATAAATATGAAATTATTATCTGCAATCATTATTTCTTTGATTACCTTGGCTCAACTTGCATTTGCTCAGCAGGGGTCAGTCTATACACGTTATGGGATGGGAGATGTCCAGAATTCTTATTCAGCCAGGCGGTTGGGTATGGGAGAACTTGGAACTTCTGTTTCCGATGAGGATTTCATCGGTACGCTAAACCCGGCTGGCTGGAATTCTCTGAAAATGACCCGAATTGAATTTGGAGTTGCATATAATGGATTTTATGTCTCCGATAATGTTGATAAGAAATTTTATTCGGCAACCAAAATAACCGGGTTTACTCTGGCATTTCCTGTAAGTAATTTATATGGAATTGGTGTAGCTATGGGTATAGTCCCTGTTACTAATGTTAATTATGAAGTTACTGACCATATGACCGATCCTAATAATGTAATCGGAGATTACGATATCACCTATAAAGGAAGCGGTGGAATATCTAAAGTATTTGTTGGCTCCTCATGGCGGCTGCCTTTCGATTTTTCTATAGGCGCAACCTTTGATTATTATTTCGGAAATCTGAATTATTCCTCTTCTGATGTTTTTACAAATACTAATACTATTGGATCTGGTTTTACAAATACTTATAAACCTAAGGCTACCGGTACTACTCTTGGGTTTATCTCCCCCGATTTTCTTAAAGGCACAAACTCCTTTATTTCTGACTTGCGGATCGGCGCTTCTGTAAATCTTATCTTTAGTGCATCCATGGACTCCTTGTTGATTTCTTCATCCTCTATACGTGTTGATACTGTTAACTTGTCCACCATGGAAATGAAAATGCCCTATAGAATAAATGCTGGTGCCAGCTTTCTTCTGGATAAAAATTTTCTTGTTTCCCTTGATTACGTATACCAGCCCTGGAAAGATTTGTCTATAAATAATATTAAATCAGGTTACCTTCGTAATATGATGATGCTTAGTGCAGGTTTTGAATACAGGGCTACTAAAGACCGCGGCAGTTCCTATTTAAACCTTATCATTTTAAGGGGTGGATTTAGCTATGAGCAGACTCAATATGTTATTAACAATATTGGTATAAACCAGTATTCTGTCTACGGTGGATGCTCTTTACCTATCAGCATGGGAAATACTATTGATATCGGACTTCAGTATTACTTCAGGGGGCAGACTACTGATTCCCTGTTGAAGGAAAATGGACTTAAATTAGCAATCGGTATCAGCCTTGGAGATATTTGGTTCATGAGGAATGAAAAATAAATATGAAGATCTCTTTATCCGCAGATCATGCTGGTTTTCGTTATAAGGAAAAAATAAAAAAATACCTGGCGGATAAAGGAATTGAAATTATAGACAGGGGCACATTCTCAGAAGATTCAGTCGATTATCCTGACTTTGTTCAAAAATCTGCCGCAGATGTAATTAATGGTAAAGCCGATCTTGGTATCGGAGTATGTGGATCCGGAATAGGTGTTTCCATTTCTGCCAATAAAGTAAAAGGGATAAGAGCTGCTTTAGTTCTTAATGAGGAGATGGCTTCTTTATCAAGAAAGCACAATAATTCTAACTTCCTTGCTCTCAGCCAAAAGTTTATAGATGAAAACCATTTATTTAATATAGTCGATACATGGCTTGCTACTGAATTTGAAGGGGGAAGACACCAACGAAGAATAGATAAACTTGAACAGATTTAATAACCTAAATACTACAACTCTATGAATGATAATTTAAAAAATGATAAAGAAATGTTTGAAGTTGTTAATCTTGAAACAAAGCGTCAGCTTGAGAATCTTGAACTAATTGCTTCAGAAAATTATGTCAGTCCTTCCGTACTGGAAGCTGCCGGGTCAGTGCTTACTAATAAATACGCCGAGGGTTATCCCGGAAAAAGATATTACGGCGGATGCGAATATGTGGATATGGCCGAAAATATCGCCCGCGATAGATTAAGAAAACTTTTTAATGCTGAGTACGTTAATGTTCAGCCCCATAGCGGTTCACAGGCCAATATGGCTGTCTTTATGACGCTTCTTAAACCGGGTGATAAGTTCATGGGTTTAAGCCTGGCACATGGCGGACACCTTACACACGGATCCCCTGTAAACTTTTCCGGCATATTGTATAAGGCCGTCGGCTATTCCTTAAATAAAGATACTCAGGTATTAGACTACGATCAGATTTCTGATCTCGCTCAAAAAGAAAAACCTAAACTAATTATCACCGGCGCCAGTGCCTATTCCAGAGAATGGGATTATAAGAAGTTCAGGGAAATCGCTGATTCAATCGGCGCATTCCTTATGTGCGATATGGCTCACCCTGCAGGACTAATAGCAAAAGGTTTGCTCAACTCCCCGCTTCCTTATTGCGATATTGTTACTTCTACAACTCATAAAACTTTAAGAGGTCCTCGCGGCGGAATAATATTAATAGGGAAGGATAAAGAAAACCCGATGGGTATTAAAACTCCTAAAGGCGATAGGCTTAAACTCATGTCCGAGCTCCTCGACAGTACTGTAATGCCCGGTATCCAGGGCGGCCCATTAATGCATATTATAATGGCCAAAGGAGTTGCATTCGGCGAAGCTCTGAAAGATTCATTTAAGATATATGCTCAGCAGATAATTAAAAATTCTGCTGCATTGGCAGATAAATTAAAAGAATGCGAATTTAATATCGTATCCGGTGGGACCGATAATCATCTTATGCTTATTGATTTAACTAATAAAAATATCACCGGGAAACAAGCCGAAATAGCTTTGGGTAAAGCAGGTATTACTGTTAACAAAAATATGGTTCCCTTTGATACACGTAGTCCTTTTGTAACCAGCGGCATAAGGATAGGTACACCCGCTGTCACTACACGCGGTATGAAAGTAAATGAGATGAAAAAAATTGGTGAGTTTATTAATAAAGCATTGGTTAATTTTGATAATGATCAGGCATTATCCGCAATCAAGTCTGATGTACGCGAATTTTGCTCGGTCTTCCCTTTATTTAATGAATCTAACTAAATAAAAAGTGTCTCCTAAAGATCAGCCGGATGATAACCCTCTCCTGGAAGAAGCAGAAGAGAAGGAAATGACTTTCCTCGAACATCTTGAGGAACTGAGGTGGAGAATAATCTGGGCTCTCATCGGTCTTGTCATCGGCACTATTATCTGCTTTATATTTATCGACTTCCTTGTTGATGTAATACTGCTTAGCCCTGCACGCAAATCCGGTGCGCACCTCCAGAACCTTAAACCATTCGGACAATTAATGCTCTATTTCCAGGTAGCAATGATTGGCGGTGTTATTTTAAGTCTCCCTAATCTATTTTACCAGTTATGGAAATTTATAGCCCCTGCATTAAGAAAAAGAGAAAGGAAGTATATTTCCCTTATTACCATCTTTACTACCTTCTGCTTTATCTGTGGTATTGTCTTCGCCTATTTTGTTATGCTTCCCCTTACTCTCAAATTTGCAGCCCAGTTCGGATCATCAACAATAACTAATCAGTTTGCCATTGATGAATATATGAATATTATTATCAGTGTTATGTTGGGAGCCGGCTTGGTTTTTGAACTTCCTATGATCTCTTTCTTCCTTACAAAGCTTGGCATTCTGAAACCGCAGTTTATGACCAAATATAGAAGGCATGCTATTGTATTCATTATGATTGCGGCAGCATTTTTAACCCCGGGTACCGATCCTGTTTCCCAGATCATCCTGGCTATCCCTTTGTTATTACTTTATGAAATAAGTATATTAATTTCAAAACTATCAGTAAGGAAATCTTGATTAAGAGAGAGTTATCTGAAATCAGTCTCCCGATAAAGAACGAATTAGATGCCTTTAATGATTTGTTCAGGAAATCAATGACCTCCAGGGTCAGCTGGGTCGACCTTATTGCAAAATATATATTAAGACAAAAAGGGAAGAAGATACGTCCTCTGTTAGTGCTGCTGTCTGCTAAAGTGGCAGGCAGCGTTAATGAAAGAACTTATAGAGGTGCAGTCTTGGTGGAACTCCTGCATACCGCTACTCTCGTTCATGATGATGTCGTGGATAATGCCGACAAACGCAGGGGCTTCTGGTCCATAAATGCTATCTTCAAAAATAAAGCTGCCGTGCTTATGGGAGATTATCTTTTATCCCGCGGACTTCTTATCGCAATTGAAGGTAAGGATTATGACTTCCTTGGCGTAATTACTAATACCGTTAAAAGAATGTCCGAAGGGGAACTTCTCCAGATTCAGAAAACCAGGAAGCTCGATATAGACGAAGAAACTTATTTCCAGGTAATTTCAGACAAGACTGCATCCCTCCTGGAAACCTGCTGCCAGATCGGTGTATTAAGTTCTTCGGATAATCCTTTATATCATGAAGCTATGAGAAAATTTGGCGAGTCTATAGGCATCGCTTTCCAGATTCGCGATGATGTCCTTGATTATGAGGGATCTTCAAGCCTTATCGGAAAACCTGTTGGCGGCGATATTAAAGAAAAGAAAATTACGCTTCCCTTAATCTATTCGCTGAATCAGGTTTCTAAAAGCCAAGCCGATGATATTAAAAAAATTATCAGGAATGGAGCAAAAAAAGATAGAATCAAGGAAGTAATGGATTTTGTCAGAAATCATAAAGGTATCGATTATGCTCTCGAACATGCTTACCAATATTCCCTGCAGGCTAAGGATTCATTAAAGATATTCCCTGATTCTCAAAGCAAATTAGCTCTCGAAGCTCTTGTCGATTTTGTAATCGACCGCAAAAACTAACTATTCCTCATTATGCTTCCTGAGTTCTTCCTTAAACTCATATCCCTTTTTAGGTTCTCTGAATGAAAGAACCGGGCACGGAGCTTTTCTAACAACCTTCTCTGCCGTACTTCCGAATAATATATGCTCTACACCTGTATGTCCGTGTGAAGCGATAATGATTAAATCAATATCCTCCTGCTTTGCGGTATCAATTATTTCGATAAACGGTTTGCCTGTCTTGATTATGCACTTGCATTTTACATCCGGAGGAATTTCACCCTTTGCCAGATTCTCTAATTCTTCAAATGCACGTTTATCAACCTCCGCATCTACCGAAGGAATTGCTATTTGCCCCATACTGAAATCCGGGGGATATATAACCGGCTCAATAACATAAATAAGGAAAAGCTCTGCATCGAAGGATTTGATAAAGCTTACTGCGTATTTAAGTGAATTTTTTGAATAATCCGAGAAATCAATTGGAACTAAAACGCGCTTTATTTCAGGTTCCATATTTCACCTCCGTTAGTGGTTATTTTGATCCGAGATTCAAAAATTCTTCATCCAGTTTCCTCAGCCTGGTGGTAATTATTAAAGCCATCCCCTGTAAAATCTTTATCCCTTTCTTAGGATATCGCTCAATAAAATTATCCAGATCGGGTTTAAATATAACCGCAATCTTAACATCTGTCTTTGCAAATGCTGATGCTGTTCTTTTCTCTCCGTCTACTAATGCCAGCTCTCCAAAAAAATCTCCTTTGCCGAATGAAGCAAAACGCGATATCCTTCCGTTTTTATCTGCATACTTTATCTCTACTTCCCCTTCTATGATAATATATAATCCTATCCCCGGATCTCCCTGTGCAAATATATGTTCTCCGGGTATATATTGCCTGTGATGGACTATATTCGATATCAACTGCAAGTCTTTTTTTCCTAATTCAACAAACGGCGGATAATCTGTAAGTACATAATCAGATTGCATCTTTTTAGCAGATGGTTTAAATAAATTTGCCCAGAAACTGCTGTGGATTACCTGTTCGTTCTCTTCCATTATAAATCCTTATTCAAAAATTCCTGATTCTGCAACCCGCCAGAGTTTCTGGCATGGAAACCTGTTTTCATAGAGCGCTCTCCCCACAATCACTGAATCTACTCCTAAATGCATTATTCCCTGTATGTCCATCAGCTCGTCTTTATTTCTTACTCCGCCCGATACTGTAATCTTTGTTCCCGTATGATTGGCAATCTCAATACATATTGGAAGATTAGGCCCTCCCAATATGCCGTTTTTGGATACATCCGTTACTATAAATCTTTCAACACCTATGTCCGCAATCTGTTTGGCAAATTCCAGGTAATTCAACCCCGTCTTTTGCCTTTTCCCCCTTAGAATAATCTCGTTATCAATTATGTCAAGTCCTACCACAATCTTTGCAGGTCCATATTGATTAAATACCTTGATAAATTCTTTTGTGTTTTCAATTGCCATTGTTGCCAGCGCTAAACGGCTTATCCCCGTATCCATTATCATCTTTACATCTTCGGAATTCCTTATTCCCCCCGCAAATTCAACAGGTATTATAACTGATGAACAAATTTCTTCTATAACTTTAATATTTCTTTTGGAATGCTCTATTGCACCATCAAAATCAACTACATGCAGCATCCTTGCATTCTCTGCCCTCCAGATTCTTGCCATTTCTACAGGATCACTTCCGTATTCCTGGCAGTTTAATTCCGGAATGCCCTGTACAACTCGTACTGTTTTCCCATCCTTTATGTCTATCGACGGTATCACTAATAAATATTTCATTTGCTGCGTTATTTTAATATATGAAAATAATCATTTGTTTGGCAAAAATAAATCATTCCGCAAAACCATTGTTGACCTGCAATTCATAAAATGTGCGAATAATTCATATTTCTTGACTTTTCCTTGTTTAATGCCCATATTTCAACTTAATGAGCAAAGATTTTATATTAAAAACTACCCTTGGCAATGAATTACATATTTCTGCCTTTGGATTAAACAAAATAGCCGGTTCTCCATGTATTATATTAGTTCATGGCTTTAAAGGTTTCAAAGATTGGGGTTTCTGGCCTGTTTTAGGACAGTTTTTCGCCGATAATAATTATTTCGTTCTTTCTTTTAATTTCTCTCATAATGGAATTGGCAATAACCTTACCGAATTCACTGAACTCGATAAATTCGCACAAAATACATTTACTCTTGAAATTAGTGAGCTTAATGAATTAATAAATGCCTATTCAAATAATTATTTCGGGCATACTGACAATAAAAAGATCGGCTTGCTGGGGCATAGCAGGGGAGGCGCAGTTTCCATTTTGTCTTCTCTTGTAAATAAGAACATAAATGCAATCGCCCTCTGGTCATCTGTCGCTCAACTCGATAGATATTCCGCAAGACAAAAAGAAAAATGGAGAAAAGAAGGAGTTTTTGAAGTCTTTAATTCCAGAACAAAACAAGCTATGCGCTTAAATACTTCCTTGCTCAACGATATTGAAAAAAATAAAAATAGCTCTTTGAATATGGAAAAAGCTGTTTCTGAATTTAAGAAACCCCTCCTCATCGCACATGGCGATCAGGATTTAACTGTTAAAATTAAAGAAGCAGAACTTCTCTATAGCTGGGCTGATAAATCTCAAACAGAATTTTTCAAAATTCACGGTTCGGGTCATACATTTGATATGCACCATCCGGATATTGGCTCTAATATAATGTTTGACAGTCTGATGAATAAAACATTACAATTTTTTAATAATTATCTATCTTGAGGAAAATATGAATACCAAAGCCGCTGTTATTCCTAAATATATTAACGATGTGGTAACTTCAAAACTGTTCGGCATTATTTCATTTACTTTATTAACCGCTGTTGCAGCACAGATAACTATTCCGTTCAAACCCGTTCCGTTTACTCTTCAGACTGTAATGGTCATCCTGGCAGGTGCCTTCCTTGGTGCTAAAAACGGGGCATATAGCCAGTTGTTATACCTTGCTCTCGGATGTCTTGGTTTACCCGTATTTGCACAGATACCTGCTTCTATTGGATTTATGAGATTATTCGGACCAACAGGCGGCTATCTGCTCTCTTTCCCTGTCGCTGCCTTCATTACAGGATATTTATTGGAAATAAATAAAAGTTATCTCAATATTACTTTAACAATGTTCCTTGCCAACATTATTATAATTGCAATGGGGACTTTCTTCCTTTACGTATTTTATATTCATAACTTAATTGAATCAATAAGATATGGGGCTGCTGTATTTTCTATATGGACGGTGGTCAAAGTCTTTCTATCCATTAACATCTTTTATGCTCTAAAAAAGCCACGGAAATCTCTTTAACCCTTTATGGCTGTTAAAAATATAGTTTTCATAATCATCTTCCTTTCCGCTGCGCTGTTATTTATATATAGCTGCAAGAACCTGCTGCGTCATATGCAGGTCGCTAAAAAGAAAGATGACCGCTTTGATAATCCCGGCTTTAGATTATCCCGCCTCTGGAAAGTGGCTTTCATGCAGACTAAATTATTAAGGGATCCAAAGGCAGGCATCCTGCATCTGTTTATCTTCTGGGGCTTTGTACTCTTTATTTTCGCTATACTGGAATCCCTCATACAGGGCTTCTATTCCCCCTTTAACTTTAGTTTCGCAGGACCCGTTTATTCAGCTATAACTCTTATAGAGGATATTTTCAGCGTTCTTGTAATTGCCTCTGTCTTATATGCATTGTATAGAAGATTTATAATTCACGTTCCCCGCCTCGAAGTTGATATGCATGGAAAGATGGATGCGGCTATAATTCTTCTCCTTATAATGCTGGTCTGTATATTTATGCTGGGGCTGAACATCTCCCTTATTGCAAAGAATAATTTCCAGCTCTCACAGTTTGAATTACGTCCTGTAACCGCATACCTCAGTCCTCTTATATATAAGAATGGCACCGGCTCCGCGCCTGTTTACTATGAAATATTCTGGTGGGGACATATTCTGGTTATCCTTGGTTTTCTTAACTATCTCCCTTATTCAAAACATCTGCATGTTTTAACCTCAATACCTAATACTTACTTTGCTAATCTTTACCCGGTAAGAAACACAATCAAATCTATTAACCTTGATGATGAGAGTGCCGAATCCTTCGGCGCTTCTGATATTGAGCAGCTTTCCTGGAAGCAGATTCTTGATGGATATTCCTGTACAGAGTGCGGCAGATGCACCGATGCCTGCCCGGCCCATACCGCCGGTAAACGCCTCTCTCCAAGAAAGATCATTGTCGATATAAGAAGAAGAACAAAAGATAAAGCTCCTTTGCTTGCAGCCGGAATAACCGAAGGAGAAATGTTTAGCAAAAGTCTGGTGCACAATTACATTTCCGATACTGAACTCTGGCAGTGTACAACATGTATGGCATGTGTTCAGGAGTGCCCGGTAATGATTGAACACCTTGATTCGATTATCGATATGCGCCGTAACCTTGTCCTTACAGAATCCCGGTTCCCCTCAAACCTGAATAATGTTTTCAAAAGCATCGAAACAAACTTCACTCCCTGGGTATTTAACCCCTCTGATCGGGCTGCCTGGGCGGAAGGAATGAACATAAAAACTATGGCAGAAGATCCCAATGGGGATATTTTGTTCTGGGTAGGGTGCGCAGGGTCCTTCGATAATAGATATAAAAAAGTTACTCAGGCATTTGCAAAATTAATGCAAAAAGCTAATATTAGCTTCAGAATTCTGGGAATTGAGGAAAAATGTAATGGAGATACAGCTCGTCGCCTTGGAAACGAGTACCTCGCACAGATGATGATGCAAGAGAATATTCAGACACTAAACAAATATGGAGTTAAAAAAATAGTTACTGCTTGCCCTCATTGCTTTCATTCTTTAGGAAATGAATACAAACAGTTCGGCGGTAATTATGAAGTTATACACCACTCACAGTTTATTGAAGAACTCCTTGTGTCAGGTAAAATAAAATTGAAATCGGATTCTGCACTATCTAAGGTCACGTACCACGATTCCTGCTACCTTGGCAGGTATAATTCAGTTTATGAGTCTCCAAGGAATGCTCTAAGGAGTATTAAGGACTTGGAATTAATTGAAATGAAAAGGAATAAAAGCAAAGGATTTTGCTGTGGTGCCGGTGGAGGAAGAATGTTCCTCGAAGATGAAGAAGGAGGCAGGATAAACGAAGAACGTACAAAAGAAGCCCTTGGCACTAATGCAGGTACAATCGCTTCTGCTTGCCCGTTCTGTATGACTATGCTGACCGACGGCGTTAAGTATTTTGAAAAAACTGAACAAGTTTCTATTAAGGACATTGCTGAAATTGTCCTTGAAAATTCTAAATAATCATTCATAAACCATATTAGGAGATATACATGAACAAACTCGAAGACCTTGCCCAGGCAGTTAAAAATCTGGAAACAGACTTTGTAAAATTCTACGAAAAAGGACAGGCTGCTGCCGGTACTCGTTTGCGCAAAGGTTTAAGCGAATTAAGAAAATTAGCTCAGGATGCCCGTAAGGAAATCCAGGATACAAAAGCTAAGAGAAAAGCAGAAAAATCTTAATTACTATTGGAAGGCGTCTCTCTTATTTCTATCAGGGACGCCCTTTCTTTTTCTTAAAATCTCCCGGAATATAAGTCCGGATTCACTCAGGATTCCTCCTGTAGCGTTTCTCCCCGCTTCTATATTCAAGTGATAAACAGACTTCACCGGGGAATATCTCATACTTCCCGCTAAATAAAATTTAAAACCTCTACTATAGAAGCTATGTTTAAAAGAAAGCAATTAGTTAGTTTAACGAAATAGTATAATTGTAAGAGTAACAGGTAAGATAAAAAAAGAGAGTGTCCTTTGATAAATTTATTATAATCAAACAACAAAAATATAAAGGACAC
>JARLHC010000021.1 GCA_031292455.1 Ignavibacteriaceae bacterium
ATAATTTCACCCGGGGCGGTTGCAGCGGGGACAATAATACCTCCCGGGCACATGCAGAAAGAATAGACGCCTTTACCTTCAAGATTACATGCGAGGCTGTAGCTTGCAGCCGGGAGGTTAGGATCCTGATAATCGGAATGATACTGAATTTTATTTATAAGTTCCTGAGGATGTTCAATCCTGACTCCCAGCGCATAGGATTTAGGTTCAAGAACGATGTTATATTTATGGAACATATAGAAGATATCTCTTGCCGAATGCCCTGTTGCAACGATAACCGAATCACCAATAAATTCCTCTTTATCATTAACAATTACACCCTGAATTTTCCCATCCTTTAGGATAAGATCGGTGACCCGGGAGTTGAAATGAACCTCGCCGTTATTTTTCAAAACTGTTTCCCTGATATTTTCCACAATTCCGGGGAGTTTATTGGAACCAACGTGAGGATGTGAATCGACTAAAATATCAGGATCAGCACCATGCTGAACCAGGATGCTTATAATTTTTCTAGTATCTCCTCTTTTAGTGGCTCTAGTATAAAGTTTGCCGTCACTATAGGTACCAGCGCCACCCTCTCCGAAGCAATAATTAGAATCGGGATTAACGGTATCAAACTGTTGAATCTGCCGAAGATCCCTTCTCCTGGAACGAACATCTTTTCCGCGTTCAAGGACTATGGGTTTAATGCCCAATTCTATTAATCTAAGAGAAGCATACATCCCAGCAGGGCCAAAACCTACAATAATAACTTTTTTATTTCCTGTTACGGGATTATACTTAACAATATTTTCAGATTTAGGCGGCGATTCATTGATAAAAACGGAACAGGAAAGATTATAGACCGGGAATTTTCCCCGGGCATCAATAGATCTTTTATCAGTTATAACAGCAGTAATTTCAGAGATATCTCTTCCCAGCTTTTTAGCTGCAGAGTTGTAAAGGTACTCTTTATCGTAAAGAGAAGAAGGAGGAATTACAAGATCAATTTTTGTTATCATAATCAGTCCTCTGTTTGGAGGAAATTAAGGAAAATAAGTTAATTTAATATAGACCTTTAACAAGCCCGCCATCGACATGGATCGTATTTCCAGTCAGATAGGCAGCCTGCATAGAAGCAAGATAAATAGCCAATGAAGCAATTTCTTCAGGTCGTGCGAGGCGGTTCATAGGAATTTCCTTTCCCATATCGGAGAGAATCTCTTCATGGGACCTACCAGAAATTTTGGCTCTTACAACAGCAAGTTCATACAATCTATTAGTTAAAGTATAACCCGGAGCAATATTATTAACAGTAATAGAATATTTAGCAATTTCATTACTCAGAGATTTGGCATAACCGACCACACCGGTTCTTAATGAATTAGAGAGTATAAGGTTATCAATTGGTTGTTTAACGCTAATAGAAGTGATATTGATAATCCTTCCCCATTCTCTAGCCATCATACCAGGAATAACAAGATTATTAAATCTAACAACGCTAAGCATTACCTGCTCGAAAGCATTCTGCCATTTTTCATCATCGAGTTCCTGGAAATATCCTGCAGAAGGGCCTCCACAGTTATTAACAAGAATATCAATATTTCCCAGATTGCTGCTTACTATATCAAATGTATTTTCAATATCGCGGGCTTTACTGAGATCGCACAGACACCAAATGACTTCGGTGCCATATTTTTTCTTAATTTCGAGGGTAGTATTTATCAGATCCTGTTTAGTCCTGGAACAGATAGCGATATTACACCCTTCAGCGGCAAACTGTTCGGCAATGGACTTACCAATCCCTTTGCTTGAGGCGGTGACAAGGACGTTTTTATTTTTAATACCAAGATCCATTATCCCTCCCAATAAATAGTACTTACTTAGAAATTCCTCTCCTACTTTCCCCTATGAAATTGATTACTTCAGCCACTTCATTCTCTATTTTAAACTCATCTTTTATTTTACAGACAGCCTGAGAAACATTTAGACCTGATTTATATAATATAGTATATATATTTTTAAGTAAGGTGATGGATTCGTCTGAAAATCCTCTTCTTCTTAAACCTATAACATTCAATCCTTCATAAGTTAAGGGATTTCCGGAAAAAAGGGTATAAGGAGGGACATCTTTAACAACCATAGAAAGGGCGCCAATCATACTATGCTTTCCAACAGACACAAACTGGTGTATTCCTACCGTACCTCCCAGGATGACATAATCACCAAGATGAACATGACCGCCTAATCCAACGGAATTAGCAATAATGACATAATCCCCGACCCTGCCGTCGTGTCCCAAATGGGAATTTGCCATAAAGAGGCAGTTACTACCGATTATAGTTTTATCAGTTGCATGGGTGCCCCTGCTAACAGTAACAGACTCCCTGAAAGTATTATTATCACCTATAAATAACTCAGAGAAGCCCTTATCAAATTTAATATCCTGAGGGAGGCCGCTTATAACGGCGCCCGGGTAAAATACGTTATTTTCTCCAATCCTTGCGCCGTTAAAAATTGAGACGCTGTTATATAATTTACAGCCTTTCCCTATCTTTACATCATTATCAATTACACAGTAAGGGCCAATCTCAACATTTTCTTCTATTTCGGCTTTAGGATCAATGATTGCTGTAGGATGTATTTTCGTCATATTTAATATTTTAATTTATTTTACTGATTCTTTATTTAAAAGCAATTCTTCAACAATTGCATTAGTATCCTGAGCAATTAAAAGCTCTTCATTTGTCGGGATACGCAAAACTTTTACTTTTGAACTATCTTTTGAAATGAAGGAGTCCTTTTTCAAATTCTTATCACTATCAAGTTCAATCCCAAGGAATTCCATATCCTTACAAACCTCTTCCCTGACATCAGGAGAATTTTCACCAATACCGCCGGTAAATATAATAGCATCAGCTCCATTCATAGCAGCCATATAAGCGCCGATATATTTTTTTATCCTGTAACAGAAGATATCAAATGCATACTGGGATCTTTTATGAGCTTCTTTAACCGCAGCAACAATCTCACGCATATCACTTGATTCACCACTAATGCCAATAAGGCCGCTATGCTTATTCAACAGAGTCTGAGCTTCACCAAGAGATAAGCCTTCTTTTCCCATAATGTAAAGAATTACGGAAGGATCGATATCTCCACTTCTTGTACCCATCAGTAATCCTTCAAGCGGTGTAAAACCCATTGTAGTATCAACTGATTTCCCTTTATTGACGGCAGCCATACTGCAGCCATTGCCTAAATGCATAGTGATTAATTTTAATTCCTCTTTTGGTTTTCCCAAAATCTCAGCTGCTTTATTTGAGACATAGAGATGGGAAGTACCATGAAAGCCATATCTTCTAATTTTATATTTCTTATACAGTTCATAAGGGATCCCGTAAAGGAAAGCTTTCGGAGGCATCTTAACATGAAAAGCGGTATCAAATACAGCGACCTGGGGGGTATCCGGAAGAATTCTTTTACAGGCCTGGATACCTTTTATATTCGGGGGATTATGAAGGGGTGCGAGTTCGATATTATCCTGAAGAACCTGCATGACCTGATCATTGATTAATACAGATGCAGAAAATGTTTCACCTCCATGTACGACTCTGTGTCCGACTGCTTCGATATCACGCTTATCATCAATTACGCCATGATTCTTACTTAACATAACGCCGAGAACATATTCAATGGCAATTGTATGATCTAATATTTCGCCGACAATTTTTATTTCATCGCCATCATAGCGTGTATGGGAGAGTACAGCGCTACTCATCCCTATTCTTTCGACAACGCCTTTGGCAAGGGCAGTTTGAGATTCAGTTTCATAGAACTGATATTTAATTGAGGAGCTACCGCAGTTTAAAACTAATACTTTCATATTATATTCCTTCCTTTTCAGTACCGGCAATTATGATACCGTTTTCATCATATTTATAAAATCCCTCACCGGTCTTTTTACCAAGTTTTCTTTCCCGGACGAGTTTTCTAAGAACAGGGCAGGCTCTATATCTGGGTTCACCAAGAGTTTTCCACAGGGTTTCCATCCAAGCGAGAACTTCATCGAGTCCCATCATATCGGCCATTTCGAGGGGGCCATTCTGAAAATTATATCCGAGTTTCATAGCAGTGTCTATATCCTTAGCAGTAGCGACACCTTCCATAAGGATATACATAGCCTCGTTAAGAAGCGGCACAATAGCACGTGTAGTAACAAAGCCAGGATATTCATAGACTTCAACGGCAGTTTTGCCAATCCTTGCAGCAAACGCCTTTACAATTTCAACAGTTTCGTTGGAAGTGTAAAGACATTTAACCAATTCAACCAATGGAATTTTAGGAACAGGGTTCATGAAATGCATGCCGATAATTTTATCAGTTCTATTGGTAACCTCGGCAATTTTAGTTAGACTAAGTGTAGAGGTATTTGAGACAAGGATAGCATCTTTGCCGGCTAATTTATCAAGTTTTCTGAAAATCTCTTTTTTGAGTTCAAAGTCTTCATCAACAGCTTCAATAATAATATTTCTATCTTTGATTTTTTCAATATCGAGATCCCATGAAATTCTTCCCAAGACAGACTTCTTTTCGCTAACAGTCATAGCCCATCTTTTAATTTCCCTGTCGATATTTTCTGCTAAATCCAATTTAGCTCTTTCAAGGTGTTGTTTATTTTTTTCAATAACCAACACATCTATACCGGAGGAAGCAATTGTCTGGGCAATACCCTGGCCCATTACTCCTGCGCCAATTATGGCGACACAGGGTATATGTTCAGCGCCCCCCAAATTGTCAAATTTGGTTAAGAGATCTTCAAGTTTTAAATTTTCATCCTGCATAATAAGCCTATATTTTTCCCTTTATTGTATTTAATTTATTTTTGTATCGTTTTATAATCTAAAAATCTTTTTTCCTGAATATTGCAATTCCAAAAGCCAACATTAAAATTAAGAAAACCAAAGAAGTAATGACAGGCTGAAAATTATCAATTCCCTTGCCGGATGTAATATCTGATAATACACTCCCCATTAATTCTGATGTTTTAGGAACTATATAATAGCATACTTTAATCAGGTTTTTAAGAAAACCGTTTTCAATTACAATCAAGAACTTTTCCTTAGCCGTAAAGAGCAGGGGGCTGAGGATAAGGAATATGAAATATGCCATCATCATACCCAATACTGATCCCCGGGTAATAACTCCGAACAGAACTATAACCGAATAAAGCACTGCAAATGTAAAAGTAATTACAAGTGAAATACCGAGAAATGAAAAAGCCCAGAAACCAAACTTGAATGAGATAATCAGCCAAACACCCACAATCAGAAAAAGTATATTAATAAATACTACAAGCACGCCGCCTAAGTATTTTCCAAGTATAAGTTCAATTCTTGATACAGGTTTAGATAGGAGCAAATCAATATTCCCTTTTTCAAGCATTGATGGAATAAAGGAGGAGCAGGAAAATATAGAAAGCAGAAGTCCTAATACTGATAATGGTGAAACAACCATCATCTCATAATAGGATATGACCTGCTGCATAGTAATAGGGAATCCCATAGGATTAACTGCTTTAACAAGCTGATCCGAGTTAATGAAGCTAAACACGATCAATTGAATAATTAAAACGACAGCAGAAATGCCCATAAAGAAGATAAATACTTTTTTAGACATTGCTTCGCGAAGAGTAGAAAGTGTTAAAACCCAGATATTTCTCATCTCTTCTCCTCTTTATTAGCTTCCTGAATCAAAGAAATGAACATCTCCTCCAGGGTATTTTTTACAGGGATAATTTCCCTGATAAGCATATTATGCGATCTAATTGAATCAATAACTTTATTCAATTCAGGAGTATCAGCGACTTTCAAATTATAATAATCATCTTTATTTTTTTCCAAACCGGGAATACCAATAAGGAAGTCGTTATTTAATTGTCCTTCCAAGGAAAGGCGGTACTCTTCTTTTTTTTCGGTCAATTCTTTGACAGTCCCCTGTTTAAGAAGTTTCCCTTTATTAAGAATACCGACATTATCGGTAATCAATTCAACTTCCGAAAGAATATGGCTATTAAGGAAGATAGTTTTGTGTTGGTTTTTCAGTTCCACAAGGACATCCCTGATTTCTTTTCTCCCAATAGGGTCAACACCATCAGTAGGTTCATCAAGGAATATAAGTTCCGGGTCATTTATCATAGCCTGTGCGATACCAAGCCGCTGCATCATTCCTTTTGAATAAGTCCTAACTTTAGATTTTTTCCATTTTGAGAGGTTCATTAGATCGAGGAGTTCATCTATTTTCTTATCAAGCGGGGAACCAAAGAGACCGCTCATCTGACCGAAGAATTTAAGAGTTTCTCCTCCGGTTAAATATGAGGGGTATTTATGATTTTCGGGTAAATATCCGATTTTACTTTTAATTTTTACATTAGAGATATCCTCATTAAGAATCCTGGCTGAACCTGAATCAGGGAAAGTAATTCCTAAAAGGAGTTTAATAAGAGTAGTTTTTCCGGCGCCATTTGGACCCAAAAGACCGAAAATTGTTCCTGCGGGGACAGATAAAGACAAATCAGTTAATGCAAAAACCTTCTTTTTTCCGAAAGTGGAGGAGTAAATCTTATTAAAACCAAAAACATCAACGGCATTTGGGTAATTCATGCAGACCTAAAATATTATATCAAGTAAATTTACCACTAATTCTCTTTTTATAAAAAAATAAAGGGA
>JARLHC010000022.1 GCA_031292455.1 Ignavibacteriaceae bacterium
GATTACAAAGTTCTACCGCTTTAACCAAAGCGTCAATGTCATTCAGGAAAGCCGTATGAGGGAAAACTTCATGTACGGTTTGACGAGGGTTCGAAGAAAACAGGATACATTAATCACTGCGTCTTCGTCCTACTCTACAATATTAATAAAGGTATCCTTCAAGGTTACCTTTATTATTTACTTTTGAAAATAACCCCCTTTAATAATCAGGCAGAATGTATTTATAATTCATGCTCGTGCTTCATTTTATATGCTCCCATATATATATAATTTCCTATTGAGTGCCGTAAAACAAATGTATTCCTCATTACCCTTGACTTTTCATACTAAAACTGTATAAGTATAGTGCCCGTCTGCCCACTATACTTATACCAATATGAACCCTAATTTAATCGACATAAAACAATACGCACTCCCTGCTAAGCAGCCCAATATAATGCATATCTATCCCAACCTCTTCAGGAAAGAGGATCTTAGGTTCGATATATTCAATTACCCGTTCCTGTTTAATGACCCTGAAATAGTTAAGCTTATCCCGGAAGGTAAAACAATAGGATGCTTCTACATTGAATCCCCCGGTACACAAACCTTTAATCTTGAGATTAAGGGTTCAAAGTTTACAAGCAACTCAGTTGTTTTGTGGAACGGGAATGAAAGGGCAACAACTTTTGTATCGGATTCTATCCTACATGCAACTATAAATGTATCTGATATTTCTTCAAGGGGCAATTCGTTAGTAACAGTAAAAACAGGTTATGATATATCCGATACTTTAATGTTTACAGTGGTAGATTCTCTTACTATGCCAGTACACCCAATACTTGAATGTGTGCATAAGAACGGAAATAATACTTATACAGCGCATTTCGGTTATCAGAATGATTTGGATAAAACAGTGCTTGTTCCGGTTGGAGGACAAAATAGTTTCTCACCCGGTCAAACTGACAGAGGACAAACGACAATATTTTATCCCGGCAGACATACCGATGTATTCACTGTAGAATTCAATGGAAGTAATATTTCCTGAATACTCGATATGCAAGTAAAATCAGCAAACAGCAATTCAACTACATGTAATTAAATTAGTATAAGGGTACAAATACTTTCCATAACACCCCCGGGAAATAGTGTATAGTTTTATATACAGATTCATGTGGAGGGAATAATCTGAGCCGTTACCAAGCAGTTCATCTCGTATTCATCTTCCGGTTTGCTTTTGGTTTATTATTATTTATATAATTATAAGCTCTCATCTCCCATTTCCGAAACATGCTTTAAAATACTCGATCTGTCTTTGAGATTCGTACCGAATGTCAATAGAGTGAGAACCAGTTGAAGACAGAAATTAACCTTCAAATTATTATGATTTTGAATGCTTTATACGTGTTGAAATTCATACTGGTATC
Organism: Ignavibacteriaceae bacterium; assembly: GCA_031292455.1. Classification (GTDB taxonomy): domain Bacteria; phylum Bacteroidota; class Ignavibacteria; order Ignavibacteriales; family Ignavibacteriaceae; genus Fen-1301. The sequence goes on from JARLHC010000022.1 coordinate 1,407, forward strand.
CCCGATGTGCTCTTTGGATTTTTATACATTGTGGTGCAGCTTTTTATTAATGTTTAAGACTGTTCCCTGCTCATCTAATTTATTAAGTTTAACACTTAAAATTAAATTCAGTTTAACAAACATCAGAATGAACAGCCATGACCAACAGAGTAATAGGCGTAAATGAGCGACCTCCTTTCATAGAAAGCATACCGCTAAGCTTTCAGCATTTGTTTGCAATGTTTGGTGCGTCGATTTTAGTTCCGGTTTTATTTAAGATTAATCCATCAACAGTACTGTTGATGAATGGGGTCGGGACTTTAATATATATTTTAATTACTAAAAGGAAAATACCTGCATTTCTTGGATCAAGTTTTGCATTTATTTCTCCCGTATTCCTTGTTATCGGAAGTTATAGTTACCAGGCTGCGCTTGGAGGATTTATAGTATCGGGATTAGTTTTTATAACCGTGGCGCTCTTATTTAAATATCTCGGTTCAGATTGGATCCATACTGTATTTCCACCGGCGGCAATGGGAGCGATTGTAGCGATAATCGGTCTTGAGCTTGCCCCGGTAGCAGCTAATATGGCAGGGCTTATTTCAAAGAATAATCAACCGGTTGATATAAAGACTGTAATAGTTTCAATTTCAACCTTGGCAGTTGTAATCTTAGGATCAGTTTTGTTTAAAGGTTTTATGCGCATAATACCAATTTTAACGGGCATAATTACAGGATATTTAATTGCAGTTTTTATGGGAATTGTTAATTGGGAAGTAATTGATAAAGCTCCCTGGTTTTCTTTACCGACATTTTATTTTCCAGAGTTTAACATTTCTGCAATTATCATAATAATCCCTGCTTCGCTGGTAGTTGTGGCAGAACATATAGGGCATCTAATTGTAACGGGGAATATTGTTGAAAAAGATTTAACTAAAGATCCAGGTTTACACCGTTCACTCATGGGGGATGGAGTATCGACAGTTTTATCAGGATTAGTGGGTTCAGTACCGACAACCACTTATGGGGAAAACATTGGAGTACTGGCATTAACAAAAGTATACAGCGTATGGGTAATAGGAGGAGCTGCTGTAATTTCAGTATTAATTGCATTCATAGGGAAACTTTCTGCAGCAATTCAAACAATTCCTGCGGCCGTTATGGGAGGAGTTTCATTGATGCTTTTCGGAGTAATAGCGGCGTCAGGAATACGCATACTTGTCGAAGCAAAAGTTGATTACAGCAAACCTAAAAACCTGGTTCTTTCAGCATTTGTATTAACTATAGGATTAAGCGGGGCACAAATAAAAATAGGTTCAGTTGTATTAGCCGGAATGGCCCTTGCAACTGTTTTATCGATTGTATTAAGTCTATCTTTCAAATTATTTGCGACTGCCGGCTGGATGAATGAATAATACTGAGAGTTTTAAATGGAAAACCAAAAATTGGACATTTGTATTATTTCCGGAAATATTTTCGCAGAATGGAACAAATTACTACTTAAAAAGTGATGATTTTACCTCTTAATTAAGTTATTATGCCAATAACAGTCCGGTACAAAAATTGATGCAACTGCTGCATTTATTTTTAAAAGGCATAAATATGGATAATCTAACAATTAACCACCGGTATTACAGCTGGACAATTGCATCAGGAGATTACTACAGAGATTATGAGTCAACGGAAAGTTATGCTAAGGAACAAGAAATGAAAAGAAGGATGGAAAAATTAGTCAAACTATTTTTCTATTTAGGGATACCTCTTTCCTTATTGTTTTTATACAGTTCTATCTATTATATATTTTGAATCAAACAATTTTTTCATAAAATATTTCTGTATTTCCTACCGATATTCCGACTAATTTGATTTTGATCACGGGTTTATTATATTAATAATACCAAATTAATGTTTAATAAGGAAGATGGCATTTAGAATTGTTACCATTTTAAGTTCATTCGGAGAAACAAGGTATTATTTACAGAAAAGATACAAAATTCTATTTATTCCAATCTGGCTAACTGTAAGAAATTTCAAATTTCCATTTGTCCGAAAATTAACTTTTCTTTCAAAGAGTGAAGCAAAGAAATTTGTTTCTGAAGAATCAGCCTGTGAATAACATTATTTCAAAATTTAAGGGACCATCATAAATGAGGGTCCCTATTAAGAAAAATTATTTATTAGCCGTACTCATATCCATTATAGACAGATCAGGGCGAGGTTTTCCATTCCAATGTTCAAATTTCTGTACATAGGTCATAAATCTTTTATCCATATCTTCCATTTCTTTACCAGCAAGTTTATTATCCTTTTCCATATCGGTAAAGAAATTTACTCTATCTTTATCCCAGCTGACGAAAATAATAGAGTTAGTATTCTGCCCCATACTAACACGCCATAGGTTATAATCCATTTTCAGATTCATTTTTTCAGAATAGGCAGCTTCTTCCCTGGCTATGGATACAGCATCATCTTCTTTTCCGGGAATCAATTCGAAATAATCCCAGTGGAAAAATTTTGCCTCATTACGTTTTATATACGGATCTTTTGCTTTATAGGAGCCCTTATCATCTTTAGTGACAACAAGTTGGTTTGTTTGTGAGATAGTACCAAGGAATTGATCGGCATATTTTTTAAAATCATCCTGATTTACAGTTTTCATTTTTTCCTGCCACATTTTATTCATCTCATCTATTTTGCCATAATCTCCAAGGTCAACTGTATAGATATAAGTATAGTTATCGTACTGTAAACAATTCCATTTTACGGCGGGATAGTTTTTAGCTATAAAGTCATTCATGTCTTTTTGAGCCTTTTCATATGCATCAACCTTGTATGGATAAACCACATCCTGCATTACAAGCAACCTGGTAGTTTTAGCAGGCTGCTGCCCATACAGAAAAGAGATTGAGGTAAATAATAGCATTACAATAAGTATCCGTGCATTTGTTTTCATAATACTCCTTTTTATTATTAAATGTTTTAGACTTGACTTTAATCTAATTCAGTCAAATTTATTTACATGTGACTGAGAATATAAGGTGATTGCCCGACCCTGAAGCAAAGGAAATTATAAAACAGGTTGAAATGTATTAGATGCGAATTAACTTAGAAGGATATTTAATAATTCTTTATTATCGAAAGGTTTTCGCAGATAGCTATAATCGGCTTTGACTGATTGTAGTGCATGTTCATCTAATCCAGTAATAAATACAATTTTGGGGTAATAAATTTCCGATATTCTATTAGCAACTTCAATTCCATTGATACTTCCTTTTAAAGAGACATCAATAATTACAATATCGGGTTTATCTTTCAAAATAATTTCCAAAGCCTGAATACCATTAGTACTAGTTCCTAAAACATTCAATCCCTTCCTTTCGATGAGTTTCTTCAAAAAAAGAGAGATAATCACCTCATCTTCCAAAATAAATACAGTCTTCATTATCAAATTTTAGCCCTAATTACTAATCAATTGAAATTAGAATATTATTTTTATAATATCAATAATAATATTAAATATTCATAACATGAGAGGTTGTATTCTTATGAAAGCACAATTATTAATGGCTATTGTGACAGATGAACGGTTATATTAAAATGACAAATCTTTAGTATTATTACTTTATTATTTATAGTTTTACGATTAAAAATTGATTAATACGAGGGAATAATGAGAGATATATTTACTTTATTGATATCAGTACTGCTACCCTTAAATTTGATTTTGCCTCAGGGATTGATTTCACACCCGGACAAAGTAAATTATCCAGTTTATACAGATAAAAGCCGTCCACTTATAAGCATGAAAATGATTATGCCATTAAAGGAGAGTGAGTCATCCGAGGAATATGAAATTCCGAATCATGTTAGACCGACTTTAAATACAAACAAAATTATTAAAGACGAAAATTTCAAAGATCCAATTGTACAAGATAAATTCGGACCTTTGCAAATTTCATCAACAATATCAAATTTTGATGGAATGAGCAATGCATGTAGTTGTTATCCTCCGGATATTAATGGAGATGTCGGCCCAAATCATATCGTTCAATCAGTAAACAGCCAATTTCAGATATGGAATAAGAGCGGGGTATCTTTATATGGACCGGCGGACCTATCCACTTTGTGGCAGGATACAGGTCCAGGTGCCTGGGTAGGAACTAATGATGGTGATCCGATTGTATTATATGACCAGATAGCAGACAGATGGCTTATCAGTCAATTTGCGCTTCCCTCTTATCCAAGCGGTCCATTTTACGAATTAATTGCAATTTCGTCCACATCGGATCCACTTGGTGCATACAACAGATATATATTTTCATTTACTGATATGAATGATTATCCAAAAATAGGAGTATGGCCGGATGGATATTATATGTCTGCTAATATTTTTGCATCGGGATCAGGATCATTTTTAGGCACCGGAGCGTATGTAATGGAGAGGGACTCAATGCTTGCCGGGAGACCTGCAAGAATTGTTTCATTCACAACGACCACAAGTAATATTGAATGGAGCTTATTGCCTTCAGATGCTGACGGAAAAATCTTACCCCCAGCGGGAGCGCCAAACTATTTTTTAATGGCGGTGGACGGTGCGGAATACGGCGGAACTGACAGATTAATGTACAGGGCAATGCACGTTGACTGGATTAATCCAGCAAATTCGACATACGGAGCGGAAACGGATTTAATTGTTACAGCATTTGACGAAAATATGTGCAATTTTTCGAGAAATTGTATTCCACAGTCAGGAACAAACGTTAAAGTAGATGCTATATCGGACCGTCTGATGCATAGAGTTCAATATAGAAATTTTGGAAGTTACCAGGCAATAGTTGCTAATCATACTGTGGATGTTGGTTCAGACCATGCAGGAATAAGATGGTACGAATTAAGAAATACCGGAAGCGGGTGGACTGTTTACCAGCAAGGGACCTATGCCCCGGACGCCACACACCGCTGGATGGGAAGCATTGCCATGGATGGTGATGGAAATATAGCAGCAGGATATTCAAATTCCAGTTCAACCATGTATCCTGCAATAAAGTATGCCGGCCGATATGCCGGGGACGCATTAGGAACTTTTTCATTAGCAGAACAGACGATAATAGCCGGTACCGGATCGCAGACGGGTAAAGGATACAGATGGGGTGATTATTCAATGATGTCTGTTGACCCTACGGATGATGCAACATTCTGGTATATGAATGAATATCTTTCGACAACCGGAACAAATCCATGGAAAACAAGGATAGCAAGTTTTAAGATCTCCTCTCTTGCTCTAAACTCTCCTATTGGGGGAGAATCCTGGACTAATGGTTCTGTCCATAATATTACCTGGGCTTCAACAGGAGTTAATAATGTTAAACTGGAATACAGCACTGATAACGGAACAAGCTGGAATAATATTATTGCAAGTATTACAGCAGCTACAGGAAGCTTTGCCTGGACATTACCTACACTTTCTAATGATCTCGTTAAAATAAAGGCAACTGATCTTGCTAATTCATCGCTTACAGGACAAAGTACTAATTATTTCTCTGTAGCCAATAATACATCAACACTTTCCCCGGCAACAGGATCAAATCCAAGTACAAATTTTACAGGAACAGGAATTACTTTTACAGGTAATGTAACTGTATCAGGCAGCGTAACTGTGAATTATTATTCTTCTAATATCGCGCCGGGGACATTGCCAGGCGGAGTGAAAATTGTAAGTCCTTATTTCTGGGTTGTAACCAATACAGGCACTACATTTACTAATGGAAAAATGACAATACCTTTGGCATTTTTAACGGGTGTAGGTAATCCTTCCACGCTCCAATGGTTAAAGAGGACGAATAAAGGAGATGCATGGACAAACATTGGCGGTACAATTAACGGCTCCAATTTGGAAAGCAATGTAGCATTTAATTCTTTCTCTGAGTTTGCAATTGGATCGACAGATTTATCAAATTTTGTTCCAGTGGTTACATTGACTGCATTGATACAGGGACTATATAATGGAAGCTCCATGGTATCAGATACCGTTACAGTTGAATTGCACAGCGCAAGTTCTCCTTATACACTTATTGATACACAGAAAGGGGTTTTAAACAGTTCAGGAGTTGGTTCATTTTCATTCTTATCAGCTGTAAATGGAACTCCCTACTATATAGTGATTAAACACAGAAATGGTGTAGAGACATGGAGTGCAACAGGAAACATTTTCACCAGTTCAGCTTTAAGTTATGATATGACAACTTCAAAAAGTCAGGCATATGGCAATAACCTTGTTCAGAAGGGATCAAAGTGGTGCATTTACAGCGGCGATATTACTCATGATGGCCTAGTGGACCTATCTGATATGGCATTAGTAGACAATGACAATACGAATGCCGTGTCGGGTTATACTGTTACAGATTTAAATGGCGATGGTATAGTTGACCTAACTGATCTTGCAATTATAGACAACAACAACACACTTGCAATAAGTAAAGTTGTGCCCAGCGGAATGTCAGTATCAACGGATGCAGAGGTACAGTTTGAGCTACTACAAAAAAGTATAATAAATGATAATAAATCCAGAAACAAGAAATAAGTTCATTAAAGCGTAAGTATTTTGTCGGACATATTTAATATGACAAATTATTAAATTTTTATTGTAACAAAGCAAGGAATATAAAGTATTGAGATACAATTATCTGCATTATATTATAGTAGTGTTAATATACACCGGATTATTTACACAAAATTCATATTCGCAAAAACCCGATTATAAATGCATACTTAAAAATGATACACTTACGTCTGAGAATACATATGAGTTTGATATTTATTTACAGAGAACAGGGCCGGTACAATTTGAATTAGGCGGGATTCAATTTGGAATATTATATAATGCAGATATTTTGAATGGGGGTAACTTAACAGCATCATATGTTCCGGGTTCAGTTGACGCTTCGATAATTGCAAGCGGACAGCAGAATAAATTGTTCAACACTGCAACGCCAGGTGTAATAAAAATTTCAGCGAATCTTGCTACTAAAGGGCATGGATCGGGAGCAATAATTTCGAGTAAATCACCCGGAACTAAAGTAGGCAGATTAAGAATAATTAACAGTGTTCCCTTCGCACCTTATAAAGCTAATATATCGTTAAATTTTAAGCTTCACCCGTATCCATCTAAAATATCTGCTTATATAGGTTCTATCAACACTGAAATTACAGATTCAACAAAATATACTATAACTTTAAGAAATTCAGTACTTTCAAGAAAAAGATAAAAACCTGACATTCCACATACGAAGATCCTAATAAATAGATTTATTAAGATTTTTTAATTTGAATTTGAATATTCCAGCCTATATATTTCTATCAGGTAGATAAATAAAAGAAAAGTCTAGCTTTACATATTAAATTTTCAATATAACCGATTTTATTTCAGGATCTAATCTTTTAATTAACAAACAAAAATAAAAATATTATAAAACCGCAGGATATTGTGCCTTAGATCAAATATGGTACTTTCATTCTTTAAACGTGTATAATAATTATTGCTTATTCGATTTAATCATTCATTAATTAATAGGAGGTTACCTATGAAAAAAATGTACCTTGCTTTACTGCTGCTTTCAATGCAATCGTTCATTTTTGCTCAGCCATGGGAATGGCAGTGGCAAAATGCAAAACCAGTCGGAAATGCTTTGTATGATGTTCACGCGTTATCTTCAACAAGGATAATTGCATTTGGGACAGGCAGCACAGTACTCATTTCAACTGATGCCGGTGAAACCTGGCAAGTTTCTTATCCTGATGCCTCCAGACGTGAGATCTGGGGTTCTTATTTCCTTAATTCCACTACTGGTTTTATGGTAGGTGGAACGACAGCTATAGGCAGTTTACTTATGAAAACTACTGATGGCGGCAATACATGGGTAGCTAAGACGCCAGGTACTACTAATATTTTATATGATATTGAATTTTATGATGCCAATAATGGAATTGCGTGCGGTGCTGCAGGAACGGTTATCAGAACTACTGACGGTGGAGACACATGGACAGCAATTGCATCTCTTGGTGCAGGCACCATTTACAAAGTCAGTATTGTAAATTCAGCAGTTGTATATATTGGATGCTCTAATATGGCCGGATATTTATTTAAATCAACCAATTTTGGCGCGACATTTTCAAATGTTACACCGGCACAGATAACATCATCAGTTTACGGCATGTATGTTGGCAGCGCAAGTAACATCTGGGCAACTACCAGTTCAAACGGAATAGTTGCTACCACAGATGGAGGAACAACCTGGACAGTACAACAAGTTGATGCCAATACAGTTTATGATATTAAATTCTATAATTCCACGAATGGATTTGCTGTTGATTCCAAAGGAATTATCTGGACTACAACGAACAGCGGTACAAACTGGGCTCAAACACAATTAGGCACAATAAATCCGCTAAGACAAATGGATATAAGCACAAGTAATCTTATTTTAGTTGGAGATGGCGGAGCAATATTTAAAAGCACTACTTCCGGAAGCAGCTGGGCAGCTAAATTTACAACTGCGGCTCAACAACAATTCAGGAAAATTATCTTCAAGGGAGATAATAATGGATGGGCCGGAGAGTGTCCTACCAGCGGAAACAGCAAATTGATATACACAACTGACGGAGGTCAGAACTGGGCTACCCGATATACATTTCCTAATCCTATTTATTCAATGAGTATGCCCACAAATACTACATGGTATATTGGTTCTGCAAGCAATACAATTTATAAAACCACTGACGGTGGCGATTCTTTCACAACACTTACGCAACCTCTTACAGGGGAAACCTTCTGGTTTATCGGATTTGCAGATTCCTTAAACGGCTACGCGGGTGGTTCTGCAGGAAAAATAATCAAAACTACAGATGGCGGTTCAAGCTGGACTGATTTATCTACAGCTGCAGGATTCACTACAAATCAGATTTATGAGATTGCGGTTATAGATGCACAAACAATTTATCTTTCTGGCGGCGGCGCCCGATTGGCAAAAACAACAAATGGTGGAACAAGTTTTACTGCACAATCAACCGGACTTGCCGGTACTTTTTTCACTGTAAAATTTAAGGATGCTACAACAGGATTTGTAGGCAGCGCTAATTTAGGAGTTTCAAAAACAACAAATAGCGGTGCTTCCTGGACAGTTGAGACTTTACCAACAAATCCCCCAGCTTCAAATGCAAGTATCTGGGGATTTGCTTTTAGCGGGTCCACTGTATGGGCATCTACTGTAAACGGAGATATATTATATTCTACCGATAGCGGTACGACCTGGACAGTTGCAAAGAGACCATCGTCTCAAGTAACATATAATTTTGCTGTCTCTAATAATAATTTATGGGGAGCGGGAGGTCAAGGGAATATAATAAAAGGGTATGCTAATCCTAATACTGTATCTTTAAACCTTACTGCACTTATTGAAGCCTTATATGTAGCAGGCGGAACCTCAATGCCTATTACTCCGGATGTTACTGTTGAGTTACATAGTGCTACTTCTCCTTATACATTAGTTGAATCCAAGACAGGCACATTAAGCACA
>JARLHC010000105.1 GCA_031292455.1 Ignavibacteriaceae bacterium
CAAAATAATCCCATTATTGTCCCTATTCCTGGCTTACTCTGCATTTGCATCAGAAAAAGATATCTCCCTGAATAAAACTATTAAATATACAATAGAAAGCTCCGGAAAAACTTATACTCTTAGCTCTGAAGTTTCAATTACACAAAAGTTATATTCAAAAAAATCAATACAACGCGATTACATAACAATTCCGGAACCCTATTATGCCCCTGTTGAAAATATAAAGTGCAAAGTAAATAAGGATAAGATCCACAGCGATAAAATCTATTTCGAAAATGTCGAACGTAAGGATATCTTCATCGGTAATAATAAAATGCATATTATCAAACTCCCTGATAATCTCAGGGAAGGAGATGAAATTAAATATTCTTATGAACAGGAATTTACCGATATTGCTTTTTTACCTATCGAAACTATCCCAAACATAAATTCAGTGGATCAATTGATAATCGAAATTGAACACCCGGGAGAAATTTCAATAAATTTTGACTTCTTTTTTCCCCATAATAAACTTAATTACTCGATCCAACAGGAAAGTGACAAGACTGTTTTACGGTTTGATTCCTTAACTGAATTTAAAAATGTCCCTTACGGAGAATTTAATGATATACTCGGTGCCTTTATAATCAATGTTAAACTGGGCGATATCGACATCACCCCTAATACGCCATCCTCATTTATGAAATGGTACTCATGCTTAAGGACTAATAACTCCGATAAAAAAACCGATTTCAAATCTCTCTTCCGGGATAAAATAAAAGATAACCTTACCCCGGTTGAAAAACTTACCATTATAAATGATTATGTCCGGGAAAATATCCGGTATATAGCCAATGAAAAAGGAATCAGGTCTATCGTCCCTGATGATCCTTCAGCCGTCTTTGAAAGAAAATATGGCGATTGCAAGGATAAAGCTTTTCTCGTTTCTGCAATCGCAAAGGAATATGGGCTGGAAGTATATCCTGCATTAACTTCATCAGAAGAATTTCCCTCCTTCTCCGGCTTTCATATAAATTTGTTCGATCATCTCATCTGCAGTTATAAGTCCAATAAGCAGTATCTGTTTTTTGACCCTACTGCAGAATTCATGGCTTTCGCCACTCTCCACCAGGAGCTGGCTGGTAAACCGGCCTTTATCATCGATTCCCTGAATCCTCATTATGAATTAATAAGTAATGAAAATGCATCCTCTGCAATAGATATTAATATCTGCGGCAATATGGATTCTCTTGGATATGCAAAAGCAAAAATAACTTTCCATAAGGACCTTTATTCCTTTGCTCTTGATCTCCTTAATAATTATAAACAAAAAGATTTTCGGGATATTATACCTAACCTTGTCGCTTCATTTCTAAGAAATATTGGTCTTGAAATTACTGATATGCCCGATAAGGTTAACCACAATCCTGAATTGGATGATAATTCATTTACCTTTTATGCAAATGCCGATTTGTCAGAATTTATCATTCCTTCAATTAAGAAAAGTTATATTCCTAAAACGCCCTTTATTTTTATTACGGATAGAATTCTCCAGCGGGAAAAAGACAGCTCTTCCTTATTACTTTCCCAAATGCCCCGTATATCCCTGAATATTGAGCTTAAATCAGTAAACTATTCTGTCTCCCGCGATTCACTGTCCATCCCTCTTAAACTATCGTCGGGTTATTATTCCTCTGCAGATAATAAGAACGGAAACATATTAAAATTCAATTACGTATTTGATCCCCCCTTTAATTATATAAAACCAAATGACAAATCTGATTTTATAAAATTCTGTAAATCCTATTTCTCAAACAAAAAACAAATGTTCGTATTAACAAGGACAACACCATGAAATTAAAATTGTTTTTTTTGCTTGTTGTTTCTTTACTTTTGTCTTCATGTGTCTCCTCTTCAAGAATATATTATCTTAAAGATCCTGTGGTTACAAAAACCGATTCGCTCGATGTCAATGCCTATGAAAAAAAATATCCGGATGTCGATGGAGTTTGCCTCAATTATGAAAGGAAAATACAGCATTGCGGTAGCATAAATTTTTTCTTTAATGGTCAGCAATGGATTTATACTTCCTCTGTCCTGTACAAAGTTCTTGTCCTTAACCCAAAAAATGAAAAGATGACAACATTCAAGCTTCCCCTTAATGATGAGAGGTCTCTTAATAAAGTCTATCTCAAAACCACTTCCCCCGAAGGTAATGTAAAACTATATAATAAAAGTAATTTGTTGCTGGAAAAAAAATCATCAGGAAATATCGAATATAAATTTATCTACCCGGATGTGAAAAAAGGAACGATTATTGAAGAAGGTTACGAATTAGTCTATAACCTGCACGCTTTTAATTGGGCGCCGATGGAACACTATATTGAGCTTCAGTTCCTTCTGCCTTGCGAAAAGTTTTCATTTAATTACGCTTTTCCCAAAGGTGTTGAGTTGAAAATGAAAAATATCTCCTTGAATGATACTATAAAATATAAATACGATCTCGATCAAAAAAACAATACAAAAATTCTTTCTTATTCCGATACTAATATTCCCGAATATGCAGTCGAACCCTTCTCTCCGTTTTACAAGGAATCAGCCAAATATCTTCAATTTAAAGTGAAAAGTGCTGACATCGCTTCCCTTGAATATGAATCAATTAAAGGTTGGGATGAAGTTGCTGACCACTATAAAGATTTTACAAAAGATAGAGGTAGCGTGTTCTATTCAAGGATTGCTCCTTTAACAGAACAACTAACAAAAAATTGTAAAACTGACTTGGAAAAACTTGACTCAGTAGTCTCTTATGTACAAAATAATCTTGAAGTGGATTATAGTAAACCCTCAACATCCTACGGTGAAGTGCTCGAAAATAAAAAAGGCGATATGTATACATTAACAGGAATGGTCTATTCCATTTTGGATAAAGCCGGAATTGCCGGGGATTATATATTAATCCATCCTGTAGATGAGGGCTTCTTCGATCAGAATTATATCTCCTTTGACCAGTTTAAATACCCTGCCGTTCGGGTCTTCCTTAATAATAAAATGTATGTAGTCTTTCCGTATATTAAAAATCTTCCTATCGATATAATCCCCGATTTCCTCCAGAATGAAATCGCATTAATTATTTCAAAAGAAGTGAGTCAAATTGTAAAGATCACCTCTGACGAGTTCTCGTATAATGCACTTGATGATAATTATGATATAACAATCGATACTACCGGCCGGCTTACTGTCAATGAGGTTAAAATCATTAAAGGATTTCCCGCCTACCAGCTCCGCAGGAACATGCCCGAATTGAATGATGACAATAAAGATAAATTTGTCAAATCACTTTTAACTTATCAGGGCAGTGAAATAAATGTCGAAAATTTTGAAATTCTTAACCGCGAAAATTATAATGAACCCCTTGAATTAAGATTTAAATATACAATCGATAACCTTGTTTCTATAAATCCTGATGATATATTATTTCAAACCGGTGGTCTGTTAGCTCCGGCTTCTCTTAAAATAATTAGCTTAAATAGCGAAAAGAGAAAAAATCCGATAAAGATTTATAATTACGAAAATAACAATAAAATTATAACTATCAATTTCCCAAAGACCTGGAAGGTTCAGACTGAATTTAAAGATGTGAATATAGAAAATTGCTTTGGTACTCTTGCCAGTCATACTGAAGTTCAGGATGGAGTTCTGAAGATTACAAAAATTAATAACCTTAAAAAGACCTTCCAGCCAAAAGAAAAAATTAAAGAATTGTGCGAAGTTATTGGCGCAAACCCCAATAGCATCGTTCCAACAATTATCTTTCAAAAAAAATAGTAATTTTATATTGTGTCGGTTTATTTCAAAAGTATCATTTTCTTCGAATATGCCGTCCCGCTGTAATTCAGCACATAGAAATAAACCCCGCTGGCAAGTTTCTTTGCATTCCAATTAATTGAATACCGTCCCTCTTTGTAATTACCGTTAACAAGTGTTTC
>JARLHC010000106.1 GCA_031292455.1 Ignavibacteriaceae bacterium
GTATTTTTTAAGGAAGCAGAGAAGAAAGACAGAGTCGGGTCCTCCGCTAAGGGATACAACAATTTTATCATCTTTTTGGATAAGAGAATTGTCATCGATAAACTTAAGTACTTTCTGTTCAGTTTTCTTCATTCTTAAGGGCGGATATTTTCAGCCTTACCTTCCATAATTTTTTCGACATATTTACCCAGGACATCGAACTCGAGGTTAACAGTATCGCCTTGTTTTTTAGAAGAGAAGACAGTTTCGGCCCAAGTATGAGGGATAATACCGACGGAGAAGGAATTATTATTAACCTCAGCAACAGTCATACTGACACCATCAATAGCAACCGAGCCGACATAGATAAGATATTTCTGAAAATTTTCAGGGAAGCTAATAGTAACGAAATGGCTATTAGATAATTCCTTAACGGAGGTAACGGTGCCAGTAGTATCAACATGGCCAAGGACGAAATGACCACCTAACCTAGCATCAGCTTTGAGGGGTCTTTCGAGGTTGACAAAATCGCCAAGGTTCAATTTCCCAAGATTAGTTTTTTTAAGAGTCTCTTCAATTGTATCAACTGCAAAGGAGTTCTTATTTAATTCAACGACGGTAAGGCATACGCCATTAACGCTAATACTGCTTCCGATCTGTAAGTCGCCAAATACAATCTTAGCGTTAAAAACGAGTCTAAGCCCATCGCCGGTTTTAATTATATCAAGCAGTTTTCCTTTTTCTTCAATCAAGCCAGTGAACATAATAAATTCCTCAAATCATTATAAAATACAGGGATAAAAATAAAGAACGGGAAGCTATTAAACTATTTATTTAGTTCGACCAAAATATCGTCCCCAATGCGCTCACAATTATTTATTTTTAATTTAAGGGCATTGCGAATACTTCTAATACCGATATTATTAACGACAGGGAGCCCAGCGCCAAGGAATTTAGGGGAGATAAAGAGGAGGATTTCGTCGAAAAGGTTTTTTTTAATAAAAGAAGTAAAGACTCCCCCGCCCCCCTCGACAAGAACAGAGGATATTTTAATTTTCCCAAGTTCTTTCAAAACTTCTTTAAGGTTGAGTTTTTTCTTTTCATCTTCATTAACAAAGATGATATGAGCGCCGGCGTTAGTAAGGCGTTTCAGTTTATTTTTTTTATCCAAGTTATTAACAGAAGTAACAATAATTAACTTTTTATCACTGTTATTGAGATAGAGTTTATTAGTAGACCTAATAGAAAGATTAGAATCGATAATAATCCTGCGGGGGTTTCTGCCCTCGACGAGTCTAACCGTCAAATTAGGGTCATCCTGCTTAACAGTACCTGCACCGACAAGAACGGCATCATATTTAGACCTTAGTTCATGGACAAACTTTCGTGACTGGGGAGAGGTGATCCACTTTGACTGGCCATGTTCATCGGCTATTCTGCCATCGAGAGTCTGGGCAACTTTAATTGTAACATAAGGGATACCGGACAAAATATACTTAAAAAAGAACTTATTAAGATTAACACATTCGTTTTCTAGAATGCCGACCTTAACATCTATGCCAGCAGATTTCAGTTTTTTAATACCGCGGCCGCTAACCAGAGGGTTCATATCAAGAGTGCCGACGACCACCCGTTTAATTTTGGACTCAATAATTCTATTAGCACATGGAGGAGTAAGGCCCTGATGGCTGCAGGGTTCAAGGTTAATATACATAGTACCGCCATCGACATTTTCAATAGCACTTTCGATAGCGTTTATTTCAGCGTGTTTTCCCCCAAATTTCTCATGAAAGCCGGCGCCGATTATTCTTTCATTTTTAATAATCACACATCCGACCAAAGGGTTAGGAGCGACAGAGCCCATCCCTTTTTTAGCAATTTCTATTGCTAATTTTATATAGGATTCGTCAGTCAATTTTAATAATTACTTAATTTCGAGAATCTCGAACTCTAACAACCCTGCGGGAGCTTTCACCTTAATTAAATCGCCAACTTTAGTGCCGAGAATGCCCTGGCCGACAGGTGAAGTAACCGAAATCTTACCTGCCTGGAAATCAGCTTCTTCAGGAGAAACGAGAGTATATTCAATAATCTTATTTAATTTCAAATTTTTAATTTTAACAGTAGAAAGGATATGAGCCTGCCCATCGTGCAGCTGAGATTTTTCAATAATCCTGACGCGAGAGAGGAGGTTTTCGAGTTTACTGATTCTGAGCTCAAACAACCCCTGTTCTTCTTTAGCGGCATCATACTCACCATTTTCAGAGAGATCGCCATGGGACCTAGCTTCGGCAATTTTACGGGCAATTTCTTTTCTGCCACTGCCTTTCATTTCCTGGAGGTCTTTTTCCAACTCAACCAGTCTCTCTTTAGTTACGTAGACAAAACCTGTATCTGACATATTGATCACTTTAATTAAAACAAAATCAAAAAAATTGCCACTACCTTTAGCAGTGGCACATTGAAATTAAAGAATTTAGGATTTGTTGTCAAGTATTATAAAAGAAAAACAAAATGTTTTTTTAATAATTATGACCTTGCCCTACCAGCCATTTCCCTATCGAGGAAGAAGAGTCCAGTTTTATTATCTCCGATTAATTTTATTTTATCGAGTATGAGAAGAGCGGCAGCTTCTTCCTCGACCTGTTCGGTAATAAACCACTGTAAGAAATTAAAGGTGGCATAATCTTTTTCTGTGAGAGCGGCTTCAACCAATTCATCGATAGAAGCCGTTATTTGTTTTTCATGTTTATAAGTTTCCTGGAAAACATTTAAGGGAGAGGTCCATTTATTAATCGGAGCCTCAATTTTCTGAAGTACCACCTGTTCATTGACTTGCAGGACATAATCGTAAAGTTTCATTGCGTGTTTGTATTCTTCCTGTGACTGTATCTTCATCCACGCAGCGAATCCGCTTAGTTTTTCTGTTTCAAAATAAGAGGACATCGAAAGATAAAGATACGAAGAAGATAGCTCGTGATTTAATTGTTTATTCAACAATCTTACAATTTTTTCTTTTACCATGCCTTTTCCTAAATTATTATTAAACATATAGTTAAGGTATAATAAATTAGTGATTAGTCAAGAGACATAGATCAAAGGAGATTAGGTATAATTATGAGGAGCAATAGTGCATAATGGGCATGTTATGGAAGAATTCGTTACCAATTTAATATTAGATTTTCCAGAATTAATTGGTAATTATTGTATGCGGGGTTTCTTAGACTAAGCACAATATTATACTACGTTTTTTAAGGAGATCAGTATATGCTTCCTTTGATTTTTTGGAAAGAAATGAGATTGCTATTTCTTTTTTCCATTCAGGGATTATTTCTTTTAATTCATTCAGAACTGATAAGATTGTCTGGTCATTTAATAGTAATCGTTCTTTTCCGAAATAAACTACCAGGTCATTCCTTGTAAGATTGTTCTTCTTCCCATTTATAGGCAGCGCTATTTCTTCTTTCGCTTTTTTCAAGGTAATTGTTGTATTAAGCCAATCATAAGCAGATGAAAGTGAAGTGATATCGTTCTTTGTTATAACAGAATAATTCTTCAGATGCATATCTTCGTTACCAGTTAAAAAGTTAAATAGAGTCAATCTAAACAATTTTACTTTTTCTATAGCCGGGAATGTACAATACTTTTTAATTAAGGAAGAGACCTGTTCCATACTTGAATCATATTTTGTATTTCTATTTTTCCCACTTAATTGAGCAAAATCCTCAACATGATATTTTACATTTGGTTTTGGGCGATCAAATCGTCTAATAAAATAATGAAGTGTTAATGTTTTGTCATAAAGCAAACCATGGAGCGGTACATCTATGCCTTATTTTTGGGCTAAGCGCATTGTAAGATCTTCATTTTCCGGAATATGCGGATATACCATTTGTTAACAGAAAAGTATTTAATGAACATTTATTGGGTATGCCGATTAAAGGGCATACCCTTTAAACTAGGACTTTTTATTTTTTATTTTTATCTGCTAATTTAAGCTGGTATTTATCTCGTTTACTAGCCGGGACGCCCGGTGGAACCTGTTTCTGGATAAAGTTTTCATTATTATTTTCAATAAACGTGAAATCATCTCCCGAAATATAGCCATCTCCGTTTAAGTCATTCACAAGATGATATTCAAAGTTAGTATTATCATAATCTACACCGGCGAAATCAGGACCGGAAACAAACCCATCCTGATTGCAATCTCCGCTATAAATACAATACTTCCCGTTATGAAGTGCCATTGGAGGATTACTTCCATCTGTATATGCCTGACCAAGACCTGTTGTAAAATTATAATTTAGTATACCGTTTGTGAAACATTGAGGAGTCGCACTCCAGGTTTCAATTGTATTAAGGTATTTTACTACAATATAATAGGAAGCACCGTTTAGGGCATTAGTAAAATTGAATGAACCCACTCCAGCTGTACTTAAAGTCGCTGTTTGTGATTCAACCAGTGAATAAGGTGTAGAAGCATTGTGCAACTCTACCGTAACAGATGGAGCCATTGACATTGCGGTTCCACTCGCTACATACATTGCTTCGATTAATGCAGTAAGAGTTAGAGTTTTCGGTACTACTGAGCTATGCGTCATCTGAAAATAATAAGGTAACGAAAAATTATTAAAGGAAATAGAATACATGGCTTCCAGGGAATTTCCATTTATAACCTGAATTGATCTGCCCAAAATACCATAATCCAATATTCCGGAATTATCAGACCTATAGAATTTATTAGAGCTACCGTTTCCCTGGCTCCAGGCAATAATATAATCATTACTCCTATATACAAACTGGAGTGTAGGAGATGCGACATTTGTACCATAATAGTTAAATGTTGAAGACCAACAGCTTCCATTTCTGGCCCTATTAACAACTTTAGATGATTCATTTCCCGGGTTATTTGTACCAATCCAGGTTAAATAAGCATCACCGAGATAATTTACTGCAATTTGTGGATTATTATTGTAGGAATATGTATTTCCAGTTGAAGGAACATCAACACCTGAAAATATAACATGAGGATTTTCATCATATTCTTCAATCTTTAGAACGCAATACTTGATAGTATTATTTTCTTCCCATGCAACATGGAACCTTATTGTATCTTCCTCTTCCTCTACTTTAGTTGTGGTTATAGTTGTATTGATTGAGTTACTATTTGTTCCTGGAAACCACCCGGTTTCATTAACAGCTATGTCGTTATAATTCCCTATAATGCCAGAAATGTAATTTATTCCCGGGGACCCATTCTGCTTTCTTTCAAAGTTAACAATGAAATAGCCATCGTAACCGAATGATATATTTGGATTTGCATTAACTGAATAAGCGTCATAAATTTCAGTGTGAATTGTACTTTGACCTGATAAAATACAATCTTGACAGTTAGAAGGAAATACTTTTAATACTATGTCGTAATTGTTTCCATTTTGCTGTTGAAATACAATAGCTATCAGATTTGAATAATAATCAATGGACGGAAGTTTACCAGCACCATTATCCAAGGGATGACCGTTATTTGCGATAGTCCATGAAGTGCCGTTATCGGTACTTATTTCCCACCAAACATGCCCCATACTTTCATAGACAAGATGAATAGTACCACCCTGTATCCTTACTACTTTTCGCTGGCTGTTATTTGAAAATGCTGAAGCAGTGTTAGATAGGTGAATACCTTTATAATTTGCAGTTACAGTTGAACCTGAATTATTAAATATAACTGCTTTTTGATCGTAACCTGAAGGATTGGAACCGACTTGTTGGAATGTTGCATCAGAAGATTCCCAATTTTGGAATACACAATTATGAGCACTGATTGTTTGAATTAGGGGAGCCTGAATTGAATAATAAGTACCAAACCGGGTTTCTTGATTTAGAATAACTCCCAAGTGTGGGGTATTAATCCCAAGATTGTTAGAAGCAAAGTTGACAGTATTAAAGGGAGCTGTCATGCCTTGGTTTCGAATATTGTTTCCATATCCAGCATCCTGATAGTCTTTTAACCAAGGATCTTGAAATTTCAGAAATCCTCCTATTGAACCAGTCTCGAGCAGCAGTGATTGAATTGTTGCATTGTGCATGGGTTGAAAATTTGAAGTAAAGTTACGATCATTAGGGCGAATAATAAATGAATGATGGTTCGAAACATCAGTTTCAAGACTAGTGTTTCTGATCCAATTATTATACTTCTCTCCGTTATATACGTTTTGGTCCCCCTGAAGTATGATCGTTGAGCCCGGATATATTGATATTGAATCTCCCGGGTTTAGTCGCGGAGAAAATGAACTTCCATTCCATTTTCCGATTGTTCCGATTTGTGTACCTGTCGATAATTTTTGATCAACATGAATGTTATTAATAGGAACAAATGCTTCAATTAAATCAATCCCTTTAGGAGTTCCCCAACCTGTACATAAATCAAATCCGGATACTGCACCATATGTTGTGTTGCCGCCTGATATGATATCATGGAAGTAAGTATTATAATTTGGTCCTTTTCCAAGTGAATAAATAAAAGGATTTACGAATCCAATTGGCTGTTGATCGTTTTCTGCTGCTCTTTGATTAATCAAGGCAGCAAAACCTGCCCATAAAGGAGCGGCGCAACTAGTGCCCCTTGTGACTGCATTAGTACCATTGTAATATCGGACATAAATATTTGATGCTGTAAGAGAAACATCCGGAATGTTTCTCATAGTCGTACTTCCACCATTAGTCGCCATACTGATTCCTTGTTGCCAGGATGGGATTCCAAATTGATTGCTTATCCCTCCACCACTTCCGGCGTCATTGTCATTCCAAGCCATTTCGGACACCCAGGAACTATCTGGCCCAGTTGAAAGAGTCGTTCCACCTACAATAGTTATATTAGCATCATCACCTGGAAAATCTATCAAACCAGTGTAAGCCTTCTTATCACCTGATGCCTGAAAGAATGATTGACCTTGAGCTTGCATTTCTAAAAAATCATTCTCAGCAGTTTGATTACTTCCCACACCATCTAATTGCCAGGAAAAACTTATTATTTTAGCTTCATTATCTAATACTACCTGATTAAGCATATCTATCCAGTTAATCTGAGCATCTTCATGATAGTATGGCTCCTCATAAACCATCACTTTGGATAATCCCGGAGCCATTGAGATTACCATTTCAATATCTACTGATACCTCCAGTTCATAATTTTGGTACTCTGGGGAAGGTGCTGGTGTTCCGAGGAAACCCCATAGTAACGTAGGAACAATCGGAACATTAGGTAATCCAGCAATATTTTCATAATACGTAATATCATTTTGGTAGAATCCACCAAACTCAAGAACAGCAACAGTTTGTCCAGAGCCGTTATAGGGCGAGCCTTTGACATAAGCATTCCTGAAATCGTAACCTTTATATCCCGATACAGTAACTGTTTCAATATCTTCTTCAATACATGGACGAGGTAATGAATAATTACTCATTCCACTGATTTGAAGTATAGGAACTGGAAAACTTGGCGTAGGTTCAACATCCGGTGCAAAAAACGTTCGTGATTCTGTAGGATGTTGATATTTAAGCAAATGGACATGAAATAATTTCTCAATATTTGTTACTTTCCCATCCACATCCAAGATTAAACGATTAGGGGTGGTACGGGTGACAGTCAGATCATTTTTTGTAACAAATTCAACCAATGACTGATAATCATCGACCGTTGGTCCAAATTGTGCTGTAAATTGTTCCGTGGTCAAGTAATGGTGATAATTTGGACTTGCTGGATCATAAACCTGCTTGAGTAGATGCGTAAGCTCTTCCTTGTTGCGTAAGGGTAAACCGATAGCAAGATGTAAATTAATATTGCTATCCATTTGACCGATTGATTTGAGACCTAGTTTCTTAACAGCAGCTGGAACATGACCTTTGAGTAATTGCTGGCTCATAGTAGTTGAAAAAGAAAAACAGACAATAAATAATGATGTAAAAATCCAGTACCTGATATAATGATTTTGTTTCCACTTCATAATACAAGAGAGCAAGATATTAAACCCGATTTTCATAATATTTTCTCCATTCAATTTTTGATTAATAATAATTTGATGATTACATTATAGACGGCAAATAAAAAGGCATAGCTATCCCCCGATGAGGATATGCAGTAATAGGCTGATTCATTTGCTAATTTATTATGGGTGACGCGGCAACGTCACCCATAGTTATATGAACTTATTCATTTTCACTCCTTTTTTGATTTTATTAATTATCTTCTTCCAATAGTGATTACCCCCTGATTATTATTCATCCCAACTGCAATTACCAAATTTCCCTTTATGGCTACACTACCATAACTGCCATCAGAAAGCCCCGTTTGATTTATATAACTTTTCCAACTTTCTCCATTCCAATGCAGACAATCGCCAAATGAGCCAACGGCAAAAACATCATTCAAGCCGTTCCCTCTAATCTTGGTAGTTGAATGTCTTGTTATATCCAACGAATTATTTTTCCACAAACTATCAGAGAGCAATTTTTTTTCATAAATGCCATCACCAACAACATAATAATGTTGATTCGGAATAAACCATAAACTAAAAAATTCATATAACGGCTGAATTGGATATGGTGATATCTGTGTTGAGGTATTCCCCTGAATTGTAAAGATTGCTCGTTCAGGTGGATTATCTTGAAATGCAGACGCTAGAATTTGTTGTTTTCCAGTTTTCGGATCAAAAGCTCCGAAGATATCACTAATTTCAAAATCAATTCCGCTGGGTATTTTTTGCCATGAATTACCATCAAAATGAGTAATCATTCCCTTATAACCTACCCCATATAAATCAGTTGAATTTGTACCCCATACTTTATTTACAGACTGAAAATTTTCCTGACCACCAATCAATGCGATACGATCAAATGTAATGCTGACTTGCCTTGATTTTCCATCCCAGCGATGTACGCCACCATCGGTTAGCCAAATATCTGCTGAACTGAATGTAAAAATTCCTCTTAGAAGAGGCATTAGATGGTTATCTGCATCATAAAGTCTGCGAAGCGTCCATTTCTGACCATCCCATACTGCAAGACAATAAGAATGAGGATCTACCACACCTGTTGAATCGTACATAAATATTTGTCCTACAGCTATAGCCAGAGAATCATTTATAATTGCTACATCTTGAAATGAACTGGTTGCTGCCCCACCAAATGCTGTTGACTGCCAGGTAAAGTTATGGCTTGTAGTATCAGGGCCTGAAGGAGTGGGAGTGAGTGGATTTTTTTTGCAGTTAAAACTGATAATGGAAGAAAATATTATTAAAACTGTTATGATATACCGGTAGACTATTTGGGCTTGTTTCATATTTTTTAAAACTGCCTTATTAAATTATATTTAATTGAATCTATTTAACTATTGATATCAAAGTCAAGAGTAGCAATACCCTATTTTTCTATAAATTTTGAGTACTACTACTATTTTTATTTATAATAATTTTATTTAGATTTGCTGTCTTATTTTTAAATACTAATATTGATTGAAAAACTCCAACTATTTAGAGAAAATATTTTACTTACCCGGGACAATTTAAGAGGAAATAATTGTTGGTGTTTATCAGAAAAAGGGCTTGACATTTAAATTATATTTTATTAAATAGTAAGGTTATGATCTATTGAAATTAGCTGATCAAACGACCTGCCTGAGATGACAATTCCACGGATTTTTACTGATTATCACGGATATTTCGGCTTACTCTAATAGGGATGAACCGTAGACCTCAGGGGGACGTAAGCTATAGAGTAGCAAAGAATAATTATTGGGGATAATAGGATTATGCAGAAAACTTGCGAATTTTGGCTATACCGGGGAAGATAAATGATGTATTTGAGGGAATCAGGTTACTTAACAAGCATCATTTTTTTTGCATCAGAATAGTCACCGGCTATAATTTTGTAGATATACACGCCACTTGGAAGGGTTTTATTTCCCCTGACTGAGGAAAATTCGACTGTATAAGTACCGGCTGTTTTTACTTCGTTCATTAATTGAGCTACTTCCCCACCCAGTTCATCATAGACTTTTATGTTAACCATAGATCTTGTAGGAATAGAGAACTGAATTTTGGTAGAGGGGTTGAAGGGATTTGGATAATTCTGCAATAACTGAAAAGATTTAGGTTTAAGAGCTGCCGGTATATCGACTATATTAAGATTTTTCATAATATAATTGCCAGCATCGAATATCAAATCCAATGGTTTACCCAAAACAGTAAAGCTGAACTGCTGGTTCTGCAGGTTATTGAAAATTGTAAATAAAGTATCTTTGACGGTGGTTGAGATTTTTATTTTAACCGGCATGGTAAAGAAGAGAGGGTTTGTATTACCCTGCTGAGAAAGATTAAGTGTAACATTATAGGTATTACCAGATACGAGGTTATAATTCCATGTTAATCCATACTGAGGATAATTTTCGCCATATATCCATTCCTGAAAGAAATAACCTAAATCAGATCCGGAAACAGTTTCGGCTACCCGTTGGAAATCTTCAGTAGCAGCGACATTATAAGCGAGAGCAGGATCGGCGATATAGGATTTTAGT
Source organism: Ignavibacteriaceae bacterium (assembly GCA_031292455.1). Lineage (GTDB taxonomy): Bacteria > Bacteroidota > Ignavibacteria > Ignavibacteriales > Ignavibacteriaceae > Fen-1301. The sequence goes on from JARLHC010000106.1 coordinate 10,550, forward strand.
ATTCTGAAGAAGAGAGTATCGCCGACAATACCACGCAACATATGAAGCACAGCAGACCCTTTTGAATAAGAGCGGGGGCTGCTAAATATTTCGTTTATATCAGTGATATTCTGTACATAAATTGATCCTGTGGCAGTTTTAGCGAAGTTCATCTGAGAATCCATATAGGAGTTATAGTAATCAATACCATAGGCAGCTTCGTAATAGAGCCCGGTGCAATAAGTAGCGAAACCTTCATTAAGCCAGATATTCTGCCAATCTTTGCAAGTAATTTTATCGCCGAACCACTGATGGGCAAGTTCATGAGAGATAATTGATTCGTCAAATACGCCCATAGAAGAACAGGTTTGA
>JARLHC010000107.1 GCA_031292455.1 Ignavibacteriaceae bacterium
TTCCTTTATTAATTGTGCTAAATTATTTTCGTTTTCCATTTTTTGAATAAAATTATTTGTTAAAATATTCTACTTAGGTTTAATTCAATAAAACAATTCAATGAATATACCCTATCGGGTATATTTTAATCTGTTATTAGCCAATATATACCCTATCAGGTATATTTTAATCTGTTATTAACCAATATATACCCTAACGGGTATAATGTCAAGGATTAATGGAAATAATATACCTTATCGGGTATAATTTCCCAATTATATAAATCTGAGAACAAAACCTCATTATGACTTATAAAAAGTCACTAAATAATGGCTGTGCCGCCAATAAACTGATTTATCAACTAAGAAATATAACCCCAATGTTGTTAATGTTATAGCGTATGATCTGTTGTCGATTCTAAAGTAAAATTACCAGATCCTCCGTACCTCTTCCATGAAACAATGATTTCCTTTGAATTAACTCTGGATATTAACTTACCTTTATTTATAGATATGTCTGAAAATTTGGAAGGCACCCGAATTGACGAATCTTCAAGTATCACATATATCATCCCGACATCCCATCCAAAATATCCAAATCCTGTTTCAATTGATAATTTGTTTAATTCGGGATATGCATCTTTGAAAGCATTAATGATATTCTGTCTTGTTTTGAATCCCTTTTCATTATCATAACGATTCCAATAATGATTCCATATGTCACGCTTTTGATTAAAGGTTAAATTTGACCATTCTTTAAGTGAATAATCCTTATATAATTTTTCATCTCTATGACTGTCAGTTGATTTCCTATCTTCAAATGAATAAACCTTATATAACTTTTCCTCTTTATGACTGTTAATTGATTCCCTACTTCTTTTATATGGAATTATTAAACGGAAATATATTATCGGCAATTTCTCCCCAATAGTTAAAATTAAAAAACAGGTAAGTTAATTTTTTTATCCTTTTCGCAATTTTGATTTTTAGATTGGCTTTGCCCCTCTTTCGCGGTGTTTATGTTGTCACGCTGCTTTCTTAATACTTCCCGTATACTGCCTCAACACTGTATATACAGGCATAATAGGCTATAAAAGTATATGCCACTTAATTTATTAATTAATTTATTTCGGGATTATAATAATTTTCCCGCTTTCGGGGAATTCTTTTTTAGGTCCTGCCCCAAGATTGGCTCCAACTAATTCACAAGCACCCCCTACTAGTATTAGCTCCATTTTTTCATTTCTGACCACTTCACGCCAAATGGTCAGAAATCGTTTTTATGGTATAATACTAATAGAGGGTCACTTTTTTTTGAAAAGTTAAATATTATGATAAGTACTGATTCAAATATCAAAATTAAATCCCCATTCCTGCAATGGATTGCTGGATTCTTCTATCTTTCTGGGTTTTCCCAAATACACTTATTACTTAAATTTTTAGTATTAATCTTGTTCCTTTTAGCCTCGGGATGTTTGCCTGTTTCGGAATTTAACCAGACTGCCTCGGATAAGACAATCTCAGTTAAAACAGACGTCCTGAATCTTATCAGTAACTTAAATGAAGACTATACAAGCCGCCTGTCCCAAGATGATTCCCTTAAGGCAAATGTCGAAAATGTTTTTCAGTGCTCAAAGTTCATTCCCGATAACTCCGGTTCAGTACCCCGGTGGGAAATAATCCGCGATCCTCAGAAAATTTCGCTATTCGCTCCCCTTGAACGATGGAAAAATATTAACACTCTCAGCAATACCTTTATCTCTCAGGTCAAAACCCCTATAGCTTTTTACCTTAATCTGATCATCTTCAATATAGATGAAATTTTAACTAAGCACTGGTCAGATTTTAGACGGATTTAATATATAAGACATAATAATATTAATTCAGCAGCTTCAGCACTCTGTCAAGCCGGATCGATCCTATCAATCTGAACAGGTCAGTAAAAGGTATCTCCCTATCCCATGAAAACAGAGTAATAAAAGCTTCTCCCACAATCAGATCGCGCGGTACAAAGCCCCAGTATCTGCAGTCAAAACTGCTATCCCGGTGATCCCCCATCATGAAAAAATAATCCCTTTTAAATGTATACGTTGTAACAGGAATCCCTTCAATTGTTATTTCATTCCCTTTTATTTCAACAACACTTTTTCCGTATTCCCTTTCTATAGTAGTTTTCCATTGTTCAATATTATTAAGAGAAAGGTTTATAGTATAACCTTTTTTGGGAACAACCAGTGGTCCGTAATTATCTTCATTCCAGGGCATCCCCTTAGGGAAAATTGTTGGATTAATATAATCTTTTGGTAAAGAATCTAACCTGTCGTATTTAACATGCGGAGGTATCCAGAATTCCTTACGGTTTACATAAGCAACCCTGTCAATAATCTGGATTGTATCACCGGGGAGACCGATGCATCTTTTTACATAATTAACACCAGGCTCCTTTGCTTTTATAAGGTCCCTGTCACCGGGAAATTCAAATACAACAATATCTTTTGGCTTCGGTTCCCTTAATGCGGGAAGCCGGAAAAATGGTAACTCTATCTCGGTAAATGGAATATATTTTGGAGAAGATGACCCGTATATAAACTTGTTCACAAGGACAAAATCGCCTATAAGAATTGTATCTTCCATTGATCCGGTAGGTATCCTTGTATTCTGTATAACAAAAGTTATAATAAAGAATGCAGCAATACCCGCAAATAATAATGATTTAAAAAACTCCCTTGTCTTTTCCTTTTGAGTCTTTTTTCTCTTTAGTTCTTCTTCGGTTTTTATTCCGAAAAATCTTCTCACTGCACTTTTGAATGACAATTTATTATTCCATTATTCTTTTAAATGTAGAGATTTTATATGTGTTGGACAAATTTTTCAAAATGATATAAAAGTATTCAAAAAAGTTCTCCCATCAGAAA
>JARLHC010000108.1 GCA_031292455.1 Ignavibacteriaceae bacterium
AGATCTCTGAACTGGTAAGGAATTTTTCTCTCCTTAAAGAATCTTTCCGCTTTTTGTGTATCGCGGCATTTCTTAGTTCCGATAAGCTGGATGTTTAAACTCATTGCAAATAAATTCCCTGTGTCCTTTTTGATCTTGGGAAACGGCTTTTAATTCCCTCACTTCCGCCAACTGCTGTCCCGAGGATATAATCTCTATATTTAATTACATACTGTTGTAGGGGGACTTCTTTCTTAATTATTCCGCCATTGATATATTTCTTTAATTCATCATCAGATTTAATTTCATAGATATTGTTTGTAATTTCTTTATGGAGGATCTGGGCAGCCTGGGTATGGAACGTCAGTTCATCGCGTTTATCAAATTTACCAAGTCTTGTACCGATCCTTTCAAATATGCTTAAGTTATCGTCATGCCAGTCCTCGCTAACAAAGAAGATATCATTCGATCGCTTGAGATATTTGTACCTTGAAAAGACTTCCTCTTTAATTCCGAAAGTATCGGAAAGAAATTTAAGGATGTCCCTTACTTCTTTGCTTCTATGATTAACGAGTTTTAAATCCCCCTGTTTGAAATTAAAGGGGACAGAAGGATCCATAGTGCCTGTTTTTTTAAGCTTAACAATAAAGAAACCGTCAGAGTCAGCTTCCCATGGTAATATTCTCCGAGCTTTTTCTAACTGAGGATTGATGGTTTCTTCTTTATATTTTGTAATACCCGGATGGCTTTTTACAGGAAGTTCGATATCAACGACTTCGACAGGGAACTTGCTTAATATTTTGCTAATGACCATTTCATTTTCTTCGACACTCATAGTACAGGTAGAATAAACTATTTCGCCTCCTTCCTTTACCATTTTTAATGCAGACATAAGGAGTTTGAACTGAAGTTCACCGAGATTAAGGCATTTATCAAGATTCCACCATGAGCCGACCTCACCTCTTTTCTGAATAATTCCAAGTCCTGAGCAAGGTGCATCGACAAGTAATTTATCAAAATAGTTATTATAGATTTTACTCAGAAGTTCCCCTTTAAAATGGAGAATTCCGGTATTAACAAGGTTCATTCTGTCGACATTAAAAATAAGAGTTCTTACCCGATCCATCTGAATTTCATTAGCAAGGAGGGTTCCTTTATTATTCATCAGTTCGCCGATGCCGGTAGTTTTAGATCCCGGAGAAGCGCAAAGGTCGAGGATAATGTCATCTTCATTGGGGGACAGAATTAAGGGGGGGATCATAGAAGAGAGGCCCTGAATATAGAATTCTCCGGAAACATGTTCAAGAGATTTACTGATAATGTCACTTTTTACCATTACTTTCAAAGCGGCGGGCATACCCGGAATATTTTCAGTTTCAATGCCAAAGTTTGACCTGAAAAAAGATGATATTCTTTCCCTTGTAGTTTTTAATGTATTAATGCGGATATATTGAACGGGTTCCCTATTCAAAAAATCGATATATGATTTAACTGCTTCATTGCCGAACAGATATTCGATATAATTACAAACGTTAGTTCCTAAACCTTCCAAATTTTTATCTTACCTGTTAAGCTTCTAAAATTTTCTTATAATAATTTTCATACAGCGGGACTATTTTTGAAATATCGAATACATTTACAGCTCTTTCCCTTGATTTCTTAGAGAACATTTCATATTTCTTTTGATTTGTAAGGAGGTCAATTGCATATTTTGCCATTCTTTCAACATCACCGATTTCTGCAATAAATCCTGTTTCATTATGTCTTACTAATTCAGGAAGACCACCAACGCTGGAACTTATCACAGGCAAACCGCAAGCCATTGCTTCAAGTGCCGAAAGCCCGAAGCTTTCGGATTGCGAGGGAATGAGGAAGAGATCCGAGCATGATAAAATTTCAACCAGTCCTTCCTGTTTTCCAAGGAACTTAACTTTGTCCTGCAGATCCAATTGACGTGTTAATCTTTCACATTCAGAGCGGTCAGGGCCGTCGCCGACGAGCAGAAGTTTGGAAGGGATTTCCTTCTGAACGATATCAAATATTTTAATAACATCAGTAACTCTTTTTACCTGTCTGAAATTTGAAGTATGGATCATAATTTTTTCCCCTTCAGCAGCCAGGCGATTTTTTATACAGTTAGCCACAGTCGGCTTGAAATGCTGGGTATCAACAAAATTGGGGATGACCTCTATATCCTTATTTATATCATAATTGGTAAGAGTTTTTTCTTTAAGGAAGCGGGAAACTGCAGTGACCCCATCGCTTTCTTCAATGCTGAATTTGACCAAAGGCAAAAAACTAGGTTCCAGACCCACCAGAGTTATGTCAGTGCCATGGAGAGTAGTTACAATTTTGAGATTCTGGCTTCCATTTATCATTTGTTTTGCGAGATATGCGCTGCTGGCATGAGGTATTGCATAGTGGACATGGAGTAAATCGAGGTGTTCAAATTTAGCCACCTCCACCATTTTACTTGCTAAAGCAAGGGTATATAATGGAAATTCGAACAGGGGGTAACTGCTCATTTCAACTTCATGGAACACCACATTTTCAACAAAGCTATTCAGCCGGAATGGGAGGGCATAACTAATAAAATGAACCTGGTGTCCTCTCAGGGCGAGACCTTTGCCAAGTTCAGTTGCTATAACGCCACTTCCCCCATAGGTAGGGTAGCAAGTAATTCCAATTTTCATACTTTTCTTATTTTGATTAAATTTTAATATAAATTCATGAAAGCTTTATAAATATACTTATTTTCAGCGAATATTGAACTGACGACCAATAACATAGGTTAAGTGATGCCATATTTGATTAAAAAGTTGAATTACAGCTTCCTCAGAAAGAAAATCTTCCGGAGGGAAGTCGAGGCATCATTTTATTCAAACCGCAAATTTCATCTTCCTGTTGTAAGCAAAATAAAAGAAGATAAAATTGAAGAATATAAGAAAGAATTCCCATTCAGGTTCTTTAATGATATTAATGAATATAATACTGCAAAAATGCTCCTGGGAAATTTTGAGCAGAAAAGTGAAGTAATCAGTTTTGCCGATAAAATACTTGAAAATAAAATAGATTTATACGGGGATGAGATTGATCTGGGGGAGACTATCTGTTGGAATAGAGATTATGTTACGGGTTATGAATGGGAAAATAATCTTTATTGGAAATTTGATCCTTATAAAACTTCTCCCGGTTCAGATATTAAAAATGCCAGAGAAATTGCAAGATTTCACCAGGGAATTTCTTTAGGAAAGGCATATCTTCTAACTGATGATGAAAAATACACTGTTAAGTTTAAGGATCTTTTTAACAGTTTCAGATTAGGCAACCCATTCTGTGCGGGGGTTAATTGGACAGATTCGGCAGAAGCAGCGATAAGACTAATAAATGTAATTTATTCGCTTTCATTTTTTATTGATTCCTCATTAATAGATGAGATATTTATTAACGATTTCAGGGATTTTGCTCTTTACCATTCAGTTTTTATTGAAAATAACCTTGATTATTCGAAGCACAGAGGAAGCGGTTATTTGATTAATCTGCTTGGACTTGCAGCAGGGGGCGTATTATTTCGGGACCATTATTATGGAAAGAAAAACTTAAATTTTGCTTTTAACAACCTTGAGCAGGAGATAAGGAGTCAGGTAACAGAAGACGGGATAAGTATCGAACATTCAATTCCATACCATCTGCTAAACCTGGAATCGTTCTATTTGAGTAAAATAATACTGGAAAATTTAGGGAATGTTTTTTCAGAAGGTTATAATAAGATATTAGAGAAAATGTTTTATGTGCAATTCCAATATCTCAGGTCCGATAATTCTGTACCCCAGGTTGGGGATTCGATATCGAGTTGTATACTTCCTTTCAATACAAAATATAGTGAGATCGATTATTCTTCCCCGCTTGCAGCAGGAGCAATGTTGTTTAATAAAGGGGAATATAAATCAATGTTTCCACACGGAACTTCAGAATTATTATTCCTTTTTGGTACTGATTTTCTTCAGTCATATTCCGTTATACAAATTGAATTACCCGACAGAAGGTCAATTGGATTAAATAACGGAGGGCAATATTTTCTAAAAGGGAAAGATCTGAATGTATTTGTGCAGGGGGGAGAAAGCGGAAAGCAGGGGGCAGGTATTCGTGCGCACAGTGATATCTTTTCCTTTGATCTTTTCTATAAAGAATCGCAATTTATAATTGATCCGGGGACATATTCTCTATTTGCCGATCCGGAATTACATGAACGTCTTCGTTCAATAAGGCGCCACAATTCAGTTTATATAGATGATCTGGTGATAGACCTTGCACATCCCAAATTATTGGAATGGAAATCAAATAATGATGAGGACATACTTTCAATGCAACATTACGCATACATTAAAATTCCTGATCCAGTGATATGCAGAAGGACATTTCATCTAAATAAAGAGAGCAACAGTTTTAAAATTAAGGACGAGCTTATCGGTGGGACAGAGCACCATGCAAATGCCAATATTCATTTTCATCCTTCAGTTGTATTAAAGAAAACAGACGAGAATCAATACTCTGCTGTTATAGATAATAAAGCAATTGAAATTAAATTACATTCTCCGTCAGATTATTTTAATTCCTCAATAAGGGAGGTTGAATATTCTCCCCGTTACGGGAAAGCGGGTAAAATAAATAAAATCAGTATTCAGTTAAAGGACAAATTCCCTTCATTTTTCATTACAGAGATTATATTATTATGAAGTTATTAGTTATCGGCCATTCAGTTGAAGATCATATAATCAGTGATGAAAAAGAAATAATCAAAGCCGGAGGAATTTATTATACGGCTGCTGCATTAACAACGATAGCTTCGAATGATAAAATATATTTATGCACCTTTATAGAGAAAGAAAATTATTATCTCTTTTCCGAGGTTTATAATAAATGCGTGCGGGATTTTATAAAATATACTGATTTTATACCCAAGGTGAGTCTTACAATTCATGGTGGAAAGGAGAGGGATGAGAGATACAACAGGGTAGTCCGGAATCTTGAAATTCCTTTTGAGAGGCTGAAAGAATTTGATGGAATACTAATTAATATGGTAACGGGATTTGATATAGACCTGGATATGTTAAAAAAGATAAGGGAGAATTTCGGGGGGCTTATTTACATGGATGTGCATACATTATCGAGGGGGCTGGGGCATCATGGTGACCGTGATTTCAAAAAGATAGAGCATTTTGATGAATGGGCTGCATGTCTGGATATTATCCAGGCGAATGAAAATGAAGCAAAAACATTAACAGAATTTGATAATGAAGAAGAGATTGCGCGAACAATTCTAAAGGGGGGAACGAAACAATTAATTATAACAAAAGGGAAGGCAGGGGCAAAAGTATATTATTTGCAAAACGGGGAGCTTAATTTTATCTTCCAATCGGCTTTAAAAATTGAGGCGGAGAACCATATCGGTCTTGGTGATATTTTTGAGGCGGCATATTTTTATAATTATATAAAAACAGGCGGTTTATATTCTGCCCTGAATATTGCTGTTACTGCTTCGGGATTAGCTGCCGGGCATGACGGTATTACTAAATTAAAAAGTTTATAATATGTATTCGCACGACATAATTAAAAAAAGGATTCTTGTAACCGGTGCAAATGGAATGCTTGGTCAAAGAGTGATTCATTTCTTTTCCGCAAATGAAGATATTGAACTATTAGGATGTTCAGTTGAACCCAACGGCTGTTTTAATAAAATTGATTATAAATCATGTGATATAAGCAAGAGGGATGAAATAAAAGACATCATTCTTGATTTTTTCCCAGACGTTATAATTAATGCGGCTGCATACACAAATGTTGATCTGTGTGAGACTGAGAAGGAGAATGCCTGGAAAATTAATGTGAAAGGGGTGGAATATCTGGCAGAGGCATCAAGGATAATCGATGCCCATTTAGTACATATGTCAACCGATTATATTTTTGACGGTTTAAGGGGGCCATATGATGAGAGGGCCAAACCGAATCCATTGGGATATTACGGCAGGACAAAGTTAGCGAGTGAAAATGTATTAAAGACCAGCGGGACATTCTTTACTATTTTCAGGACGAATGTACTTTACGGAATTGCAGACAGCCGACCGGATTTTGTAAGGTGGGTAGTTCAATCACTGAAGAGCGGAAAGCAGATAAGAATTGTAACAGACCAGATTAATAATCCGACATATATAGATGATCTTGTACAGGCGATTAATCAAGTTATTGAGTATAAAAAATACGGCATTTATAATATCGGGGGGAGGGAATTCATATCAAGGTACGAATTTACGCTAAGGATAGCAGACTATTTTAAACTGGATAAATCACTTATTACTGCAATCACCACAGAAGAACTTAAGCAAGCTGCAAAAAGGCCGCTGCGTTGCGGACTCATTACAATTAAAGCCGAATCCGAATTAGGATTTAAGCCTCATTCGATAGATGAATCACTTGCGTTAATGAAAAAGGAACTGTCATTTTGATTCATAAATACAATTCATTTATATTCGATCTTGACGGGACAATCTGCACAGAAGAAAAGTTAATACCGGGAGCGGAGAAAACCATAAACAAACTTAAGGAGAAGGGGAAGCAAGTAGTTTTTATTTCCAACAAAACGACCGGTTCATCACACGATTATTTTCTTCTTTTAAAGAGTTTTAATATAGACGTAGATCCGGATGAAATAATCAATTCTTCACTTGTAATTAAGAAATTCCTTAAAAACAACTTTCCGGGAAGCAGATTCTTTGCAATAGGGGAGAAGAATTTCATTAATGAAATAGAGAAGGAAGGGCTGATCTATTCAAATGATCCCGAGGAAATTGAGATAGTAATAGTAACACTTGACCGGACGCTAAATTTTGACAAAATAGAAATAGCTGCAAGAGCGATAGAAAGGGGGGCCCGTTTTTTTGCAGCAAATATTGATAATACATGTCCGGTACTAAACGGAGAGATCACAGATGCCGGAGTTACAATTACAGCACTTGAAAAGAGAACACACAAAAAGTTAGAACTCCATTTCGGCAAACCTTCCAGATACATGTTTGATGAAATAAAGACGAAGCTAAAAACCGATAATTCAAAAATACTCCTAATAGGCGACCGACTTGAAACCGACATAGCAATGGGAAACATATTCGGAATTGACACAGCATTGGTATCAACGGGGATAAGGAATATAGAGAACGGGAATTCTGATATTAAACCCACATACGAAATTCCATCAGTAGCCGTCCTTCTTGATCATAAAACCCAGAAAACGGGATAGTGAACTGGATTTGTATTGTCCGCCGGTAAATAAAAATAACCGTTCATCATATAGTCTTATTGTTTTAAAAAATAATAGCTATTTTCATATTAAATCATTGGCAGAATTGTGTGAGCTCATTAAGAATATACATTATATTATTTATCCTATCTGCTGCCGGGTTGTACGCGGGAGGCCCGGACAAGTCAGTTAAACTTCATCCAAGTGTAACTGCTGTAAGGACAACGGAGCATATATCAATTGACGGAATACTTAATGAGGCAACATGGCAGGGGAGGCCATCAATTGACAGGTTCATACAAAGGGAACCGGATGAAGGAGCGGAGCCGACGGAGAAGACCGAAATATATGTAGCGTATGATGATTATGCACTTTATATTGCTGCGAGGATGTACGATGACCATCCTGATTCTATCCAGGCGAGACTTACGAGGCGGGATAATGTAGTAACGGCAGACCGGCTATTAATTTGTCTTGATCCTTATCATGATAAACGGTCGGGATATTATTTTACTATAAATGCCGCGGGGACATTAACTGACGGAGTACTTTACAATGATGACTGGGATGACAATTCATGGGATGCAGTATGGGAGGGGAAAGCGCGTATTGACGATAAGGGATGGACAGCGGAGATAAGGATCCCATTTTCGCAGATACGATTCAAAAATTCAGACACACAGGTTTGGGGAATAAATATAAAGAGACTAATTGCGCGCAAGAATGAAGAAGACAATATAGTAAAGATCCCAAAGAATGAAGGCGGATTTGTTTCCAGGTTTATTGATCTGAAAGGGCTTGACGGAATCAGACCGCCGGGTAAAGTAGAAATTCTTCCTTATATAACAGGGAAAGCGGAATACAGCCAACATGATGCAGGTGATCCATTTAATAAAGGTTCCATATATACACCGGGAATCGGAGCCGATCTTAAAATGGGGATAGGGAGCAACCTGACATTAAATGCGACAATTAATCCCGACTTCGGGCAGGTAGAAATTGATCCTGCAGTAATAAACCTGAGCGATGTAGAAACATATTATGCCGAGAAACGTCCATTTTTTGTACAGGGATCTTCATTATTTGATTTTGGAAACGGGGGCGCGAGGAATTTCTGGGGATTTAACTTTCCGAGTGCGAATCTTTTTTACAGCAGGCGCATAGGGAGAGACCCGCAAGGTTCCGCACCCGACAGTGCTGAATTTTCAAGTGTTCTTTCGGGCACACACATTTTAGGGGCTGCCAAGTTAACGGGAAAAACCGGAAACAACTGGAATGTTGGAATTATCCAGGCAATAACTCAACGGGAATATGGAAAATACCAGCTGGACGGTGTAAAATACCAGAATGAAGTTGAGCCATTAACGTATTATGGAGTTGGGCGACTTCAAAAAGAATTCAATGAAGGGAAGCAGGGGATAGGATTTATGGCCACATACACGGAAAGGGATTATCTTGATGAATCTCTTTCCGCGATAACGAATAAGTCCGCATTTACCGGAGGAGTTGACGGTTGGACAAGTCTTGACACATCAAAAACGTGGGTAGTAACAGAGGCGGTTGGAATGTCATACATTCAGGGGACAAGGGAGAGACTTATTGATCTGCAGGAAAATTCGCAGCATTATTTTCAGCGGCCAGATGCAGTTCATTTCCGAGTGGACAGCAATGCGACATCGCTAACAGGATTTGCCGGCAGGTTTTATTTAGTTAAGCAGAAGGGGAACAGTTTTTTTAATTCTGCGTTTGGATTTATAACTCCTTCATTTGACTGCAACGACATAGGATTTCTTTCACGTACAGATGTATTGAATATGCATATCGGCGGGGGATATGACTGGACCACACCGAATGATTTTTTTCATTACATGGACTTAGGTGGAGCACTATTCCGTAATTATGATTTTGATTTTAACAAAACCAATGACGGCATATACCAATTTGGCGATTACCAGTTTACGAACTATTATTATTTAAACTGGGACTTTGCATATAATCCATGGATAGTGAATAATTCCAGAACAAGAGGGGGGCCATTGACATTAAGCCCTCCGGGATGGCAGGCCGATTTTACACTTACAAGCGACGACAGGAAAAGTACTGTTTTTAGTGCAGCGGTACATTCATATCAGTCAAATATTGAAGGAGCCATTGAATATGATTTAAGTGCTGAATACCGTCCTACGCCGAATATTTCATTAAGCATAGCACCATTTATAAGCAGGGATTTTCAAAGAGTTATGTATGTAGGGACGTACTCTGACATTTATGCAGTGAACACATTCGGGAACAGGTATGTATTCGGGGAGCTGGATCAGAAAACTTTAGGTGCAAGCATCAGACTGAACTGGACATTCACGCCGGATCTTAGTCTTGAAGTTTATGTTCAGCCGTTAGTATCGATAGGAAAATACACGAGCATAAAAGAGCTTGCCAGACCACGGTCGTATGAATATAATAACTTTACGAATATTACGCTTAACAGTTCAGATAATACATACGCAGTTGATCCTGATGGACAGGGACCGGCGCCTACATTTACATTTGATAATCCTGATTTCAACATCCGATCGTTAAGAGGGAACGCGGTACTTCGCTGGGAATACCTGCCGGGTTCAGTATTATATTTGGTTTGGACGCAGACCCGTTCTGATGATGCGACCACAGGGGATTTTAGTCTTCACAAATCCTTTTCCGGATTACTGGATTTACATCCCGACAACATTTTCGTACTTAAATTCACTTACTGGCTGGACATTTAGCTTAAAACAAGTAAAAAAATACTTGTTTTGGCCTACCGCAATTCTTAAATTTAAAAAGAACGAGTTCCTGGCTATGGATAATAATTACAGAATTATTCTGATTATAAGACAATGGCGAAGGAAAGAAGAATTAAAGATCCCCCGGGTTCAATTCGAAAAGAACAATCAAATTCATCAGAAGAGAAGTATCCTCACTCAAAAAAAGCGACAGGCATTTACGATAGATTCATTGCGAGCACAGGGCTTCAATTAATCCTTATAATACTGCTTCCATTAGTTATTTACTTTAAGGTTGTGAATTATAATTTCATACTTGATGATGAAACGATAATTAAAAACAACGTCACGTCATTGAGCCAACTAAATAATATAGGGGAAGCATTCAAGCGGGATGCATTTTTCCGGGCCCCCGGATTGTCATTATACCAGGTTTACCGGCCAATGCAGACTGTAAGTTTTATATTAGATGCATTAATCAGCGGAGCCAATCCATGGATGTATCACTTTACTAATTTGCTGCTGCATGTGCTTACATGCATAGCGCTTTATTTCTTTTTACAATTTCTTAATTTAAGGAAAATAACTGCCTTCCTGGGGACAATGATATATTCGGTGCATCCGCTTTTAGCGGGGAATGTTTCGTGGATAAGCGCAAGGGGTGATTTGCTGATAGGGCTTTTAAGCATACTGCTGCTGCTGACGATGGGATATTATTATAAAACGAATAAACCAATTTTATTCATACTGCATGTTTTAATATTCTTAGCAGCGGTTTTCACGAAGGAAACAATAATTGTATTTCCTGTGATAATGCTGATGTTTTACTTCTTATTTTTAAAAACAAAGGGAACGGATAAAAGGATTATAAAAAACAGGGATAAGAGAATTATTAAATTTGCGGCGGCATGGATACTGATCGATGCATTATATTTTGCAATTAAAATGGGATATTTTCCGGAAAATCATCCGGCGACAGTATTTGGCATTCCTGCATTCATAAAGAACCTTGATTCACTTCCGGCAATATTAAGTAAAGTATTCATACCAATTTCGCTACCATTATTTCCATTTTTCGACACATTCTCAGTTACAAGCGGACTAATAATAATCGTGCTATTGATTTACGCTGCAATCCTTTTATATAAAAAGAAAG
>JARLHC010000023.1 GCA_031292455.1 Ignavibacteriaceae bacterium
ATGAGTAAGACAATGCAAAGTTCCCAGTCCCCATACCAAATCAACTGAATGAATGCCTATAACTTCGCGGTTAGGGAAAAGCTCACTGATAATTCCTAAAGCATTCCTGTCATTGGGATCATTAAAAGTTGGAACCAATACCGCATAATTAGATATATAAAAATTTGCATAGCTGGCAGGGAGTCTTTCCCCTTTAAAGATAACCGGGGAAGGCATAGGTAGTTTTATTATTTCGGGTTTACTGCCATCTTCGAGCAATGCATCCTGAAGTCTTTCATAGTTTTCTTTAAGCGGAACATAATTTTCATCGGATGCATTATCCTCAGAAGCGATAAGTAATGTTTTTTCGTTCACAAACCTGCAGAGATCATCCACGTGCCCGTGGGTATCATCTCCCTTAATTCCATTTCCCAGCCAGATGATATTATTTATTCCGAGATATTTATTAAATATTTGAGAATAATCATTTTTTGTATAATCTTTGTTCCTAACCTGAATTTTTGTAGCCAGAAGGCATTCTTCTGTTGTAATAAGAGTGCCTTTCCCGTTAATATCGATTGCTCCACCTTCCAGAACTACAGGATGTTCATTAAATAAAGCATGCACATACGGTAAATTCATTTTCCTGGATATATACCGTGGAATATTTTTATCTTTTTTATAATTATCATATTTAGCCCAGGCATTGAATTTAAAATGCACAAGATTTATATAACCTTCAGTACTTATTACAAACTGAGGTCCCACATCCCGAAGCCAATTTCTATCCGTTTTAATTTTATAGAACTCAACTTTATCAAATTCAATACCGACGGATTTGAGTACCTTTTTAGCTTTCTTTTCATGGTCATCATTCTCTACAAGAATCCTTACAATCTCACCCCGGGAAATATATTTTACTATTTCAGCATATACGAACGGGATGGGGGAAAACTTGCCCGGCCAGTCTTGTTTATTATGAGGCCAGCCAATCCAGGTAGCTTCATGTTTTTCCCATTCTGCGGGGAGCCTGAATTGCACTTCGTCTTTAATATTAGAAATGGAATTCCTTTTAGTCATTATTCTCTTCCAGGAAGCGTTCGGTTATGCCGGAATAAGAATCGATCCTTCTGTCACGCAGAAACGGCCAGTTGCGTCTGATGTATTCGATCCTTCCCGGATCGATATCAGCCAATAGAATTTCCTCTTTGTTTTGGGAGCCCTGGACAATAACGGTTCCCTGAGGGTCGCATATAAACGATGAGCCCCAGAATTCAATACCAGCAGAGTTTTCATTTTCTTTTTCTATACCTATCCGGTTAACTGCTGCTACGTAGACACCATTTGCAATAGCATGTCCCCTCTGGACGGTCATCCATGAATCGTACTGGGGTTTACCATGTTCAGCTTTTTCATGAGGATGCCATCCGATTGCTGTGGGATAAAAGAGTATGCTTGCTCCCTTAAGGGCGGTCAACCTGGCAGCTTCAGGGTACCACTGATCCCAGCAGATCAGAGTTCCAATTTTACCATACTCTGTAGAAAAGGTTTTATATCCAAGATCGCCGGGAGTAAAATAATATTTTTCATAATATGAAGGATCATCAGGAATATGCATTTTTCTGTAGAGTCCTGCAATCTCACCTTCAGTATTTAATACTACGGCGGTGTTATGATAGATTCCCGGAGCTCTTTTTTCAAAAATAGGAGCTATAATTACTACTCTTTTTTCTTTAGCAATTTTACCCAGAGTTTGAGTAGACGGACCGGGGATACTTTCGGCAAGATCGAAATAATTTAAATTTTCTTTCTGACAAAAATACCGGGACCTGAATAGCTCCGGCAGACAAATTACCTGAGCACCTTCCCTGGCTGCATTGATTACCCATGAGAATGCTTTATCAAGGTTATGATTTATATCTTTTTCCAATGAAATCTGTATCAGTCCCGCCGTAAATTTTTGCAATAGATCCGGATTATTATTTTTCATATTATTTATACTCAAAATTTCTTTTCAGAAACAATATCCCCTTTTTCAGAATATTCCCTGCTTATTTTCAGCTCGCCATCTTTATAGTTCTCAATGAACCAAAGGGATTTGTTCTTTCGATAAACTTTTGTTTCCCCTTCAAGTTTATCCTCTTCATAATTCTCTACTGTCCACAAAGTTCCATCATCATAATAAGATTTTGCGATGCCTTCTTTCTTTCCTTCTTTATAATTTATTTCATTTTTAATATTGCCATTTTCGAAATAAAAAGTATTAAGGCTGTCAAGGTAGTTATTGGCAAGATTCTTCAGAGCCATAATTTTACCTGAACTGTAATACTCTTTTGCTGTGCCGGTCATTATTCCATTTATAAAATAATACTCGCTTTTAAGCGTCCTATTTTCGTAATACCATTTAGTAGTTCCATCCTGGAGATTATTTCGAAATTCAGATTCGCTCATTAAATTGCCATTAGTGTAATATTCCTGAAATAACCCTTCCCGACTCCCTTTGACAAATGGGAATGAAGTTTTGAGTTCTCCTGTAATATAGAAACTTTTAAGAACTCCATCGATCTGTCCGGAATTATATTGCCCTGTTTCCATCAGAAACCCATCGGGATAATATGTCCTGCAAGGTCCGTTATATTTGTTATTCTCATAAGTATAGAATTCTTTTATTACTCCATCGGGATAATAAATATAATCTTCGCCCTGTTTAATACCGCTGTTATAATTTATCTTTTCTTTCAGAACTCCTGTTTCAAAATAATACCTGCACAGGCCGTTAAGTTTGCCAGTATTATAATTTTCTTCACTTTTTAATTTTCCATTATCATAGTAAGAATTCAAAGGACCATTTTGTCCGTATGAAACTGACATAGAAATGAGGACCAACAAGACAAGACAAGTTTTCATATTATTTATACCCAAATGTTAAAATAAGATCTCCAGCAATATTATATTCTTTTTTGGTTTCAAGCTTTCCATCCTTATACATTTCTTCTTTTTTCAATTTGCCGTTCTCAAAATATTCTTTTAACCATCCATTAAGTTTACCGTTGGAATAATTCTCCTCCTGTTTTACTGCACCATATTTAAAATATGTAATCATGTTACCTGTAGTCAAACCCTTCAGATAATTTACCCTTGATTTAATAAGACCATTTTCATAAAAAGTCTTATATGGGCCGTTCAAAAGATCATTCAGATAGTAAGCCGATGATTTGAGCCCTCCCGTTGTATCATAATAAGTAATATAGATTCCATTTTTTCTATTGTTATCATACATCGTTTCTGATTCTATAATGCCTGAAGGATAATATAATTTTGAATCCCCTTTCCTAATTCCCTTATCATAAACTAATTCCTCTTTAACAGAACCATTTTCGTAATAATTATAAGAATAGCCATCCAGAGTATCATGGAGATAATGCCATTCCTCTTTAAGGAATCCGCTATCATAATAGTTTTTACTAAAATCTTCTTTTTTACCATCCTTAATAAACACTTCCTGTTTTATTGTTCCATCAGGATAAAAATCCTTAGTTGTTTTTTCCTGGTTTTCAAGTTTTCCTTTATAGTCATATCTTATTCTATCAATAAGCTCATTTGCAACATAGGAATCTTTAACTCTTAACATTCCCCCCATATCAAAGATTTTTACATCTCCCTCAAGCCGGTCATTTTTATAATTTGCATCAAGAGCTACAGCCCCATTCTCGTGAAATACTTTAGTTTCTCCCTGCAGAATTCCATTTACAAACCTTCTTTCAACTTCGACCTTGCCGGATTTAAAATAGGTTTTAGAAATCCCCTGGAGGACACCATTCGTAAAATTCCATTCGCCCTGCAATTCACCTGTTTTATAATAAGTAAAAGTCAGACCTTCCAGCTTTCCATTCCTGTAATTCTGGGCTGCCCATTTTTCACCCGTTTCATAATACCATAAAGAGGTACCTTCCCGCTGCCCGTTTCTGTAATTCCATTCAATGCTTATCTTACCATCGGGGAAGAACCAAACCGATTGGCCATTTTCTTTCCCATCTTCAAAATTCCATTTTTTCCATAATTTACCATCCGGGTAATATTCAAGATACAGGCCATTCAGGCGGCCATACCAATAATCCCCCTGAGTTTTGAGAACGCCATTGGGATAAAATGTTTTTTTAACCTCTGTCCCTGATAACTTATCCTGCGCATAAGTACCAGAACAAAACATAAAAACAAACAATAAGAAGAAAATATTTTTAATCATTTATCTAAGTTAAAATTATTTTCCAAGAAGTTAAACCGAAAAAAGGATATCCTGAAATGAATTTAGGGATAATAAGGAAAATAGTACCGGTTTTTGACTGTTTCTTTTTTTTGCCGAACAATTATTTAGTAGTAATTTTGATTTGCTATTTCTAAAGAATTTTATAGGATATAAATAATCTTAATACAACGGAGATATTATGGCTAAATACAGGATCGCCTGGCTGCCAGGTGATGGCATTGGAATAGAAGTACTTGAAGCTGCAAAAATTGTTCTTGATAAACTAAACCTTAACGCCGAATATATTCACGGTGACATAGGCTGGGAATTCTGGTGTAAAGAGGGGGATGCTTTCCCGTTACGCACCATTAATTTATTGAAAAAATCAGATGCCTCGATGTTCGGGGCAATTACATCAAAGCCGGTGAAAGCGGCTGAAGCTGAGCTAGCACCCGGATTAAAGGGGAAGGGACTAATATACAGATCACCGATTGTCCGTATGCGTCAATTATTTGATTTATATATCTGTTTAAGACCAATTAAAGCATACGCCGGAAATCCACTTAATTACAAAGAAAAAATTGATATTGTTGTATTTAGAGAAAATACGGAAGATTTATATTCGGGAGTTGAGTTTAACCCGGTTCCCCGGGAATTAGCCGAGGTGCTTACCAATTTATCTAAACCTTTTTCAGCATTCAGCAAATTACCTTTGGATCAGTATGCAATTTCGACTAAAATTAATACAAAGAAAGGTTCAGAGAGAATTATCCGCGCTGCTTTTGATTTTGCAAAGAAGTTCAACCGTAAAAAAGTTACTGTAGTACATAAAGCAAATGTAGTTCGTGCGACGGACGGGCTTTTTCTTGAAATTGCCAAAGAAGTTGCAAAGGAATATCCTGAAATTCAGATGGATGATGCCAATATAGACGCGATGACGATGTGGCTATTGAAAAACCCATTTAATTATGATGTACTTGTGGCCCCAAATCTCTACGGAGATATAATATCTGATCTCTGTGCTCAGATGGTAGGGGGACTTGGATTTGGCTGTTCGGGAAACATTGGCGAAAAGTTAGCAGTATTTGAACCGACTCACGGATCCGCTCCAAAGTATTCCGGGCAATACAAAGTAAATCCAATTGCAACAATTCTTGCTGCAAAGATGATGCTTGACTGGCTTGGCGAAAAAGAATTAGGCGATAGGCTTGAAAAAGCTACTGCTGAAGTAATTGCAGAAGGTAAAGTAAGGACTTATGATATGGGAGGCAGTAGTAAAACATTAGAAATGGCCGAAGCGATTGCAAATAAATTATAATAAAATTTTTGAACATGAAAAACTTAATTATACATGAAGTAGGGATCAGGGACGGGCTTCAGGCAGAAGAGTTAGTTGTTCCTACTGAACAAAAGATACAATGGATAAAAGAATTAGCAGAAACCGGTGTAGATATAATTCAAGCAGGTTCATTTGTTAATCCCAAGAAAATGCCGCAAATGGCGGACACAGATGTGCTTTTTAATTATTTCGCAAGAGAAGAAAATAAATTAAAGAATATCATTTTGTCAGGCCTGGTGCTGAATGAAAAGGGACTGGAACGGGGGATGGCATGCGGAGTAGAGATGTTCTGCATGGGAGTTTCGGCGAGCGAAACCCATTCCTTAAAAAATACAGGTATGCCGATTTCGGAAGCTACTGAACGGATTATTGCAATGGCAAAAAGTGTAATGGGGTCAGGGAAAAAAGTCCAGGTTTCAGTTCAGTCTGCATTCGGATGCGGATTTGAAGGAAAGATCCCCGAAGAGAAAGTCTTATCTCTTGTTAATAAGTTTTTAGAAAACGGGATAAGGGATATAAGTCTTGCAGATACGGCCGGGCATGCAGTACCAGATCAGGTGGAGAGATTATTTGGTGCAATCATTAAATCAGATCCTGCAACAGAGTGTGTCTGCCATCTTCATAATACTTACGGTCTTGGATTAGCTAATACCTTTGCAGCTTTCAGGGCTGGCGTAAGATCATTTGAATCTTCATTTGCAGGATTAGGTGGATGTCCTTTCACTGCTATAGCTGCCGGAAATGTTGCAACCGAGGATCTTGTCCATATGTTTCAAAAGATGAATTTAAGAAATGATATTCAGCTGAATAAATTAATAGCTGTTGCTAAAGAGGCAGCCGAGTATTTTAAGAGGGAACTTCCCGGAGTAATATACAAAACAGGTAAAATTCCGGAAATATCAAAAATAAATTGAATCGGTTAAAATTATGAAATTATTAGAGGGAATCAGGGTATTAGATTTAACAAATGTTTTAGCGGGTCCATTTGCTACACTTCATTTAGCGCTTTGCGGTGCAGAAGTAATAAAAATTGAGAACCCTGTAGATGGCGACCTGGCCCGAAAGCTTGGGATTGTAAACGAATATAATAAGAAGTTAATGGGGACCAGTTTCTTAGCACAGAATGCTAATAAGAAATCACTGACACTGAATATGAAATTTGAGGAAGGAAAAGAAATCTTCCGTAAAATTGTAAGCAAAGCTGACGTAATAGTTGAGAATTTCCGTCCGGGTGTAATGGCCCGATTAGGGTTTTCATATGAGAGCCTGAGTGAGATTAATCCAAAGATAATTTATTGTGCAATATCGGGATTCGGACAAACCGGGCCTGATGCATTTAAACCGGCATATGATCAGATAATTCAGGGATTGAGCGGAGTAATGGCCATTAACGGAGACGAGAGTCTGAATCCTTTAAGGGCAGGATTTCCGGTTTGTGATACTGTAGGCGGAATAAATGCAGCATTCGCAATAATGGGTGCTTTGTTTTTCAGAGAAAGAACCGGACAGGGACAGTTTATCGATATAGCGATGTTAGATTCAATAATGCCATATATGGGCTGGGTTGCAGCGAATCTTTTAATAGGAGGCAATCAGCCGGCACTTATGGGCAATGACAATTTCACGGCAGCACCATCAGGAACATTCAGCACAAAGGATGGATATATTAATATTGCAGCAAATAAACAGGAGCAATGGCATGAACTCTGTGATATTCTTGAAGTTCCAGAGTTAAAAGAGGACCCCCGGTTTAAGGAAAGAGATACAAGAAAGAAAAACCGGAAAGAACTTACACCCATTCTTGAGGCAAAACTGAAGGCAAAAAATACTTCCTGCTGGGTTGACGCTTTGAATCAAAAAGGGATCCCTTCAGGTGAAATTCTTTCACTCGAATCCGCATTAAATCAACCGCAGATAAAGCACAGGAAGACTTTGAAGACAATCAACACTCCGGGCATTGGTGAAATTCCATTGTTTAATTTAACAGCTAAGTTTGATAAAACCACAGCAGAGGTAGAGACACCGCCACCTGCTTTGGGCCAGCATACAGAAGAGCTGCTAAAAGAGTTTGGTTATTCTGTTGATGAGATAAAAATTTATAAAGAAAAAGGAATTATATAATAATCAGGAGAATTAAATCTATGGGAAAGACTATAGTTGAGAAAATCTTAGCAAAGGCGACGGGTCAGACATCAGTTAAAGTTGGCGATGTAGTTGAACCTTTGGTAGATGTTGCAATGTCACATGAAAATGGTGCATTAGTTATAAATCAATTTCTTGAAGTATATAAAGGAACCGAACTTGAACCAAAAGTATGGGACCCTTCAAAAATAGCAATCATATTTGATCACCGTGTACCGGCGGAAAGTGCGAAGACTGCAACAAACCAGAAAAAGATACGTGAATTTGTTTCGGCACAAGGGATAACAAAATTTCATGATATACGCGGAGATCAGGGAGGGATCTGTCATCAAATTCTCCCGGAAAACGGGTATATAAGACCGGGTTATATTGTTGTTGGCACAGACAGTCATACTACATCTCATGGTGCGCTTGGCGCGTTCTCATTTGGAATTGGAGCGACAGAGATGGCAAGTGTCTGGACGCTCGGAACTGTACTGAACGTTGAAGTTCCCGGAACAATTAAAGTTATAGTTACAGGAGAACTTCCAAAATTTGTTTCTCCCAAAGACATAATACTTAATCTTATAGGAAAACTTTCCGCACAAGGTGCCAACTTTAAAGTAATTGAATTCCATGGTAATACAATCAGGAAAATGTCGACATCCGGAAGACTTGTTTTATGCAATATGGCTGTTGAAGCCGGAGCGACATCGGGTATCGTTCCACCGGATGAAGAAACCGTCCGTTACTTAAGAGAAGAAGCAGGTGTAAAGGATAAACTTGATATGATAGTGCCCGATGCAGATGCAATTTATGAACAGGTTGTTGAGATTGATGCAAGTAAACTTACACCGCAAATTGCATGCCCTCATACAGTAGATAATGTTAAGGCAATTGATAAAGTATCAGGAGTAAAAGTTAATCAGATTGTAATTGGTTCCTGTACAAACGGAAGAATTGATGATATTGAAATTGCAGCTTCAATATTAAAAGGGAAGAAAGTTGCAGAAGGTACAAGGATGCTGATATTTCCTGCTTCCTGGAAAATATATAAAGAAGCGATGACCAGAGGGTATCTTATGGATTTAATTAATGCAGGAGCTATGATAATGAATCCAGGCTGCGGATGCTGTCTGGGAGTTCATCAGGGGGCATTAGGAGATAAAGAAGTTTCACTTTCAACAACAAACAGAAACTTTAAGGGAAGGCAAGGGAATCCCAACTCTGATGTTTATCTTTGTTCACCCGCAGTAGCAGCGGCAAGTGCAATTACCGGAGAAATTACTGATCCAAGAATAGGAGTAAATTAACATGAAAACTAAAGTAGTATTAAAACTTGGTGATGATATATCCACAGATGCGATTTATCCGGGCAGGTTTATGGCGACAGTACTTCCGAGTGAAACTCCACAGTATGCTTTTATTGATTATAAGGAGTTTAATTCAAAGCTGATAAGTAAACAAATAGCCCCCAATAGTGTTATAGTAGCAAATAATAACTTCGGCTGCGGCTCTTCAAGAGAACAGGCAGCTTCAACTTTAAAAGGATGGGAGTTAATTATAATAGCTAAGAACTTTGCCAGAATCTTTTTACAGAATTCGTGTAACCTGGGATTAAGAACAATCATCTGTCCTGATATCGAAGCTAATGAAAATGATGAACTTGAGATAACAGAGAAGGAAGTTAAAAATATTACAAGCGGCAAGAAGTTTGCTATAGAACCATTACCTAAAGCAAGGCAGGCGATTATTGATGCAGGCGGGTTGATTGCTTATACGAGAAAGAAGCTAATGGAAAAAGCCGCTGCGGTCTGAGTCTAATGAAATTTCTTTTCGCCGGCTTTGATCGAAATGTCGATATGGTCTTCTTTTAACGGAACTGCACAGGAATAATCCGGACTATAGGCGCAATACGGATTATAGGCCAGATTAAAATCTATAGTATAAATAAAGGCAGGGTCGGGGTTATATTCAAAATCCAGATACCTGCCGACGCCGTAGGTTTCATTTCCAGTTGTTTTATCTGTAAACCAAATGCTATAATATTCCTGACCATTTTTTGCAGTACCTTTGTAAACATTCATCTTATAATCCATATTATCATAATTAAATGTTACAAAACCGAACCGGACTGCTTTTCTCTGATCCCCCTTGGTACCGAAAACTTTGATAGTATCTTTAACCCCGTATTCCTGCAGCTTACTTTTAAAAACAAATGACGGATCAATATCATAATATTTAAGAGGAGCAAAGTGTATTTTTGATTTATGGTTAAATGGAGAATCATCATCGTTCTTAAAAGAAATATTCTTTGATTCCCTGAGCTGCTCAATCCGGGAGATATAGTTCCTTTGTTCTGGAGTATAATTTTTATTACAGGAGCATGCCACCATAATTAAAAACATACACGGGATAAACTGAATGATCTTATGCATTATCTTTTATCCTTTTCTTAAGTTCGCTAAGTTTATTGAGAGCTTCAATAGGAGTAAGGTTATTTATTTCAATTTCGTTAATTTCATTCCTTAACTTATCATCCTTAATTTCAAACAAACTAATCTGATTACTAAGATCATTTTTCATTTTACTGAGTTTTTCTTTCTTTAGCTCATATGGCGTAAGTTCTTTACTTTCAAGATTTAACAAAACTTCTTTCGCACGGTTTGTAATAAAAACAGGAAGTCCGGCCATTTGTGCCACCTGTATTCCATAACTGTGATCCGCCCTTCCTGAGCTTACTTTATGGAGAAAAATGACCTTATCATCATATTCACGAACCTCAACTTTATAGTTTTTGATTCGAGGAAACAGCTCAGCCATCTCATTAAGCTCGTGATAATGGGTGGCAAAGAGAGTTTTTGCTGCAATAGCAGGGTTTTCGTGGAGATATTCGGTAATAGACCAGGCAATTGAGATACCATCGAATGTGCTGGTTCCACGTCCTATTTCATCAAGAAGAATAAGGCTTTTAGAAGTTGCATTGTTAATAATATTAGCTGCTTCCTGCATTTCTACGAGGAATGTACTTTCGCCTGCAATAATATTATCACTTGCTCCCACTCTTGTAAATATTCTATCAACAATTCCGATACTAGCGGATTGAGCGGGAACGAAAGAACCGATTTGGGCAAGGAGCACGATTAAACCTATTTGCCTTAAGTAAACTGATTTACCTGCCATATTAGGACCGGTGAGTATAATTATCTGATCTTTGCTGTTATTCATTTTACAGCTATTGGGTGTGTATTTCTCTCCGGGGGAGAGAATCCTTTCGACAACCGGATGGCGGCCACCGATAATCTCAATATCTTCGCCCTCATCCAATTCAGGTTTAACATAACTGTACTGAACCGCGCATTCGGCAAGAGAGACAAAGCAATCAAGCATAGCGATGAGACGTGCATTCACCTGAATAGATTCTGCTTCATCGGCGACAGTCAATCTTATTTCGTTAAAGAGCTGGGATTCGAGATCGTATATCTTCTCCTCGGCATTAAGAATTTTATCTTCATAAGCCTTTAGATCCGGGGTTATATATCTTTCGTGGTTTACGAGAGTTTGTTTCCTTATATAATCAGGGGGAATTTTATCCTTATTTGCATTACTTATCTCAATATAATAGCCGAATACTTTATTGAAATTTACCTTAAGCGAGGAGATTCCTGTTTTTTCCCTTTCTGATTTCTGAAGATTGGCAATCCAATCCTTGCCATGAAGGGAGATATCTCTCAGTTCATCCAATTCAGGGCTGAAACCATTTTTGATTACTCCCCCATCGGCAAGACTAAGAGGAGGAGAATCAATAATTGCTTTATCTATCTTTTCAATTAAATTATCAAGCAGCAAAAGACTAGTGCTGACCTGGATTAAAGTTTTACCGTTAGATGAGGCAAGGAGGTCTTTTATTGCAGGAAGTTTTTGGAGTGAAGTTTTAATATTAACAATTTCCCGTGGATTAGCCCTTCCCGTGCAGACCTTGGAAATGAGTCTTTCGAGATCACCTATTTCTTTAAGTTCATCGATTATTTTTCTTCTTATACCGCTATTTATTACGAGCTCCTCAACTGACTGCTGGCGTTTTAGTATAGGGTCTAGTTTAATAAGGGGAGCGGAAAGCCATTTCTTAAGAAGCCGGCCGCCCATAGCAGTTTCTGTCTTATCAAGAATCGAAATTAATGATCCTTCTCTTGAACCCTCGTGCATTGAAAAAGTAATCTCGAGATTTCTTTTTGTAGAATGGTCAAGATTCATATATTCGGATGGATTATAGACAGAGACATTCTGAAGGTGGGAGAGATTTGCTTTCTGAGTTTCCTGCAAATAATTAAGCACAGCCCCGCATGAAATTATGCCGGCAATTAAAGATTCAATTCCAAAGCCTTTGAGATTAACTGTTTTGAACTGCATGATAAGTAGTTCTTTAGCATACTCGTAGTTATAGATCCAGTCATCCAGTTTTGTAATTTTTATTGAATGATCCAGTTTTGAAATAAGTGTTGTAAGATAGTCCTTATCCTTTTTAGGGATTAGTATTTCAGCAGGATTTATTGTTTCGATCTGCTGGGGTAAATGACTTAAAGGAACTTCGTAAGTATAAAATTCACCAGTAGAAATATCGCAAAAGGAAATACCGGTAATGGAATCCCTGATACAAACACCCATAAGGTAATTATTTCTTTTATGATCGAGAAGCTTATCGGAGAATGCAACCCCCGGCGTAACTACTTCTATTACCTCCCTTTTTACAATTCCTTTAGCAAACTTGGGATTTTCTATTTGTTCACATACAGCAACCCTATAACCCGCGCGTACAAGCTTAGGCAGATAAGTATCCAGAGCATGGTGGGGGAAACCTGCAAGAGGAGTATCCTCTGCCATTCCGTTCCCTCTTTTTGTTAAAGTAATGCCAAGTACTTTAGAAGCAATTTTGGCATCCTCCTCAAAGGTCTCAAAGAAGTCACCCATTCTGAATAATAGGATGGTATCAGGATAGGCCTGCTTAATCTTATTATATTGTGACATTAAGGGAGTTTGTGTCTGCATACGAAATTCAAATAAAAGAAGAAAAATAGAACAATGCAGAGGAAATATCAATAAGAAAGGAAGTCTGCGGTTATAGAAACATTTCTTAACCAATATCAGGAGTCAGCAGATGATAAAATGGTCAAAAAAGGAGAAACGGAGCTACTATTAATAGGGGGAGCTGGTTGAAATGGTTGAAAATAGTTTTCACTTATTGTATCCATTCAGTATGTACATGGCGTAACAGAAGTATTAAGATGATATCAAGACGACAATAAGACCATAATTAAGCCACAAAAAGAATTTATCCCCGATTCTTCAAAATAACATTCCCGGCACACAGCAGATGTATATATTTTAAATAGCCTGTTATGGAGTAGATTTAGAGACAGCAAGAGTATTATTATTATCAGCAATCAGAAGGTCACTTAGATCAACCAATCCATCGCCGTTCAGATCAGTAACTACATAGCCGGAAACAGCACTTAAATTATCGTTATCTTCCGCAAGCAGGTCAGACAGATCAACAAGTCCATCATGGTTTATATCCCCGCTATAAAGGCACAGCTTAGTTCCTTTCAAGACAAGATTGCCACCATAAGCTTTAGCCTGAGAGGTAGTAAAATCATAATTAAGGGTGTTGGAAGTAAAAGATTGTGCTGATGCACTCCATGTCTCTACAGCGTTTCTATGTTTGATCACAATAAAATATGGAGTACCATTTACAGCGGTTGAAAAACTAAAAGTGCCAGTGCCTGCCGTATTAAGAATTCCTTTTTTTGAATCCACTAATGCATAAGGAGAAGCAGAATTATGCAATTCAACCGTTACAGAATCTGATACCATTAAAGTTCCATTATACAGTCCCTGAATTAATGCAGTAAGAGACAGGGTAACCTGAGCGGCTCCATTCGGGTCAGGGCTGCCTGCATCAACCCAGGCAGTATAGATGAGATCCGCAACAGATTTAGAAGCATTCTTCATTAATAAGATAGTTTGACTGCCACATAATTCCCAATATTTCTGAAGATAAGTTGTTCCACTATTCCTGCCGGCATAGGCAGTTGCCACCTTATCACCATTAAGCACCGAATCCACATATTTATGATCGAGATATATAAAATCGAAAACATAATTACTGATATTTGAGACATAGGAAGCTTTGTTATTTGAATAAACTATGCTGCTCTGATACTGCCCGACAAGAGTAGTTTCATATCTTGAATGGACACCGCTCTGGCCAGTTAACTGGCCATCATAATTTTGAGTAATATGAAGGGGCTGATGACCGTCGCCAACATAGTGGCCGAGATCTGCAGAGAAAAGCATTGCCTTATGCCAGTTTTTTTGCAGGAACGCGATGCGAAGGGAATCTACAGTCCATTGGATTGCCCAGGGAAGAGTACCTTCATTAACTACATAAGCAGAGCCATGAATAATAACATTAGTATCATAACTTTGGCTGATATATCCGTTTGAAATAAATTCGGAGTAATTATCTATATCGATAAAATGTTTAGGAGATTCAGAAGGATCACTGCTTTTTCGAGTATCAGCATCTGAGGCATGAGCAGTTAAAGTATCGCTCCAATAAGAAGGAAAATTCATAGATGAGGGGAAACAGACTGTAATGTTTTGATTTATGATTTTATGCCCTGTACTCCCCCATCCTGCAAATAGGAGTATAGAAATAACTGACACTGCAATTTTAGCAAAAATATTCTTCACTTTTTATATTCAGGATATTTCTTTATAAGAGTCAATTTGTTAATAAAAACTAATATTCAAACATAAGAAAGAATCTAAACATCAAAAAAGCCTCAAAAGATGCAGAATAGCAGCGTATTTGAGGCTCTATTTGTGAATGCGGAAAGGGAGGGATTCGAACCCTCGGTACCCGTGAAGGTACACACGCTTTCCAGGCGTGCCAGTTCAGCCACTCCTGCACCTTTCCGAAATGGCATGCAAATATAGGTAATCAGGTGTTTTTATCAAAAAAAGTATTAAAATACTTTTCATATTTATTTATTAAACACGAATTAACCGACACCTTTTTAGGTAGAAGCAATACATATGAAAGGGAGTCCTTCATTTTAGGAGCGATTCCACATAACTGCCAACTATGGTCGGGGGAAGGGTAAATAGAAAAAGAGATATTAAATATTATATATCCAGATCATTTGACAAATTTATATCCGGCGGAGTGGACGGTTATTAAATGAACCGGATTAGCAGGGTCATCTTCGATTTTTTTTCTTAATGATAGGATATAATTATCCACTGTCCTAGTTGTCGGGAAAGAATCATAACCCCAGACATCGTCGAGGAAATTATCCCGGGTAATAACGACTCCCTCATGCTGGCTGAAATATTTCATAATTTTAAACTCAGTAGTTGTTAATTTAACAGGAATTCCGGATTTGCAGGCTTCCATCTGTTTAAAATGAATTTGAACATTACCAAAGGAATAATCCTCAGTTTCCTTGAAAGTTTTTTCACTTCTACGCATTACAGCACGCATCCGGGCGATGAGTTCCTTGATGCTAAATGGTTTAGTAACATAGTCATCGGCACCGACTTCCAGCCCCAGAATTTTATCTGTTTCAGTTTTTCTGCTTGTAAGGATAATAATGGGGGTGAGGACATCCTCTTTTCTAAGATCCCGGCAGATATCAATGCCATTTTTATGAGGAAGCATAAGATCAAGAAGGATAATATCATAAGGGCCTTTTATAGCCTTTTGAAAACCCTCCTCTCCATCGTAAGAAATATCAGTTTCAAAATTCTCATCAGTCAGACCCAGCTGGACCCCCTGAGCAATAGGAACAGAATCTTCAACTAACAATACTTTCTTCATGTTTCACCTATAATTTCAATAATGGGAAATATAGAGAAAAAGTACTTCCCTTTTCACTGCTGCTTATTTTAATTGAACCCTTATGGGCTTCCATTATATGTTTGACAAGGGCCAGACCAATACCCGTACCGATAAAATTTCTATTTCTTACCATAGTTGACCGATAATACGGCTGCAATATTTTTTGTATTTCTTCCTCGATAATGCCGATCCCGTTATCAATAACAGAAATAACTAAATCTTCACCTTCCCTGCATAATCTGACTATTATTTTTTTAGGAGGAAGAGAATACTTAAGTGCATTGGAGAACAGGTTGATCAAAGCAGAAATAACCGAATCAGGGTCAGCGAGGATTTCCATATCATTCTTATCGATGTGGTAATCAACCTGACAATTTTCAATCCTAAACTGATATTCCATTACTTTGAGAGCATCATCCAAAACAGAATTGAGGTTACAAGGGGAAAGTTCATATTTTTTCTCCCCTCTTTCAATCCTGGAGATATCGAGAAGATTATCAATCAGGCGTGAAAGCCTGTCGCATTCACCATCAATGATATTAAGGTATTCTTTTTTTTCCGGATCAATCCCGGCGAGTTCGGAATATATTTTTATGGAAGTGAGAGGGGTTTTCAATTCATGCGCTGCGCTTGATATAAAGAAAGATTTGAGTTTATCAAGTTCTTCCAGTTTTTGTTTCTGCATCTGTTCGAAAATAAATTTCTGCTGAAGAAGAATCCGATCTATAGCAACACCGGTTTCAGAGGCAATAGTTTTAAGGAGGTCGATATCTTCAACGCTATATTTTTGTCCTGACTTTTTATTTCCCACAGCAAGGAATCCGGATATTTTCTGATCTGATCCTGACAAAGGGAATAGTGCTGCAATGCCCATAGAGGAAAATAATTTATTGTCACCGTAGGCAATATTAATCCCGGGTTCAAGTTTATTTTTTAAGGCAGAGGGAGATCCGGCAGCAAGGACTAAACCAGTAAATTCTGCAGAATCCCAATATTCGTAACCGCTATAGTTCAAGAAATTGAGTTCAACATCATTTATCAGACCTATTCCTACTTTCTCTATATGGAATATGGCATTTATATTGTTTACAATCATTTCCCCCAATGAATTTAAATCGGTGCATTCCTTTATATCTGTGAGGAAATGATTTATTGTATTTCTGAAATCATATTGTACCCTAAAGAATTTCTGATCTACCATTTTCTGAATAAGGGTTCTAGCAGGCTGGAATAAAATTGCGATGACCATTACAACCAGAGTAGAAGATAATGTTTTATCAAACTGGGAATTAACAATATCTGAAATCAAATAGACAGCAGATCCATAAATAATAAAGAGTCCAACAAGTACAATAGAATAAACTATACTTCTGTTTATTACAAGATCGATATCAAGAAGATGGTACTTTATTATAGAGATTGCAAATGAAAGGGGCACTGCAAGCATTAATACTATAACAAAAAGCTCGGGTACAAATTTAATCTGAAATACTTCGGGGAGTATCCATAGCAAAATATAGCAGATTGGCCCGATAAAGAATCCAAACAAAAGCCATTTAAGTTTCTTTTTTTCTGATTCGACTTCGGCATGTTTAAAGGACTGAGTAAAAACTGTAACCGATACAATAACCCCCAGAATAAAATAAATGCGGTGAACATTAAAGAGGATCAGGTATTGGTTTATTGAAGGAACAGACTGGTAGTAAGCGCCCAACAGGAATGACAAATTAAGGGCAATTGATAGCATGACAGCAACAGAATAAAAAAAACAGATAATCTTGTTGCCACGTGACTCCCTGTCGGACGGAAAGACAAATGCAAAGTGAAGGAACAGGGCAGGGACCAATGTATATGATGCATGGAACAGGAATCTGGTAACATATCCCAGAAACAGCGGAAGGAAATTATAATTTCCCCAGGTACACAGTATTATTGAACCGGTGCATACAGATGCCCAATGGAATATTTCAGATGGTTTACGCTCACTCCCCTTATTATAAACGAATAGTCCTAATATAAAAAAGAGTGATCCTATAACCAGTATTACGGAATCATATAAAGTTGAATAAAACGGGATAAGATAAACTGAACTATTAAATGAGAGACCATTTCTTTGAATTATTAAGGGGACAATATCATTTATCTGCTTACCATCAATAATAGTTTCAATCATTTCAATAGTAGAAACATTTTTCCCATATATTGAGAATATCCTATCTCCTTTTTTTAGTCCCTGATAATTTTGAGTTAATTTTACTTCATTGCGGGCAGAACTTATTTCGAATGGAAGGTTTGCCTTATCTACAAGGTTGATAAAACCAAGAAGGCAGATCAGGTAAATCAGGATATCAATAGATAATATTTTTAATGAGCCTGACAATATAAACCCATCTTGTTATTTATAAAATAAACAAAGATTTGTTATTCGGCAACGAAGGAGGAGCGGATTCTATTTAACTTAACGGGATTAAAATCTTAAATGGAACCGAAAACCGGGAAATAACTGATTATTAATCCCCGATAAAGAGCTGAAGGGACTTATAGATCTGATCGAACGGCATTTCCTCATTTGTCCATAGCTCGAAAGATTTAGCCGCCTGGTGAACAAGCATTTTTAATCCATTTACCGGAATTGCACCACGTGAGGAAGCCAACTTAAGGAGTTTGGTTTGTGGGGGGTTATAAACCAGGTCAAAAATAATCTGATCTTTAACGAATGAATTTTCAAGTGTGGTAATAATATCGTCCTGAGCCGGGAACATCCCAACCGGAGTAGCATTGATGATAAGTTTTGAATTGCTGAAGATTTCTACAAGGTCCGGTGGGAATAATTCTTTAGTTTTTATCCCATCATATTTCATTTTATCGCTAAAATATTTTTTCAAGGCTTCGGCACGCTGTTCTGTCCTATTGACTATATGAATAACAGCAGGTTTGAAATACCGGATAAGAGTATAAATTACAGCACGTGCGGAACCGCCCGCACCTACAACGGTAACCGCTTTACCCGAAATATCATCTTTATATGGATTAAGAGATTCAAGGATTCCGTTAACATCTGTGTTATATCCTGTAAGCTTTCCGTCGTCATTAACAACCGTGTTAACAGAACCAATTATAGAAGCTTCTTCGGATACATCGTTCATAAACTGAAGAATGCTCTCTTTATGAGGGATAGTTATATTAAAACCTTTGATATCAAGAGCGATCATTCCTTTAAGCGCATTTTTAAGGTTAGACGCAGGAACGTCAAAGGGAAGATATATATAATCAAGTTTCTTTAATTCAACAGTAACATTATGAATAAAAGGTGAGTAAGATTGTTTTATAGGATGTCCTAATAATCCAATTATTTTTGTATTCAAGTGAAAGGAATCTTTCATTTAACAGATTAATTAATAATAAAAAGAGAACAGCTCAAATATACAGCAGTGGAAATACACTACAAAATATTTAATGAAAAATGTGACTTGATTATCAATATTCCCCGAGCAGTTTTTTGAAAAGTTTAGATGATCTGATCTCAGGATATTCTTTTGCAAATTCAGATCTTATTGAAGGATCAATAGAGAATGCTGATTTTAAGCAATCGATTGCTTCTTTGGGTCTGCTAATAATAAAATTAACTTTTGCCTTACCATAATGAGAAGCGGCATCATGAGGATTAAGGGAAATACATTGATTATAAGCATTGATAGCTTCAAGCCAGTCCCCCATTTCAAAATAAGTTTCAGCCAGATTAAACCATACCTGGAAATTTTCCGGTTCCAACTTAAGTGCGGAAGTATAACTTGTAATGGCTTCCTGAAGCTGACCTAATGAATATTCGAGATCGGCCTTAGCATACCATGCTTCGGCACAATCCTGGGATAAAGAGATTGCATGATTAAAATCTTTTAATGCCAGATGGAATTTACCGAGAGTATCATAGCAAAATCCGCGAGAGAGGAAGGCCTCATAATACTCATTGTTCAGATTTATGGCATCTGTATAATATTTAATAGCACTTGTAATATCGCCAAGCTCTTCATAGATGTTGCCTATATTAAAGCAGCAGGCTTCGTCAGTGTTATCAATCAGATAGGCTTCCTTAAATGCCTCAATTGCCTGCTGATGCTTACCAAGATCGGCAAGGGCATTCCCTTTATTAAAATATGCGCTTGCAAAATTAGGGTTCAGGGATATAGCAAGTTCATAGCTATCGATCGCATTTTCAAGCATATTCAATTTAACATAGATAATTCCCCGGTTATAATAACCATTGGCGCTATAAGGTTCGATATCGATATAGCGGTTATAAGCAGCCAAGGCATCGTCAAACTGTTCAAGATTTTCATAACAAAAGCCAAGTTCATAGAATGCTTCAGAATACTCAGTGTTGATTTTGACAGCTTTTTTAAAATATTGTACAGCTTCGGTAAATTTTTCCTGATGCTGGAGAAGGAGGCCGATGCTAAAGAGGGCTTCATCATTTTGAGAATCATTTTTCAGAACCGATTCGAGAGATTCTTTTGCCTGATCTATCAGACCGAGATTCTCTTCAGCTGTAGCTTTATCGATTAAAACTTCAGAATCGCACGGATTCAGGGATAACGATTTATTATAGCATTCTATAGCTTCCTCAAACCTGTATAATCCGTTAAGAACGATCCCTTTTCTCAGCCAATATTCAGAGTTATAAGGAAAGACATCGATTAATTTATCACAAAGGAAGAGTCCATCTTCATAGCGGTCATTTTCAATACAATTCTGGAGGGTTTCTTCGACTGATTCGACAGCAGAAAAGATATTACCCTGATCCAGAACCTTTTTGACTCTAAGAATTTCTTCATCAATATTATGATTCTCTAAAGGCAGGTTCTCATCGTCATAAAAATAAGAATCCATAAATGACATTCACTACTCCAGTGGAATAAAACTATACTTAAAAAGTATTGTTAATATAACCAAAAATCAAGTTGAAATATAGTAACTTCTAATAAATATTATGCGAAAATCTCTTAAAAACTCACTTTTTAAGAACAGAAGTAACTTTTTCAGCTGCATCCTTAAGACTTCCGGCAACGACAAAATTAAGGCCGGAATTCTGTAAAAGTATGCCAGCTTCCTGTGCATTAGTCCCTTCAAGCCTAACAACTACAGGAACATTGATCCTTATTTGAGAAGCAGCATCAATAACGCCTTGTGCAACTCTATCACACCGGACAATTCCGCCAAATATATTAATCAGAATT
The DNA here is from genome assembly GCA_031292455.1 of Ignavibacteriaceae bacterium. GTDB lineage: Bacteria > Bacteroidota > Ignavibacteria > Ignavibacteriales > Ignavibacteriaceae > Fen-1301. The sequence continues at coordinate 20,823 of JARLHC010000023.1, forward strand.
GCCTTAACGTTATGATCGGACAGAATTATTTTAAACCCATTAGCAACGGTGGTTTTATTTGCACCCCCGCCTACATCAAGAAAGTTTGCCGGTTCCCCTCCTGCAAGTTTTATTATATCCATTGTAGCCATAGCAAGACCAGCCCCGTTTACCATACAACCGACATTACCTTCAAGTTTAATATAGTTGAGATTATATTTTGAAGCTTCGATTTCGAGAGGATCTTCTTCATTGAAATCCCGCATTCCTTCAAAATCTTTATGCCTATAAAGCGCATTGTCATCAATATTTACTTTAGCGTCAAGTGCTACAATTTTATTGTCGTTTGTGATAACAAGAGGATTTATTTCAAGCAAAGAAGCATCTGTTTCAACATAGGCCTTATAGAGCTGCGGGATAAATTTAATAAAATTTTTGAAAGCTTCACCATCTAAACCAAGCGAAAAAGCTAGTTTTCTTGCCTGAAATGGCTGAAGACCAACCACAGGGTCAATCCATTCCTTAATTATTTTTTCAGGAGTCTCCGCTGCTACTTTTTCAATTTCAACGCCCCCTTCAGTGGAAGCCATAATTACATTTTTAGAAACAGCCCTATCAAGCAGAATTCCCAGATAAAATTCTTTTTTGTAATCCAGTCCTTCAGTAATAAAAAGAGTCCGGACAATTTTACCTTCAGTACCGGTCTGATGGGTCACCAAAAGATTACCAAGCATTTTCCTGGCATATTCTTTTGCTTTATCAACAGAGGTAGTAAACTTAACACCTCCTTCGAGGATCAGTTCATCCCTGTTGCCGGGGTTGTAGATTTTCCCCTTTCCTCTTCCGCCGGCATGGATCTGAGATTTGACAACAAACTGGTTTATTCCTCTTTGCTGGAGCTGCTGAATCGCATTATCGAATTCAGAAATGTCTTTTATTGCAATTCCATCCTGAACGGGGACATTATATTGCTTAAGAATTTCTTTAGCCTGATATTCATGGATCTTCATTGAGGCTCCTTTATTTATTCATAATTTTTTCACTTATAAGCTTACCTTGCATAAACAGAAGCAGGTAATCCCTTCCCCCGGCTTTGGAATCAGTACCTGACATATTGAATCCTCCAAAAGGATGACCACCAACCAAAGCTCCGGTACATTTCCTGTTGAAATAAAGATTCCCAATAAATAATTCATTTTTAGCTTTTTCAAGTTTCTTACTATTGGAAGTATAAACAGCACCTGTTAATCCAAACTTAGTATTATTTGCAATTTTAATACTTTCATCAAAGTTACGGGATTTTATAACTGCAAGTACGGGACCGAATATTTCCTCCTGAGAGATCCTTGCATCAGGTTTAACATCACATATAACCGTCGGAGCTATATAATAGCCATTTCCGCCAATTTTACGACCACCGGTTAAAACTTTCCCATGATTCCTGCCAATATTAATATACTTCAATACATTTTTTTCGGCATTCTGATTGATAACGGGACCCATTGGATAGTTCATCTCAGCAGAACCAACGCTTAATTTGTCGACTTCCATCCTTAATTTTCTCAGAAAGTCATTATAGACAGATTGATCAACAATAGCTCTTGAGCATGCTGAACATTTTTGCCCCTGGAAACCAAAAGCAGAAGCAGCGACACCTTTGGCCGCAACAGAGACATTAGTTTCTTTATCAACTACAATACTATCCTTGCCCCCCATTTCCGCCACTACACGTTTCAGCCAAAGTTGACCTGGTTGCACTTTAGCAGCAAGTTCATTTATACGGATTCCAACTTCCATTGAGCCGGTAAAGGAGATAAATCTAACTTTAGGATGAGTAACGAGTTTATCCCCGACCTCGGAACCTGAACCCGGAAGAAAGTTCAATACGCCATCGGGAAGGCCGGCTTCCTGCATAATCTCGACAAATAATCTACCCATCATCGGGGTATCGCTAGAAGGTTTAAGAATAATTGTATTGCCTGAAACTATAGATGCGGAAGACATACCGACAAGTATTGCAAATGGGAAATTCCATGGTGGAATTGTTACACCTACTCCTAAAGGGATATAAACCATTTCATTTTTTTCATTAGGGACAGGAGTGATAGGTTGTTTTTGAGCGTAACGAAGCATTTCCCTACCATAGAATTCGAGGAAGTCGATAGCTTCTGCAGTATCGGCATCCGCTTCAGCGAAATTCTTTCCTGCTTCGAGAATCATCCATGCATTTATTTCAAATTTTCTTCTCCGGGCAATGCTGGCAGCTTTAAACAAATAATCTGCTCTTTCAGCCGGAGGAACATTTTTCCATTCATTAAATTTTTTGGCTGCAGTTTCAACTGCTCTGTCAACGAGTTCCGTATTGCCTTTATAAAAGTTAGCAACGATCTCTTCTTTATTGGAAGGGTTATAAGAAATTATCTTGTTTTTAGTTCTAATTTTCTTTCCGCCTATGATAATCTCATAGGTTTTACCCAATTTTTTTCTAATTTGAGCAAGGGCTTGCTTCTGATTGACGAGGTTTTCCTTTTTAGAAAAATCTGTAAGCTTTTCGTTTTTGAAAGGCTTTATTTTCATCTTATATACTCCAGTTATACTTCAAAAAAATAATGTGAAAATTACTGTTTTCGTTTCTGATAAGCAATGTAAACAAACCAAGTGGCCTGAGTGAAAAACCAAATTAAAATACAGAGTATACCTTATTGAAGATGGGGACAAAATTATTTATCTTGATAAATATTAATTTAATAAATCCTGAACATGCCTAACAAAAGAAGATCTAAGAGAGGGGGTATTTATATTCTTTCTTTATTGATTATAATCATGTCCATTTTTTTCTATTATTACCTGACCAGTATTGATGAAAGGTATAGTGACATTATATCTAATGAGGAAACATTTTATAATAATATAGAGAATATAACTTTTGGTGCAAACAAGGGATATCTCCTTTCATTCAAAATTATGGAAACCAACGACAAAGTAAAAAGAGACAGCATGTTAAATCAGAAGCGCATGCTTGTAGCCAAAAACGACTCCTTGATAAATGAAATTTTGTTTAGCGATGATATTTATAAGAATAAATCATACCTAAAGGAAGTAATTTTAGCAAGAGAAGAGTATATAAAGAATACTGCTTTATTTATAGATTATCTGTATGTCAATAAAGATTCTGCTGCTTATATTCTACTCAACAAAATAGAACCCAGTTTTATAAAATATCAGGAAGACATTAAATCCTATCTAGAATCAAATAATGCAAATGTCCTTCAAAATTCAGGAGATATTAGTTCAGATGTAAAAACAAAATCGCAATGGATATTGTTTCTGGGATTTTCACCTGTTTTATTATTCACAGTTATAATAATTCTTTTAGGAATATTTCTGGTTTTTATGTTAATATTCTTAAAAGATGTGGAATATGAGAGATGATAGTGGAGCTAAGGAGGTTCGAACTCCTGGCCTCTTGAATGCCATTCAAGCGCTCTACCAAACTGAGCTATAGCCCCTTATCATTTTTTATGTGTTTTTGACATGAAATAAGGCGTTTCAAAGATAATAAAAATATATTTTATTACAAATTTAACTATCCCATTACCTGATTTTTGACCGGCAAATTTATTCTATTGTATACAATTAACAGTTAATGTATTTTTATTCCCTATGAAAAAAGCATTAGTTATTTATACCGGCATTATTATTTCAATTTTTCTAATAATATACGGTTGTAAGGATTCAATAACAGCAAGTGATATAGACAGTAGGGTAATGCCCCAATCAAACATCAGTTTTTCAGCAGATCTTCAACCTGTCTTTAATTTAAAATGTGCAAATTCAGGATGTCATGACGGAACAAGTGCAGGGGGATTAAACTTAACTTCATGTGCAAATGCAAAGGATGACCCGGGTGCAATAGCACCTTTCAGTTCAAAGACGAGCAAGATAGTATGGGCGGAAGAAGGACAGGCGGGCATTTCACCGATGCCCCCGGTGGGAGTTAACAAACCATTTACATCAGAACAGGACAGAGGACTGAAAAAGTGGATTGATGAGGGTGCCAAATGCAATTGATCATTTAAATTCAAAGAGAAGATCAGATTGTACCCAGCGGGCTTTTAATTCCAACGTATCAGGATAAAATGAGAACCTTTCGGCCGGTTTAAATGGTTTAAAGTTACCGTAAGAATATGACCTACTACTGTCAGAATTCAGGTAAGCCCATATAATATATTTACCCGGAGTAACTCTGTCAAAATTAAACCTGTCGTCATTTAATAAATATCGAGAGTAGATATTTTTATCAGCATCGATTCCCTGTAAAATTATTACAGGTTTTTGGGAGAGGGTAATATTCATAATCCTACCGGAAGCCCCTGTAAAATCCAAACCTGATATGGTTTTGAATTTGTACTGGAAAACAGAATCCAGTCTGTTTCCCGCAGCATCTGTTAGTCTGGAAATATTAATCTTAATAATATAATCTTTTCTTGATTCCAGCGCCTTTAGCGGCTCAATCTGAAATGAAGCATCATCAATGAATCTAATCCTGTAACTTACCGGAGTGCCGGAAGTATCTGAAAACGAGATTACATCTTTAACCTGATTTGTATCGACACCGTCATTGAAATAGAACAAGAATTTCTGTCCTATAAAATCTGCACGGTCTGTTCTGTTGGGGGGTAAATATTTATAAAAATCAAGTTTAATTGAATCAGGTTTGGTTGATACAGATAGCTGTGAAAAGTCTTTAAGGTAAAGATTCCCACTAATATCTTTCACAGAATCGGAGAAAAGCCAGACTGAATTTCCTTCAGGAATATTCTGGCTGGTAACAAGAACAACCTCTGTGGGTTTAGTATTGCCTTTATACGCATATAGCATAGGAGTTCTTTTTTTTGCAGTAGAATCATATACAAAGAAGTTGTTTGACCTTATATAACCTGAATCAATAGGCTCAGAATAATTAACAACAATATGATATTTATCAGTCATGACTGAAGTCAGGATTCGTGGAGCAGTGGTATCGATCTTTGTAAGAAAAAAATTAAGGTTTGAGCAGAGAGTATCCTGTTCGGAAAAAGTCACATCCTGCGGTGGCATTCCAATTTTGTCCTGCTCGGGTTGAAATAGCAGATCTCTGTACTGATCGAAAACGGCAAACACTCTGTAAACTCCTGCTGCCAGGCCAACAATTTTATATTTTCCATCATTCCCTGCCTGCGAAATAAAATCAGGTTTATTTTTCATAGGGTCAGGATCTGCTTTCCCTTTTTTGTACGCAAAGATAAGAATACCTGAAGGTTTCTCATCAAACACTCTGCCTGAGATTATCTTTTTGTCCACTTTACTTCCGGTAGAAAAAGAAAAGGTTACAGATTCTGCCATTCTGTTCTTATTATTATAATCAACCAGGTCGGTTCCGATTGTTATTACATAAGTAGTGCTATCCTTTAATTTTTCCGGGAAGATAATCCTGACTGAATGCCCGCTCCAATTCAGTTCAAGATTACCGTTTAAAGCAGGAGAAATAAATATTGCATCCTTAAGTGATCTTTTTTCTACATACTTAGAAAATGTCAATTCAAAGTAATCTTCTTTATAATTGGTTGTCCCATCAGCCGGATATATTTCTGTTATCACAGGAGGAACCCTGTCAATATCCCCGCCACCAGGGGGCAACTGGTTTGCACAATGTGAAAGGAATAACCCGAGAAGGAGAAGCAAAAAGTATTTTGTAATGTTCCTGATCATTTTGAAGAGGACCTCAGATTATCTTTATATAATTGGACATTTTTAAGATGTTCAGTAAAAGTACGGGCAAACTTATGTCCGCCTTTACCATCAGCGACAAAGTAAAGATAATTATGTTTATCCGGATATACAGAAGCAATTATAGCATTTTTCCCGGGATTATCAATAGGTCCGGGGGGTAATCCGAAATATTTATAAGTATTATAAGGAGAATTATTTCTCAGATCATCAAAGGATAATCTTTTTGAGCCATTTGGTTGAAGATACTGGATTGTAGGATCGGCCTGAAGCTTCATTCCTATTTTTAACCGGTTATAATAAACCCCTGCTATCTTTGTCATTTCATCTTTTTTATTTGTTTCGCCGTTTACAATGGATGCAATAGTCAGAATATCATGAATGCTCCGATGAGTTTGCACTATACTTTTTTTGAGGGAATCACAGATAAATTTTTTCCAGCCATTATAGATTGTGATAATTATTTCGCGAGGTGAGCTTCTTTCGTAAAGATCGTATTCCTGGGGTAGGAGGTACCCTTCAAAGGATGTTTCATCAATACTGAGTGAGTCAAGCAATTTTTTATTTTTCAATTCTTTAATAAATGCAACAGAATCAACATATAATTCAGATCTTAAACGGGAGGCTATAGATTTAGAAGTGGACCCATCAAACAATTTAACCATTTTGAGGTAATCAGCTTTCCCGTCTATAAAATATTCTATGAGACCAAGGTAGCTTAGTCCATTTGGGATATAATACCTTGCGGGCTTAATTTTTTTCTGAGTGCCATATAAAATGCCGGCAATTTTAAAATTTAATTTTCCGGAAATAATGTTAGCATCATACAATCTGTTGGCAATCTGAGAAAATGATTCCCCCTTTTTCACTTCAAATTTCACAGGCGAACTTAAGTTATAGTAATTGGGAGTAAAGAATGTAAAATAGAAAAGTGATAGTACAGCTAAAAAGAAAATGGCAATTAAAACGGTTTCTCCCGGTGACAGCAGGGATTTGTATTTTACTTTCTTCGACATATACCTTTTGTCTTATATTGAAAAATGGTTCTCAGGAATTCCGGGAAAGGGATTATATGTAAGTTCAAACCTTTTACCGCTTTCGAATAATTTCATACCGCGGAAGGTAATCATGGCGGCATTATCACCGCAGAACTGCATGTCGGGTATTACAATTCTCTTATTATATCTGGCAGCTAAGTTTGTGAGGGCGTCTCTTAAAGGTTGATTAGCTGCAACACCGCCTACAAGGGAAAGAGATTTGATTTCAAAATTATTTAAAGCTCTTTCGGCGTTCCTGGTTATTGCCCGGATTACAGCATCCTGAAAAGAAGCAGCAATATTATTCCTTTCATTATCCGGGATGATATTATCTTTAAAACTTTTCTGAACATACCTGAGTACAGAGGTTTTTAAACCGCTGAAAGAGAAATTAAAAGGATCGGCAAGATCAGCGACGGGGAAAGTAACTTTTTCTTTATTGCCGTGTTCAGCAGCCTTCTGAATTTTAGGTCCTCCTGGATAACCAAGCCCGAGCATTTTTGCTACCTTATCGAATGCTTCACCGGCAGCATCATCAACAGTAGACCCCAATTTCTGAATTTCAGTAAAGCTATTAACAAGAAGCAAAAGTGTATGCCCGCCGGAAACTACAACAGCAAGAAAAGGAAATTCGGGTTTATCCTTCATGAGGAAACCCGAATAAACATGACCTTCTATATGATTAACAGGGACAAAGGGTATTTGAAGAGAATATGCAAGTCCTTTTGCAAAAGTTAACCCAACCAAAAGGGCTCCAATCAAGCCCGGACCTGCAGTCGCACAAATTACATTAATATCCTTTAGTGTAAGTTTTGATTCGGAAAGGGCATCCTTTAAAAGGGGCAAAACAATCTGCAAATGAGCCCGGCTTGAAAGTTCAGGGACGACTCCTCCATAGTTGACATGAAAATCCTGCGAGGAAATTAAGTTGGCAACAAGTTTCCCATCGGATATGACAGCCACTGATGTTTCATCGCAAGAACTTTCAATTCCCAGAACATTCATTATTTAAGAGAAAATAGATTTCTGAATATCTGCCCTGCCATCTGAGGATTTTCTTTTAATCTTCTGGTAGAGTATGCATACCAGTCCTTACCGAAAGGAACATAAATCCTGACTTTATATCCGTCATTATTTATTTTATTCCGCAGGTCCTCTCTAACACCCAAGAGCATCTGGAATTCAAATTTATTTTTAGGGATATTCAATTCCTTAATCAAACGGTATGCTTCATTTACAAGGTACTCGTCATGAGTAGCTATCCCCACATAATTACCATTTTTCAGTATAAGTTCAAGGTCTTTAACATAATTTTTTCTTATGACTTCTTTGTCTTTATATGCAATAGAAGCAGGTTCTATATAAATACCCTTACAAAGCCTGTAATTAGTACCAATTTTATTCAATACTACAATATCATCGTAGGTTCTGATTAAATATGCCTGAACAACTACGCCTAAATTATCATAATCCTGTTTAAGTCTCCGGAGCAAACGAAAAGTAGCATCGGTATATGGAAAATCCTCCATATCAATTCTAATAAAACTATTAATTTCTTTTGCTTTTTGAACAAGCGAGCGAACCTGTTCATAAGCGAAATCCTCATCAATTGCCAGTCCCATCTGGGTAGGTTTTATTGACAGGTTAGCATTCAATTTAAATTGAACAATAGTATCCAGAACTTCAAGGGCTTTGTTTTTAGATTCAATGGCCTCTTCCCTGTTTTGAACGGCTTCCCCCAGAACATCAATTGTTGAATAGATCCCCTGCCTGTTTAATTCTCTTGTTACTTTTACTGCATCTTCTATATCTTCCCCTGCTATATATCTTTTTGAAAAGAAACCGACAACCGATTTTGGCATTAATTGTACGGCAGAAACTATTAAATTATTAAAGAACGACACGAAAAACTCCTTTAAAATGTCGATTCAAATTTAGGTGTACTTGTATTAGAAATCAATTAAATTTCATGGTATTAATATCTATTTCTCATCCTCAATATTTAAATCCCGCAGATAAAGAGAGATAAAATTCATTGAAAGTACCACTTTGGGCATTCAATAGTCAAAATAATGTCCAACTGATAAATTAATGGAGCTTGATTATTTCTTATTCAGTTTAAACATTTTGTCTAAGTAATTGATTACATACCGAGATGCAAGATCAAACCAGGGATGAAAGAGCCAGAATGTATGAGGCGTATTGTGGATCAAATGAACTTCGGAATAAATCCCCAGATTCTTTAATTTAGAAATCAATTCATCACGACCTGCATGAAAACGAGGGATTGAACTGTTAATGAAACAAATTGGAGCGCTTTTATTATTTGCATAATTAAGGGCCGAAGCCTCTTTCCATATTTCCGGCTTATCATGGAATGTATATCCTAACCAATATTTAGCAGAAGATGGTTTTGAAGGGACTGTATCTTTTCCACTTTCATTGGGATCGGTCATATCGAGAACACCATCGATATCGATTACAGCCTGGACAAAGGAAGAATGGTTAGTAATTGTAGATGGTGGATTTGGTAATTGAAAATCATTATCCGGATAGTTTTCATTTGAGATACCAAGCAGGGCGGCCAGTTGTCCACCGGAAGAACATCCATAGAGAGCAATCTTATTTGAATCAATATTGTATAGACCGGAATTCGCCTTCAACCAGCATATTGCAGCCTTAAGATCGATCAAAGCAGCAGGGTAAAGAGCTTCAATTGATAATCTATACTCGACTGTTGCAGCGATATATCCTTTCGATGCTAAAAACTGGGCCCTAGGTATTTCCATCTCCTTGTCACCTGAGCGCCATCCGCCCCCATGGATAAGCAGAACAGCAGGGCATAGCTTATTCTTCTTTTCCGGTGAGTATAAATCAAGATGCATATTACGGTTGCCATAGCAAGTATATACGATATCTTTTTTCTCATGCACTCCTTTTGGAAGTTTAGGCAGCACAAGTTTGGCATATGGATATTGTTTGATAACTTTTAGAGCAGTGTTATATAAAGTGAAAGAGGTATCGCGGGACTGACAAAATATGACAGAGGAAAAAAATATTATAACTAGGGCTATATTTTTCATAAGCAAAAATTTATGAATATAGATAGTCAGATCAGGTTATTAATTTGAGAAGGAGTTCAGCTTTTTTATACAGGTCTTTCTTATCGCCATTATTTATAAATATAAAATCGGCTATCTTAGCCTTCTCTTCATCTTTAATCTGGTGCTGTAGTCTCGTCAAGAAATCAGATTCGCTCATCCCCTGGGCAATTTTTCTTTTCATTTTGATTTCATCTTCTGCTGTAATCAGAACGATAAGGTCAAACATACCTTCAAGTTCTGATTCGTAGATTAAAGCTGCCTCTACAAAAACTATATTTTGTTTAAGAAGCTCTGATTTCATGAGTGAATTTATCTTTTGAATTGCAGGGGGATGAATGATCGAATTGATAATTTCCACCTTTACAGGGTCAGGAAATACTTTTTCAGCCAGGTATTTTCTATCTAATTTATTTCCCGGAAAAGCAAGCTGGCCGAACTCTTTAATAATCATGGCTCTTACTTCGGGATCATTAGCCAGAATCTCTTTTGCAATATCATCAGCCAGGATTACAGGAAAACCTTTTTCTTTCAGAGCAGCAGAGAAAACAGATTTCCCTGAACCAATTCCTCCTGTTATTCCGATCTTTCTTTTATTTGAATCTGCCACTTTACTTAGCATATCCTATTTTTCTGACTTCCCGAATTACAGTAACCTTAACCTGGCCAGGATATTCCATTTCATTTTCAATTTTTGCGGCTATATCATGAGCAAGCTTTTCGGCAACTATATCATCAATTTTATCCTGTTCAACGACAACTCTTATCTCCCTGCCTGCCTGAATGGCGTAGGTTTTGGCGACACCTTCAAAGGATTTAGCAAGAGCTTCAAGAGTTTCAAGTCTTTTAACATATCCTTCCAGTGGTTCTCTTCTTGCACCGGGGCGGGCACCACTAATAGAATCTGCAGCCTGTACCAAAGGAGCAATCGGGTGTTCCATTTCAATATCTTCATGATGGGAACCAACAGCATTAACAACAATCGGATGTTCTTTATATTTTTTTGTAAGTTCATAACCGATAAGGGCATGGGGGCCTTCAACAGTTTTGTCAACCGTTTTACCAATATCGTGAAGAAGTCCTGCACGTTTAGCAAGGTTGACATCCAAACCAAGTTCAGCAGCCATAATGCCGGTAAGGTAGGCAACTTCAATACTATGCTGCAGCAAGTTCTGTCCATAGCTTGAGCGGTATCTCATTTTCCCAATATGTTTGATAAGGTCATTATGCATATTATGGAGTCCCAGCTGAAGGACAGTATTTTCACCATCGCGGAACATTTCCTCTTCAAGTTCAACCCTAACTTTCTCGACAATTTCTTCAATTCTTGCCGGATGGATTCTGCCATCGGTAATAAGCCTTTCAAGGGACACTCTGGCAACTTCACGCCTGAACTGATCGAAGGATGAAAGGATAACCGCTTCGGGAGTGTCATCGACAATAACATCAACTCCGGTGGCGGCTTCAAAAGCCCTAATATTTCTTCCCTCTTTACCGATGATCCTCCCTTTCATATCATCGTTAACGATCTGAACAACAGAGACAGTGGTTTCAATAGAATGGTCCGCCGCAGTTCTTTGAATTGCCTGAACGATCACTTTCTGTGCTTCTTTTTTAGCATCAGCTTTTACTTTATCGTGAATATCCTTAATCATGTGATTAGCTTCGGATTTAGCTTTATTGACCATATTTTCCATGAGCAATTTCTTAGCTTCTTCCGAAGAAAGGCCGGAAATCTTTTCTAATTTAAGATTTTGTTCGGCTTCAATTTTCTGGATATCAATGATTTTGACATCATATATCTTTTTTAAATCGTTAAGCTCTTTTTCAAATTGTTTATTTTCCTTTTCTTTTTTAATAACTGCATCGAATTTCTTTTCGATATTCTCTTCACGAGTGATCAATTGTTTTTCGAGGCCCGATATTTTTTGTCTTTTTTGGTTTACTTCACTATCAAATTCCAGCTTCTTTTTATACCATTCATCCTTTACTTCGAGTAATTTTTCTCTTTTCAGGTTACTAGCATCTTTTTGAGAATCAGCAAGAATCTGCCTGGCTCTTTCCTCAGCGATAGCTTTAGAATTTTTACCACTTTTCGTATTAAGCATCCAACCAATAAAACCGAACAACAATGCCGTAATGATCACTATTGGAATAATCAGTAATGGATTCATTTCACCTCCAATGTGGGATTAAAAATCCGCACATGTCAGCCGCAGAGAAACACCGGAAAACCTCATATTCGCACACATTGTGGGAATCTGCCCAAACGCTTTTTGCTTCCACTGCCCGGGTGAACCCGAGTCCAGGACCTAGATCAAGGATGAGGCCTGCAATAGACGCTGAAAGTCAGAAACCCAATTGCAATTAAAGTTAGTTTTCCATTGTTTTCGGGCTGACAGTGCGGTGCTAATTTTTAAGATGGGTCAGACACAACAGGATCGGAAATCAGAAGCTTAATTTTCTTTACTTTATCTGTAGCCTGGATCAGGAATTCCCTGTTTTTATTTTTTTCAAGGAACAGGTCAAAGGCTATATTAAGGCATGCGATAATCGCAATAGTCTGAACAGGTTGGTCAGGAAGTTCATCTTTAGTTTCTTCCATAACTTTGTTAACATAAACCGCGAGTTCCTTGGCTATTTCCTCATTCTCGACAAGTAAAGAATATTCTTTATCAAATATTTTTATTTTCAGCTTCTTTTTTTCGTTCATATACGTCTATCCATCAAACGATCAATAAAATTAAGAACTTATATGATAATCTATTTTAGAAAGTAAATTTCGAAGTTTTAATTTTAATTCCTCTTTCTCCTTCATATTTAATGAATGGAATAAGTCTTGATTATGACCTGATTGTAAATTTTCAATTTCTGATTCTAATTTAGCTAATTTATCTACCAGAAAAGCATTTTCCTTCTGGAGTTTATTGACTGTGTTCTCCAGTTCTTTATTTTTCTGGAGTTCATCTTTATATTTGTCATTAAGAAGTGAGACCTGAGTCTCGATAAGGTTAAGATCTTTGACTATTATATCATATTTGGAATATTCTGCCAATTAGTTACCTCTTAATTTTGCATTAAAATTATGAGACACTGAATTAATAAGTTTATTAAATTCTTTGTCAACCTCATCCTCAATCAATGTCTTTTCATTATCATAAAATTCTAACGCAAATGCCATGCTTTTTTTATTCTCTCCCAACGAATCATTTTCAAAGAGATCAAATATTTTAACTGATTTCAATAAGCAAGATGAAGATTTCTTAATAAATTCTATAACTTCACTGTAAGTTACTGAATTATCGAAGATAAAAGCAAAATCCCGAGACACCTTAGGAAATTTAAGCAAGTCACTAAAATGACGTTTTCCTTTAGGTAAAACTGCCTTTAATAAAAGCACGTCATACTGAAAACAATATACGTCCTGACTGATATCAAATTTTTTAAGAACTTCCTTAGATATTTTTCCTCCGAAACCTACAACGGTATCTCCGGATTTCTTCTCAAAATAATAATCAAAGATGTTATTCTGATTGAAATAATATGAATCATTTAAAACATTGTCAAGCAAAAACTTACTATTAAAGCTATTTATATAACCTTTAAGAGAATAGAAGTCAAAGGAGGCCTGCGGGTTATTCCACTCTTTTTCCTTTTCATTTCCAGTAATAATCAAGAGAAGCTGTGTTTTTTCCGTAAAATCATCAAAATTATTTATCGCATCTGTGCTAATTTTATTGAATACATTCCCAATTTCAAAGAGCATTAAATTCTTTTCAAAAAACTTAATATTACGTGAAACTACTTCAAGGGCACCGGGAAAAAGTGATGTTCTTAAATATGCCATATCCTGACTTTGAGGATTTAGAAGAGCAATCGGGTTGCCTGTTAGTGAAGCTGAATAAACTGACTGCAGGGGATTGTTAATCATCTCATAGAATCCAAGGGAGGTGGCTGTATTTTTGAGTTCATCCACAAAAGAAGATTCATCATACTTCCTGGCTAAAGTTGAATATATCTTTTCAACTGCAGGGATATTATCGTAGCCATATATTCTTGCAATCTCTTCTATAATATCAATTTCCCTTTCAATATCCGGACGGAAAGGGGGAACCGACAATTCAAGTTCCGAATGATTACTATTTTGGATCTTTATACCTAATTTCAGGAGAATACGGATAATATCATTTTCTGGCACATAGTATCCGAGTACTTTTTTAATTCTGCTAATCCTTAGAATAACAATTAAATTTTTTATTTTGACCGGGTATATATCAATTACACCCTTTGCTACTTTACCTTCAGCAAGATCGGCTATTAATTGGGCAGCGCGGTTAGCGGCAATCATAGTTCCTTCAGGATCTGTGCCTCTTTCAAATCTATAGGAAGCATCCGTACTAAGTCCTAAATACTTTGAAGTTTTCCTGACAGAAGAAGGGTTAAAGTATGCACTTTCAATAAGAATATTTTTAGTTTTATCATTAACTTCAGAATTCTCACCGCCCATAACACCGGCAATAGCAACAGGTTTTTCTGCATCGCAGATCATCAGTGTACCCGGAATTAATTTTCTATCCTTAGAGTCAAGTGTTTTAAAGGTACTTTCTCCGGTGGTGCTTTTAACAATAATTTGATTTCCTGAAAGCATATCCAGATCGAATGCATGAAGAGGTTGACCAATTTCGTGCATTACAAAATTTGTAACATCAGCAACATTATTGATAGGCCGGAGGCCTATTTTCAGCAGACTTTCTTTTAACCATTCAGGAGATTCTTTGATTTGAACATCTGTAATAACCCTAGAGGAATACCTTGGACAATTAACAGAATCCTGGATATCGATCCGTGCCAGTTTGACGATATCCTGATTTGATTCATTCAGCGGGATAGCAGGAAATTTTAATTCGAGATTATATATTGCAGCAATATCGCGTGCAATACCATAATGTGAAAGAGCATCCGGACGATTAGGTGTGATACCTATTTCAAGGATTACATCATTTAAGCCCAAAGCTTCACTAACAGGCATTCCTTCTTTTAGGTTTGCATTTAAAATTTTGAGACCGGAATGGTCTTCGCTCAGTTCAATTTCCGATTCGGAGCAGAGCATACCGAAAGATTCAATTCCGCGAATCTTTGCTTTAGAAATAGTAAAATTACCGTGAGGAATTACCGCACCAATCTTAGCAAATATTACTTTCTGACCTGCTTCAACATTCGGAGCGCCACAAACGACCTGAAACTCTTCATCTCCGGTAGATATGACACATAATGAAAGTTTATCGGCGTTGGGATGTTTCTTTTTTTCTTTAACGAATCCTACTACAATATTCTTGAGTTTGGAAGCTTCGTCGTTTAAATCTTCAACTTCAAGGCCTGACAGTGTAAGATTATTTAAAAGTTCATTAAGCGGGATATTATCGATACTGACATATTGTTTTAACCAGTTTAATGATATTTTCATTTTTACTCCTGATTAAAACTGTTTTAAGAATCTAAAATCATTTTCGAAGAATATTCTTATATCCTGAACATTATACTTTAACATAGCGGTTCTTTCAATACCCATTCCGAAAGCATATCCTCTATATTTTTCCGGATCGATTCCGCAATTTATTAGAACATTGGGATCTACCATTCCGCATCCTAATATTTCAAGCCAGCCGGTGTGCTTGCATATTTTGCATCCTTTTCCGCCACAGATATAGCAGGTAATATCCATTTCGGCACTAGGTTCCGTAAATGGAAAGAAGCTTGCTCTGAATCTATATTTTAGTTGGCTTCCATAAAATTGTTTTGCAAAGAATACGAGTGTACCTTTAAGTTCTGCAAAAGTAATATCGGTATCGATTACCAATCCTTCCACCTGATGAAACATGCAGTAGCTTCTAGCACTAACCGCCTCGCTACGATAAACTCTTCCCGGCATAATGGCCCTGATAGGAGGTTTATAATTTTTCATTACCCGCACCTGCACAGGAGAGGTATGGGTTCTTAACAAGTAATCTTTCGCAACGAAATAAGTATCCTGCATATCACGAGCGGGATGATCGGGAGCAAAGTTTAGGGCTTCAAAATTATAATAATCAGATTCAAGTTCAGGTCCTTCAAATGTAGAGAACCCCATGCCTTTGAATATGTATTTAATTTCATCAACAGTTTGAGTTAAGATATGTTTGCTTCCAAGTTGTCTTTGACTTCCTGGTAGTGTAAGGTCGATTTTTTTATTAGCACCAATTCCCTCTTCTTCAAGTTTAATTTTGACCTTATTAAAATTATCGGAGACATAGCTACGCAGCGCATTAAGTTTATTACCGATTGCAGGTTTTTCCTCTTTAGGCACATCTTTCAATTTTTCAAAGAGGCCTGAGACAATACCATTCCTGCTAAGATACTTAATCCTTAGTTCTTCGAGGTTCTTAAGAGCTTTTACGCCTGCGAGATCATTATCAAATTCGTCTGATACGGTTGTAATCTTATCTAAAAACATAAGCAGAATTTCAATTTATTTAAAATAATACCCTCACAAAGATAAATAATTGAATTTAAACTTTTAGAGGGTAGTTATTAATTAGCGGAAAAAGTAACCAACTCGGTAAATGCGGTTGGATTTTCCAATGCCAAGCTAGCGAGAACTTTTCTGTTAATATTAACGCCTTTAATATTAAGAGCGTTAATTAGCCTTGAATATGTGGTGCCGTTAATTCTTGCGGCAGCATTTATTCTTGCAATCCATAGATGTCTAAATGTTCTCTTTTTTAGCTTCCTGTCTCTATATGCGTGAGTCAAGCCTTTTTCGACATGATTCTTCGCGACAGTATATACTTTGCTGCGAGCACCCCAATAACCTTTGGCAAGCTTCAGTATTTTTTTTCTATGTTTGTGGGATGCTACTTTGTTTTTCGAACGGGGCATTTCTTATTACCTCTTATTATATTATTGCATCATTATTCTAACACGTTTATTCTCGGATTCGGAAACCAAGGTATCACGTCTTAATTTTCTTTTTCTTTTAGTACTTTTGGAAGTAAGAATATGGCTTTTGTAAGCGCTTTTTCTTTTAAACTTCCCGGAAGCAGTTTTTCTAAAAGTCTTTGCTGCTCCTCTATTGCTTTTCATTTTTGGCATACATATATCCTGATTATGATTTCTTTTGCTTTTTCGAGGCAGGGACAAGAATAATATTCATGTTCCTTCCTTCCATTTTGATAGGAGATTCAACCTTAGCGATATCTTCAGTTCTTTCGATAAATTTTTTAAGAAGGATTTCGCCCTGTTCGGTATAGGCCATTTCTCTTCCTTTAAACATTACACAAACTTTTACTTTATTACCTTCCTGAACGAAATTCTGAGCATGTTTCAACTTAAACTCAAAATCATGTACATCGGTATTAGGATGAAGCCTGATTTCTTTAAGCAATGAAACAGTCTGATTTTTTCTTTGAATTTTTTCTCTTTTCTGCTGTTCGTATTTAAATTTACCAAAATCAATTATTTTACACACAGGGGGTTTAGCGGTAGGAGCGATCTCAACTAAATCAAGACCTCTTTCCTGCGACATCCGCATTGCATCTCTTATAGTAAATATTCCTAATTGTGCACCATCAACATCTATTACCCTAATCTTAGGAGATTTAATCTCCTCATTTACACGAACACTATCAGGTTGAGCGATAAAGTACCTCTTTAATAGTTAATTAACTTATTTTTAATTTGATCTTTAATTTTACTCAAAAAATCGGATAAAGACAACGTCCCGAGGTCTCCTTTTTTATGCTGGCGCACAGAGATATTGCCGGAAGCTTTCTCTTTTTCACCACAAATTATCATAAATGGAGCTTTTTTTACTTCCCATTCTCTAATTTTGTAGCCCACCTTTTCATTTCTGTCGTCAAACTCAACCCGGATATTGTTGTTTTTAAACTCTTCGAAGACCTGTTTAGCATAATCAGCAAAAACCTCGCTCAGAGGAATTACAACAGCCTGAACCGGAGCAAGCCAGAGGGGAAATTCCCCTGCAAAATGTTCAATCAGCACACCGATAAATCTTTCGAGTGAACCAAAAGGAGCTCTATGAATTACTACGGGGCGGTGTTTTTGTCCATCACTTCCGATATACTCAAGATTAAACCTTTCGGGCATAACATAATCAATTTGCACGGTCCCCAGTTGCCATTTCCTTCCCAGTGCATCTTTAACCATAAAATCTATTTTGGGGCCATAAAATGCAGCTTCTCCTTTTTCAATATGGTAACTTAGTTTCATTTCATCGGCCGCTTCCTTAATTTCACGCTGAGCCCTTTCCCACAATTTTTTGTCGCCGCCATACTTTTCATCATTATCATCTCTGAAGGAAAGCTGGGTAGTAAAATCCTTAAATCCCATAACAGTGAAGACATATTGGATAAGGTCAATTACATTGCATAATTCATCTTTCAACTGATCATCTCTGACGAACATATGTGAATCATCCACTGCAAAACATCTTACACGAGTTAACCCGTTTAGTTCACCCGACTGTTCATACCTATAAACGGTTCCGAATTCAGCAAGTCTTATTGGAAGATCCCTGTAACTTCTTTGTTTATTGGCATATATCTGAAAATGATGAGGGCAATTCATCGGTTTAAGGAGATATTCTTCGTCGCTGTCGGGAAATTTTAATGGTGGAAACTGGCTATCGCTATAATAAGGATAATGACCGCTAGTTTTATAAAGATTAATATTTCCAATATGAGGAGTAATTACCGGTAGATAACCTCTTTTTTTCTGTTCATCACGAAGGAAAGATTCAAGAGTTTCTCTTAACACAGTTCCTTTGGGAAGCCAAACAGGAAGGCCAGCACCAATTTTTTGAGAGAACATGAAAAGTTCAAGTTCTTTTCCCAGTTTGCGGTGATCTCTTTTCTTAGCCTCTTCCAGGAAAGCAAGATAATCATCCAGCATTTTCTTTTTCGGAAATGAAATTCCATAGATTCTCTGCAGCTGTTTATTTTTCTCGTTTCCACGCCAGTAAGAACCGGAGACGCTTAAAAGTTTTATGTATTTTATTTTTCCAGTTGATGGAAGATGAGGGCCGGTACAAAGATCAGTAAAATTATCCTCTTTGTATATTGAAATAACCTCGCCATCCGGAATTTCTGAAATAATTTCAGTTTTATATTTATCCTTACGAAGATTGAAAAACTCAAGAGCTTTTTCTTTAGTAAGTTCTTCGCGTTCAAAGGAATTATTCTCTTTTGCAAGCTGGAGCATTCTGTCTTCTATTTTCCTGAGGTCATCTTCAGAAATAGAAGAATTTATATCAATATCATAATAGAAGCCGGATTCAATAGCAGGGCCAACGCCAAATTTAGCTTCCGGATAGATTGATAGAACAGCATGTGCCATCAGGTGAGAAGTTGAGTGCCAGTAAACTTCTTTTCCTTTATCATCGGAGAAAGTCAGGAATTTTACAGTTGCATTATTATTAATAGGGGCAAACAATTCTTTCACATCAGAATCAACTTCTGCGGCCAGGGCTTCTTCAGCTAAGCGGGGCGAAACGGATTCTGCAATTTTATAGGCTGAAATGCCTTTGTCAAATTCCCTTGAATTACCATCAGGGAAGGTTACTTTAATTTTATCCATAATAAGTAATTATACCCGTATATAAGGTATCAGTGGGCTCTATAGGATTCGAACCTATGACCTTCTGCACGTCAAGCAGACGCTCTAACCAACTGAGCTAAGAACCCGCTAATCAATAAATGTTTGTATTAAAATTTAATTACATTTTGCTGGGAAATAACAATGGAAGAATACCAAGGGAGTGCAACTCCGTAAAGATTCTAACATTTAGTACCGAGGGCCGGACTCGAACCGGCACGGGAATTAATTCCCACAGGATTTTAAGTCCTGTGCGTCTACCAGTTCCGCCACCCCGGCAAACTGTCTATTAAAATTTAGCGAATAAATATAGAGATTCGTATATATTTATGCAAATATATTACTATTCTTTTCCATGATAAAGCGAGTTAGTTTTAAGGTTTACTTAAAATTTATAATTAAAGAAATTATATTAAGTTTAATATATGATCGAGCCAGTTTAATTTCCTGATGGAATGGGCAAAAAGGATGTATTTTCTTTGTATCCATATTATTATATTATTGATCAAAAGATAAAATATTTTTACTATGAAATGGATTGACACTTATAAATCGAAATTATGTACACCTGAAGAGGCTGCATCTTATATTAAATCGGATCAGAAAGTATATATACACCCCGGATGCGCAATTCCTGAAGTCCTAGTTGAAGCAATGACCAGAAGGTACAAAGAATTATGGAATGTTGAGATATTCCATATCCTCACATTCGGAATAGCGCCATATATTGAACCCGAAATGGAGGGACATTTCCGGCATAATGCTTTATTTATAGGTTCAAATGTCCGTAGTGCAGTGAACGCCGGAAGAGCCGATTTTACTCCTATATTTCTTTCAGAGGTTCCTTCATTATTTCAAAAGAAAATTATCCCGATTGATGTAGCACTTATACATGTATCACCACCAGACAAATACGGCTTCTGCAGCTATGGAATAGGAGTAGAGTGTACAAAAATTGCTGCAGAAAATGCTAAATTTATAATTGCACAGATTAATCCCAACATGCCAAGAACCCTTGGAAATTCCTTTATTCATATTGATAAATTTGATAAATGTATTGAGGCAGATGTACCCCTAAAGGAAATGAATGCAAGAGGAGAGGATGTAACTCCAGAAGAATATGATATTTTTCAAAGTATTGGCTCACATATAGCGGATCTGATTGAAGATGGTTCAACACTTCAGTTAGGAATTGGAGCTATACCGGATTCAGTGCTAGGTTATCTAGGCCATAAAAAAGACCTTGGAATACATACCGAGATGTTTTCCGACGGCTTAATTAAGCTTATTGAAGATGGTGTAGTAACAAATGAATTGAAAACACTTCACCAGGGGAAATTAATCACATCATTTGTACTTGGCTCAAAAAAATTATATGATTTTCTGGATGATAATTCATTTATGGAGTTTCATCCGACAAATTATGTAAACGATCCCTTTATTATTGCACAGAATGATAAGATGATTGCAATTAATTCTGCAGTAGAAGTGGATATAACGGGACAGGTATGCGCCGACTCAATAGGCTCAAAATTATTTTCAGGATTTGGCGGCCAGGTAGATTTTGTAAGAGGTGCAACCAGAAGTAAGGGGGGGAAGCCGATTATAGCTCTTCCATCTACAGCCAAGAAAGGTGAAGTTTCAAGAATAGTTCCTTTCCTTAAAAGAGGGGCAGGAATTACAACATCCAGGGGAGATGTGCATTATGTTATAACGGAATTCGGGGTTGCAGATTTATACGGCAAATCCATACGGCAAAGAGCGAAGGCTTTGATTAACATAGCGCATCCTAAATTTCGTGAAGAGCTGGATACATATTTGCACGAAACTTATCTAAAAAAGAGTTTAATTTATACTTAAACAAACAATTTGGGGATCCGATTTATTAAATAAATCTGAAAAAGATCAATTTTTATCCATCCAAAAATTGTTTCTATTTATTCAATTTCTGGATTATTTCTCAAAACGAGACTGAATAAATATTAAATAAGGCTTCTTTTCTTTTGGCACTTCTATTGAATGTACATGTATAATAATTACATATAGCATGAAAAAATCAAAATACATAATTTTAATTTTAATTCTAATATTGATCTCCATAGGAATTTTGTATGGTATAGAAAAATTCAAGAAACCTCCGGATCCAGTATCGGGTATTTTTGTCCAGAATGGTCTTATTTATAAAAATGGATCAGATAAACCTTTTACAGGTATCGTAATGGATACCGTAGCAAATAACATTATGGAATATGATGTTGTGAACGGAATAAAATTTGGAAGATTTCAACTTTATACTGATGGGGATCATCTTTCCATATCAGGGGAATTAGAGAACAATAAGAATAATGGAATATGGACATATTACTATACTTCAGGTAAAATTGAATCAAGAGGATGTTTTAAAGATGATATACTATACGGAAAGTGGATATGGTATTATGAGGATGGGACGGTAAAGGAAGAAGGTTATTATAATAATGGCGAGCGTGAGGGAAAATGGATCACATACAATGAAAACGGTATTATTCAATCGCAAATAACATTTGAAAAAGGGAAAGCCATAAGTGAAATTAAAACTGAAAGATTTGTTTCTACTTAAATCCTAATTAGAAACTATCCAAGAAAGAATATAAAAGAAAAGGCAGTCAGACCAGGCTGCCTTTTTTAGTTCTAAGTTGATTTATTTCTTTTTTGAAATTAGTGCATCAATCTGGTCCATAACGTTATTCATCTTTTTCATTGTAATTTCGAATGCTTCAGAAGATAACGGATCAATGCCTGCATTCTTTATAAGATTCAATGGATAGTCGGAATAACCTCCTTTAAGGATATTATAGAATTTATCTACTGCAGGCTGTCCTTCATTAACAATTTTCTCAGCAAAAGCTGTAGCATATATTAACGAAGTAGCATATTGGTAGACATAATAAGTATAATTAAAGAAGTGAGGAATATATTCCCATTCATAAGCGATATAGGGATCGACAATACATTTACCCTGGTCATTGCCGTAATATGTTTTCACAATATTATAATAGATTTTACTCATCTGTTCACCGGTTAAAGGATCACCCTTTTCGACTATTTTATGTATTTCCCATTCAAATTCAGCAAACATGGTTTGGCGGAAGACGGTATTTCTAAGCAAATCAAGATAATTCCCAAGCAGGAATAGTTTTTCGTCGTCACTTTTCGAAATCTTAACCATATAGTTATTGAGCAATGTCTCGTTTATTGTTGAGGCAATTTCTGCAACAAAGATAGGATATTGTGAATTTGCATAAGTCTGGGTTTTATTTGAATAAAAGCTGTGCATCATATGCCCGGATTCATGCGCTAAAGTAGTAACAGACTCATAGTCATCATTCCAATTAGTAAGGATATAGGGATGCGCATCATAGGAAGCACCAGATTCATAAGCTCCTGATTTCTTCCCTTCTGTCGGCATTAAATCAACCCACCTATTATCATATGCATATTTCAGATTGGTTATATAATCCTGTCCCATAGGTTTAAGGGCATCAAGAATAACCTTCTCTCCTTCGTCGACAGAATATTTCATATCAACTTTTTTAGCTATGGAAGTATAAAGGTCGTAATAATGGAGAGTATCAACACCCAAAAGTTTTTTCTTAAGGTCAAGAATTCTATGGAGGGTACCAAGATTATTATGAATCTGTTTCACAAGATTTTCATAGACGGATACAGGTACATTAAAATTACTTAAGGAAGCTTCCATAGAGGAATTATATTTTCTGTCTTTTGCGTACACAAAATCGGTTTTTACTTTTCCAGTAAGATCAGCTCCGAGGGTATTCTGGAATTTACTGTAATTATTAAATAAAGAGCTGAATATTATTTTCCTATCATCACGATTACCCACAGAGCGGTACTTAGTATAGGCAGAAGAAGAAAGATTTATTTTTTCACCAGTAGATAAAGTAATTTGAGGTGTGGGCTGTTCAGCATTATTAAAAATATTATATACATTTACAGGAGTATCGGTTATAAGGCCGAAACTTGCAAGCAATGTTTCTTCGGCTTCAGTAAGTGTATGGTCTCTAAGTCTCTGGATATCAGCTATAAACATTTTGTATTCTTCAAGTGCAGGTTTTTCTTTGAAGAACATTTCAATTTTGGACGGATCAATTTTAATGATTTCCGGATTCAGAAAAGAAGTCTTTTCAGAAAATTCAGTCCCTAAAGCAGAAGCCTGCTGAAGGAGAGCCTGATTATCGGATATCCTTAAGTCTTCATCGCTAATTCTTGAAGCATAATCAGAAAGTTTATTAAAGTCTTTAGTCGCATCAAAGTAACTTTTCAGGGCATTAAGGAGTATATCGGGAGATTCGGCCAGGTGTCCCTTATATTTTACAATTTCATCTATTTTATTTGAGATTTTATCTTTATCAGCGAGCCAATCCTGACGAGACTTATAAATGTCATCGAGGTTCCATTTATATTTATCAGGGATATCTTTTCTCTGCAGGTTTTGCGGAAATAAGTTTAACGTAGAAAGAAAGAAAGCGAAAAGGAATAAGCAGATTTGTTTAAATTTCATAAGAATACCTTTTAATTATTTTCAATTTATTAAACATAGAAATTATTTATAATAATTCTTAACCATTTATCAAAAAATTAAGAAAATTATACACAAATTTATTGATCAATGAAATAGGGAGAAAATTTCAGAATAAAAGGATTGCAGGATAATCATGAAATATCAGGATAAATATAAAAATAGTGAAGCAGGATAAAATAATTCATTTATTATTGCATTCGGAGTATAGAAATATTATTTTAATAACCTAAAATTTTGGGGCTCGTAGCTCAGTTGGTTAGAGCATCTGACTCATAATCAGAGGGTCGGTGGTTCAAGCCCATCCGGGCCCACAATGGGTGCAAGTAGTAGTATTTGCACCTATTTTTATTTCTATTTGGAAAAAATGTTATACTTTAACTTCCAGGACTATTGTCTCAAATCGGGAATAACTGACCGAAAATAATATTTATTATTTACTTAAAATAGATATTTTAGTTTTCTACCAGTGATTGCGACATAAATTCTTCGGCAAAGATAATTATCCTGATGGAATATAAAATAAAATTTTATTGAATATTTTATAATTTTTGGATAGATTATACACGATTTATATGTAATAACCGGGGATTTTCAAAAAGGTTAACAATTTGTCTGCGTTCAAATTTAACAATCAGTATTTGCAATTTTTCCTTCTTTCAAAAGTACATAAGCAGATTTTATCTCATCCCGATTATTATCATTTTGGCATGAGTATTGAGGTATATTATTAAAAAAGACTATCTTTTTAAATTAAGTGAGATTATAATGAGACACAAATTACTACTAACAACAATCTTAATAATTGGATTTTTACTTCCCAATTCTTTTCCCCAGCAGAAACAGATTCCAAATGCTAAGAATCAGATGAAGTTAACAGGTGAGAAGATTAGCAAAGATTGGAATAATAAACAAAACGTATCATTATCAAGTCAGAGTCCGTTAAGTTTAACGATTACTGCATTAATACAAGGACTTTACAATGGAAGCATTCAGAGCAGTGTAAATCCAATTACAGTTAAAGTGGAATTACATGATGCTACAACCAAGGATGGAATCGAAGCGCAAAACGGAATTTTAAGCAGCACAGGAGTCGGAACTTTCAATTTCAATAGTGCAGTAAACGGTACACCATATTATATCGTAATTAAATCGAGCAACACTATAGAGACATGGAGTGCTAATACACAAAGTTTTTCATCAGGAACACTTAGCTACGATTTTACAACTTCAGCGTCTAAAGCTTATGGCAATAACCTAGCATTAGTAGGCTCCAAATATTGTATATACAGCGGCGATATTACTCAGGATGGATTAGTTGATTTATCTGATTTAGCACCTGTAGATAATGATAACAGACTTGCTGCATCAGGAAATGTTATTACAGATTTAAACGGTGACGGCCTTGTAGACTTAAGCGATCTTCTTATAGTTGATAACAATAATATGCTTGCTGTTGCATCAGCTACTCCTTCCGGCGTACCTCCAGAAAGTTTTAATTATGCGGGACAAACCTATCATACAGTATTAATTGGAACCCAATATTGGCTAAAGGAAAATCTTAATATAGGCACAATGATCAGCGGATCTCAGAGTCAAGCAAATAACAGCATCATAGAGAAGTATTGTTATAATGATCTTTCTTCAAACTGTGCAACATATGGTGGTTTATACCAGTGGGGTGAGGCGATGCAATATGCAGCTAGTGGAATTGATATACAAGGGATCTGTCCTACCGGATGGCATTTACCGACCAGTAATGAAATATCATATTTAGACAGTGCTGTTACAGGTAATTCCGATGCATTAAAGTCAAAAGGATGGGGAGTAGATATTGGAGCGGGCACAAATTCAAGCGGTTTTTCAGCATTTCTTGCCGGACTCCGTCTTACTGTAAGCGGTGCCTATTCGAGTTTAGGAACAGACGGCGATGGTTATTTCTGGAGTTCCACAGAGAGCAGTACAAGAAATGCTAACTATATGGATCTTTCCGCATATGATAATACTATTTATCAATATTCTGTAGCAAAGGATTATGGATTTAGCGTACGTTGTGTTAAGAATGGTTGGATATCGCTGCAATCACCAAATGGAGGTGAGAGTTGGGGAGTAGATTCAACACAAAACATAACTTGGACAAGCAGTAACGTAGCAAACATTAAATTAGAATTTACAACAGATAATGGAACAACCTGGTCAACAATTTCGGCTTCAACCCCTGCCACACAAGAATTATACAGCTGGGTAATTCCCCATACACCATCAACACAGTGCAAGGTAAAATTGAGTGCTGTAAGCGACACTACCATTCAAAGCATTAGTGCAAATGTTTTCACAACATGGGTACCAACAATCTCTATAACTTCGCCGATTGGGGGAGAGAACTGGAAAGTGAACGATATTGATTCAATCAAGTGGGTGAGCACTCATACAGCAAATGCAAAGATAGAATTTACAACAGATAACGGGACTAATTGGACAACTATTATTGCCTCAACACCGGCGTCAACCGGAAATTATAATTGGACGGTACCTTTTACTCCTTCTATTAATTGCAGAGTAAGAGTTAGTAATGTAAGTAATTTAAATATTAACAGTACAAGTCCTAATGTATTTACAATATCTAATCCTTCCTGCCCCGGGATAGACACTGTTGTTTATGAAGGACAAACTTATAATACTGTTTTGATAGGAAATCAATGCTGGTTAAAAGAGAATCTTAACGTTGGAACCAGAATAAATGGAATTGTAGCTCAAACAAATAATGGAATAGTAGAAAAATACTGTTATAATAATAATCCTGCCAACTGTACTACTTATGGCGGATTATATGAATGGGCAGAAGCAGTTCAATATCAGAATGGTGCATCAAATTCAACCTCTTTAAATCCACCATTATATGGACATATACAGGGTATCTGTCCGACAGGATGGCACCTTCCGGATACAACCGAGTTATCTACGTTAACGAATGCAGTAAATAATGACGGGAACTCATTAAAAGCAATCGGCCAAGGATTTGGTTCAGCGGCTGGAACAGATCTTAATGGTTTTTCAGGATTATTAGCAGGAACCCGCTATTCGGATGGATCTTGGGGTTCATTGGGACTTTACACGTTCTATGTAAATACCACAGAAGCAGATGCAGCCAATGTATACTATATTGAATTAGGTACCGATTTCAGCAACATCTTATTTGATAAAAATTCTAAAGAATACGGACGCAGTGTTCGCTGCATAAAAGATGGATCGTTATCACTGCAATCACCAAATGGAGGTGAAAGCAAGGAAGTTGGTTCCACTCAGAACATAAGCTGGATAAGCAGTTATGTTACTAACACCAAATTAGAGTATTCAACCAATAACGGTACATCCTGGACAACAATTATATCGTCTACACCGGCTTCAGCAGGAAATTACAGTTGGACAATCCCGAATACGCCATCAACCCAATGCAAAGTAAAAATAAGTGATGCTAATGATACCACATTGAAAAGTATAAGTGCTAATGTATTCACTATTGTACCTCTCCCATCAGTAACAATCACGTCACCTATAGGAAGTGAGGACTGGAAAGTTGGTGAGACTGACTCAATTAAATGGACAAGCGTTAATGTGACAAATGTCAAATTAGAATACACTACAGATAATGGTACATCATGGGGGGCAATAGTGGCCTCAACATCTGCATCAGCCGGACTTTATACCTGGACAATTCCCAATACTCCTTCAGTAAATTGTAAAGTACGTATAAGTGATGCAGCGGATACAACAATAAACAGTACAAGCGCGAATGTTTTTACAATTGAGACAATACCGGTACCGACTATTTCTATCAATACACCAAATGGCGGCGAAGATTGGAAGGTAAGCGATGCTGATTCAATCAAGTGGACAAGCAGTAATGTATCTAATGTCAAAATTGAATACAGCACAGATAATGGCGGGACCTGGTCAACAATTATTGCATCAACACCAGCATCAGCCGAATTATACATATGGACAATTCCGGATACTCCTTCGGTAAATTGTAAAATACGAATAAGCGATGCTGATAATTCAAGCATTAATAGTGAAAGTCTTAATATTTTTACGATATCGAGTCCAATTTAACGATATTGTCTATAAGGCATCATAAAATGAGATTTATTATCTTATTATGTGATACCTCAACTAGTACATTTTTCGCTCATTTGTGTATTATATAGTAAACTGATGGTTTTTAGGTTAGCCGGAAATCCCTTAAATATTTGGCTGAATATTTTTTAATTCAGTATTGACAATATATAAATATTATTTTAGGTTTTAAGGAATCGATTTAATAATTCATTTCAGGGACAAAATAAATAAAACCAGATTAGAAAGAGATATGACTTAGATAAAGAAGATAAAATATTGAAGAATTTAGGGTCTCATTTGTATAAAATCCCAAACCATCCCACCTGCCCGCATAAACCAATACAATGAGACCCTTTTTTTATGTTATTTTATAAAAGAAAGAAGATCAAGTTCTATCTTTTCTTCAGAATAGAAAGGTTCTCCATGAAGCTTGCCAATTTGAAAGCCGTAATAGAGTGATCGGGCTTCTATATAGTTTAAAAATTCGGGTTTTGAAATGAAAGTTTGCGGTTCTCTGCTTTTAGGATTATAAAACTGAGTTGAATAAGACTTTACTGCTTTCATTTTAATTTCATGATAGCCAGTAATATCGACAATAAAAGTTGGATCAAAGGTATAGGTCTGCATGTAATAAAAAATCTTCACAGGCCGGTATGACTTCTGTTTCACCTTATTACAAGTGGTTTTTATTTTATCCAGGCCTGAAGAGAAGACAGCTTCTTTGATAAGCCTGCTGGTATAAATATGATCCGGGTGCCTGTCATTAAAATACGGAGCAAAAACTAATTTAGGCGTATACTTCCTAATAACCATAATTATCTTCTTCATGTAATCTTTATTTACGTCGATGCCGCCATCGGGAAAATGAAGATTATCTCTTACGGCAGTCTTCAATATTGCGGCAGATTCAGCTGCTTCTTTTTTTCTTGTTGCCACAGTTCCTCTTGTGCCAAGTTCTCCCCTTGTAAGGTCAATAATTCCGACTTTAAGATTATTAGCAGTAAGCTTAGCAATAGTTCCACCCATTGCAAGTTCGGCGTCATCAGGGTGGGAACCAAAAACAATTATATCAAGATTCATACGATTTAATAATTAATTTATTGAAATATATCTCTCCTTTTCTTGTTTCAAGAAAAGGAGCAAAAGAAACATGGCTGCAAATACAAGCTAAATAAGTAGAAAAACAAATATGGAAATATTATTAATATCATTTTTGAAATACTAATGCTATCCAGGGCTCCAATATTTTAGTCTCAAGAAATGAAAGTCCAAGTCCTTTATAATGATATTTAATTTCTGCCTCATCATCATTCAACAGGCCGGAAAGGATCACTAATCCACCAGGTTTAAGCCGGGTATAGATTTCCTCAGCGATTTCAATAAGTATATTTTTCTGAATATTAGCGAGGACAAGATCGAATCCTGTTTCATTAATATCTTTAATTTCACCACGCCGGATATCAACTGAATTATTAACATCATTCAACGCCGAATTTTCGATCGCATTACCATAGCACCATTCATCAATATCGATAGCTACGGCATTCCGTGCTCCGAGCTTTACCGAAGCGATTGCAAGAATTCCAGTACCAGATCCGACATCCAGCACCCGTGCTCCCTTAAGCATATACTTATCCAGAAGTAAAAGAACTAACCTGGTAGTTTGATGCTCCCCAGTACCAAAAGACATTTTAGGGTCAATAATCAATACAATTTGTCCCGGTTTAGGATTATATTCCCTGAAAGTAGGTTTAATTACAATTTTATCGGAAACTTCTATAACATTTATACTTTCCTCCCATTCTTTGTTCCAATTCCTGTTTTCTAAGATATTTTCCTCTATTGTAAAGTTCCGGAGCAGACTTTCATTTTTTAATTTCTGTAGCCTGGCTTTCAACTCTTCCAAAGATAGGGACAAGTCGTCGCTAAAGACTTTAATACAATTTACTTCTTCGTTAATGCCTGAGATGTTAGATTCCCACATTACACCTGAGATTAAGTCAGGATTAAATGGATCTGAGGTAATTAAGAATTCTTTATATTTTTTCATATATACTATGTTTTATGTGAAAATTACTCTCCCTACTTTACGAAAGAGAAATAATATCGATTCCCCTTTTCTTTGACGCAAGCAAAGGAGCAAAAGAAACAATTCACTGTACTTTTCTGTTATGTAGAAAAGCAAATGATATTTTTAATATGTATTCCTTCTCATAATTGGTTAGTAGCTATTTGTCTCTAAATAAATAGAATCAATCTGTTATAAACGGACAACCCTATCGGGCTGCCGCAAGTATTATA
>JARLHC010000024.1 GCA_031292455.1 Ignavibacteriaceae bacterium
CCAACAGAGCTATTTCAATTAGAAGTTGCTCCCTTTTGGATGGAATATCTTTCTTACAACTAAATTGAGGCCGATTACAAGTAACAAAAGAACGTAAACAAGTAGCAAATGATTCATCTGTAACTCCAATATTATTTATCAATTAAATTCGAAAGTCTATATCGACAAAAAGTTTAGTATAAAGGAAATTATTTCCCTGTATTTTACCTCCGGAAGATCAATATGCAGATGGAAATAATTTACATCTGTTTTCGAATCTTCATCCAGATACTTTCTGAAGACGTCAATATCATCTTTTGTACAATCTGTTAATTCTGAATTGCGGCCTCTCTTGGGGATGTTTAATCCGATTTCTTCCCGTATTTCCGCTGTCTTTTCCATTGCCTTATTTTAAATGTGAACTTGAATTAACGCTGTCAACTTATTCAAACAAATGAAAATATTAATCGGTTATACGATAAGCGACTGATTAAAACTTTAAGCGATAAAAAATGAAGACGAATAAAGGATACTGGTTTAATTATCCGTTATTTCTTATTTCCGCACTAATTGGATAATCCATCTCAAGATCCCTTAACCCGGGGATTTTACTAAAAATCATAAGTATCAACTGTGAATTGAGTAGTTAGATTCATACATAAAAGAAAGGATTTTTATAAAATTATAGTTATTCGGAAAGGGAAAGGGGGAAAGCTAAGCTCTTATTTTATAAGGACTATTAGTGGAGAAATTTGGAGCCCTGGCATGGAAAGAGATTTGGTCGCATTTTTATAATCTAATTAAACCATTCAGAAATTTCTTCATTTACTTTTATTCGTTGGAATCAATCGTATTAACTCAACTTTTTGTAATGTGTATTTAATATAAGAGCACTGTTTTCGGAATTTTAGTAACAATAAAATATTATTGATAAACAATAAATAAATATTGCTTACCAATAAAAAAAACTATATATTACCTTAAATTTATTGCTACAATTTTATGGAGTTTAAATGACAAAAAATGGAAATTTAAGTGCTAAAACTATTTACAGTCTTTTAAGTATAGCTCTTGGCATGAATATCGGTTTATTATTGATTATTATCTTTATGTTATTTTCCTCATTTTTCTCTCCAGGAGTAATTCGATACTTTTCTAACATTCCAGTTCTCATAAATTTTAATAATGGGCTTGGCTGGAAAATGCAAAATGGAGATCTTATAAATATGCACGGGTCATTGAAATTAGCAAATTCATACTATGGTATAAATTTACTTATCTCAATTTGTCAGATGCTTATTTTATTGGGTAGTGTCAATTGCATAATACTGCTGAGGAAAATAGTTAATACTGTAATTGCTGGAGATCCTTTTGTACCACAAAATGGCAAAAGGCTTAGAATTATCTCCCTGATAATAATTTTCTTACCAATAATTATTCAGTTGAACGTCTGGGTTGCTACAAAACAAGCAATAAGTGCATTGCAATATCCTCGTTGGGGAATAAGATTTGATTTTTTAGACAATAGCAGTCTGATAACTTACATAGTAATAGGCATTTTTGTATTTATAGTTTCTGAGGTCTTTCGGATCGGGATATCTCTTAAAGAAGAACAAGAACTTACGGTTTAAAGGAAAGTTATGTCGATAAGAATAAATTTAGATGTCATGATGGCAAAAAGGAAAGTCTCACTGAATGAACTTGCAGATAAAGTTGGAATTACACAGGCTAATTTATCTATATTAAAAAACGAAAAGGCTAAAGCTATACGATTTTCAACTCTTGAAAAGCTCTGCGAAGTGTTAGAATGTCAGCCAGGAGATCTCCTGGAAAATAAATAATAGAGATTCATTCCCCATTTCTCCTCCTCCTGCATTAATATCTCAATTATTTTCCAAAACATTTCCTTTCCCTTACTGAATCGAGCGCATCTCGAGCGCATCTCGAGCGCGATTCCTCACTGCGCTTACACATCACTATCCTTTCCCAACCTTACCCCATTCTTCCCGTACGATATTCCCTCCGTTCTAATTATCCGGGTTTCCCGCCCATACGATATACCGTAGCTGTGCTGTGATTTTCTTACCCGGCATAAAATCACCATAATTCATCATTTACAGATAAAATTGATATTAAAAGCCATAATTCTTAATTTTACTTACTCAATTCTAATTTTTATTAAAGGAGTTAACTAATGGCTGTTAAAGTAGGTATAAATGGATTTGGAAGAATTGGCAGATTGGTTTTTAATGCAATTGTCGATAAAGGACTTCTTGGTAAAGAAGTTAATGTAGTCGCGGTAGTCGATATCAGCACCGATGCTAAGTATTTCGCTTACCAGTTAAAATATGATTCCGTGCATGGTAAACATAAAGGAGAAATTACAACTGAAAAAAGCTCCCCTGATGTTAAGGACGATGACGTTTTTGTAATTAAAGGTCATAAGGTAAGATGCATTATGGCTACTAAAGAACCTTCACAGCTTCCCTGGAAGGAACTGGGCGTCGATTATGTAATCGAATCCACCGGCCTCTTTACCGATTCTGAAAAAGCTAAAGGCCACCTCGCCGCTGGTGCAAAAAAAGTTATCATCTCTGCCCCCGGTAAGGGAGATGTTAAAACCGTTGTCCTCGGCGTCAACGATCAGGAATATGATCCCGCAAAACATAATATAATCTCTAACGCTTCCTGCACAACTAACTGTCTTGCACCGCTGGTTCACGTCCTCCTTAAAGAAGGTATCGGCGTTGAAACTGGAATTATGACTACTATTCACTCTTATACTGCAACTCAAAAAACTGTCGACGGCCCTTCTAAAAAAGACTGGCGCGGCGGAAGAGCTGCTGCTATAAATATTATCCCCTCTACTACCGGAGCCGCTAAAGCTGTCGGCGAAGTTCTCCCTTCTACTAAAGGAAAACTTACTGGTATGTCTTTCAGAATTCCAACCGCAGATGTTTCTGTCGTTGATCTTACTTTCCGCTCCGTTAAGGATACTTCTATTCAGGAAATTGATTCTTTAATGAAAAAAGCTTCCGAAACTTACCTTAAAGGAATTCTCGGATTTACTAACGAAGAAGTTGTCTCTACAGATTTTATTCACGATGACCGCTCTTCTATTTACGATTCCCTCGCTACCTTGCAGAATAATTTCAAGGATGAAAAAAGATTCTTTAAAATTATCTCCTGGTATGATAACGAATGGGGCTATTCCTGCAGAGTTGTCGATCTGTTGTTAAAAATAGCTAAATAATTTATGTTATATGGTATCCCCGCCCGCGCGGGGATATCTCTTCATTCCGGCTTCCGTTGATTATTAATTTAATTAAAAAATCAGGATCCTAAAATCATGAATAAACTCACAATAGATGATGTAGATCTTAAAAATAAAAAGGTCCTCGTCCGCGTCGATTTTAACGTCCCACTCGACGAGAATCTTAACATTACCGATGATATCAGAATAACATCTTCGCTTCCCACTATTAAGAAAATTATTTCCTCCGGCGGCAAAACTATTTTAATGAGCCACCTCGGAAGACCTAAAGGAAAACCAAATCCTAAATACAGTCTTAAACCTGCTGCCGTTAGGCTGGGTCAGCTCCTCGGTAAAGAAGTTAAGCTTGCCCCCGATTGCGTTGGCCCTGAAGTAATGAGTTTAATAAATGCAATGCAGCCTGGCGATGTTATCCTCCTCGAAAATTTAAGATTTCATGAAGAGGAAGAAAAAAACGACCCCGGATTTGCTAAACAACTCGCTAACCTCGGCGATCTCTATGTAAATGATGCTTTCGGCAGCGCTCACCGTGCCCATGCTTCTACTGAAGGTCTTACTAAATTTATCTCCCCTTCTGTAGCAGGCTATTTAATGCAGAAGGAACTCGAATATCTCGGCGGCGCAATCGAAAATCCCAAACGCCCCTATCTCGCGATCCTGGGCGGTGCTAAAATATCCGGCAAAATTGATGTTATTATGAACCTCTTCAGTAAAGTCGATTCTATGATTATCGGCGGCGGTATGGCCTATACCTTTTATAAAGCTCAGGGAATGGAAATCGGTACCTCTCTGCTTGAAGCTGAAAAGATCGATGTCGCAAAACAGGTCCTGGAAAAAGCTAAGTCTTCTAAAATGAAGCTTTTATTCCCGGTTGACGTCGTTGTTGCCAAAGAATTTAAAAATGATTCTCCGTCCGAAGTCGTCCCCATTGATAAGATGCCTTCCGATAAAATGGGATTGGATATAGGTCCCGAAACAATTAAATTGTTTAGCGCAGAAATCCTTAAATCGAAAACTATCGTTTGGAACGGTCCAATGGGCGTTTTCGAAATGGATAATTTTGCTAAAGGAACAAATGCTGTTGCCCGAGCTCTGGTTGAAGCTACTCAAAAGGGTGCTATTACCGTTATAGGCGGAGGTGATTCTGCCGCGGCTATTTCTAAAGCAGGTCTCGAAGATAAAGTATCCCATGTCTCAACCGGCGGTGGTGCCTCTCTTGAGTTCCTGGAAGGGAAAGTTCTTCCCGGTGTTGCTGCTTTGACTGATAAAAAATAATTTTGATCTTCGCCTCATTTAATCTGTTGCTTCTGCATTATTATTAAGTGATAAGTTTTTAAAAGGAAAGGTTATTGGATAATTATTATAAACCGAGTGGATTCGGAGGATTTAGTTTCTTCCCCCCTGTAATAAAGAATTTGCTCATTATTAACGGGGTAGTATTTATTATTACTCTGCTGATGGAACAATTAATCTTCAACGGCATGCCCGGTACTTATATTGTTAATAAGTGGCTTGCCCTTAACCCTATCGGCGAAGGATATAATTTCCAGGTTTGGCAGCTTGTTACTTACCAGTTCATTCATGCAAATTTTACCCATATCCTGTTTAATATGTTCGGCCTCTGGATGTTCGGTATGGAAATAGAAAATATCTGGGGCTCCAGGAAGTTCCTCTATTTCTATTTGCTGTGCGGTGTCGTTGCCGGCCTGTTTAACCTTTTCCTTACTCCTCTCCTCGGAGCTCCTCCCGCTGTCACTGTCGGTGCCTCTGGTGCTATTTATGGTGTCCTCGTTGCATTTGGACTCTTCTTCCCCAACAGGTATATATTCCTCTATTTCTTTATTCCGGTTAAAGCCAAATATCTTATCGGCTTCTTTGTTATCCTCGAATTTTTCATGGTTAATAGCGGCGGAAATGTTGCACACCTCGCTCACCTTGGCGGTGCTATTACTGGTTTAATCTATATTCTTCTGGATTCTAAATCGGATATCGCACTTAAAGGTATGTTCAGAAGAAATGCTTTCAGGCAGAATACTCAAATAAATCCGTTTGGCAAAATGCCTAACCCATTTAAAAAGAAACCCGATGTCGATGAAGCTGATTATTATGACCTGGAAAATGGAACAAAGAATATTACTCAGGCAGAAATTGATGAGATCCTTGATAAGATAAGCAGGTCTGGTTACCAGAATTTAACAGATCATGAAAAGAAAATACTCTTTGAAGCAAGTAAAAAGATGAAGTAATGAACTTCATAAAAATTCTACCTCTGTTATTGCTGTCGCTATTTATTACTGCATGCTCCAATAGGATTAAAGAAGATAAATTCATTCTCGTCTATTCAGACCTTGTCATCGCTCAGGATACTACTAAGGGGAATCTTAATCAGGAAGAAATTAAAAACTCAGTCTTCAAAAAATATAACGTCACTTCTAAAGAATACGATGCTACCCTTAATTATTATAACAGCGATCCGCGTAAGTGGGAGCCTTTTTTCAATAAGACTATTGATCATCTTGAAGGCTTAAAGAGTAAGAAGAAGAAGTAAATTTATATTTCGCAAGCGCTATCCTTATAAATGGATATCCGGCTTCACTCGGGAGCAGCTCCCTCAATTCCTTCATTTCCGTATGTCCCTTTTTTATTTCATCCGTTATAGTCTCCAGCAGCCCTCCTGTAAATAGTTTTGTAATATCTATAGAAGGTTCAAATTCAATTATGGTTTCTATCTGCATCGATATCACTGCTTCCGGCATCTTTCTTAATGAGGCAATGTCTTGTAGGGTGTATCCGTTTACTAATAATTTGTAAGTCTCCTTTATGCTCGATGGTATTTCCCTTTTGCCAGGATTCACTTTTACGGCTTTCTCAGTCTTGTATATATTAATAATCTCCAGAAAATCATTCCCCGTCTTGTTGAACATCCTCTGTGTGTATCCCTTAATCCTTAAAAGATCCTCCACTGTCTCCGGTTTTTCCTCAGCAATCGACCTCAGTATTTCATCAGGACATATTATATAACCGCTCTGTAGGAATTTCTTTGATGTTCTTGTTCTCGCTTCCCTTAACAGGTTGAACAGCTCTAAATTATTTTCATAAGGTGCCGGCTCAACACTTGTATTGGTTCCCCCAAGCCCTCTCTCTTCAAGAAATTTGAATCCTTTGCCTGATAACAATAGTTCCCTGGTCGATATAGGATCTTTTGTAATAAAATCTGAGCTTATTAACCCTCGTAAAATTACCTGTATATCCTTCTTCTCATAATTTGCCAATACACCATATAAAGGAATCTTCTTATTCATCGCAAGTGATTCCGAACCCCTGAGCGCCTTGATAAGACTCGATTCTGTACATTCTCCCAGTTCATTCAATCCGCGTAAAATTATTTCTTTAATATACTCTGATGAACTTGATGAAATTACCTCCTCATTTAAACATGTATCGCACTTGCCGCATCTGTAATTACTCGTATCTTCTCCAAAATAATCCAGTATATACTTGAACTTGCATTCTTCTGAATACACAAAATCAACCATGCAGTCGATCTTTTTTTGAAGCAGCAGGTAAGTCTCATTTATCTTTCTATAATCAAGTTTAAGCTGTTCCGATTTTACTCTCGGCGTAATTAACCTTACGTTATCCTTCGATAAAGAATTAAAGAATGTAATTATCCCAAGGTTGTCTGCAATAGTTAGTGCTTCCACCACTTCTTCTTCCGTCAGTTTCATATCACTGGCGGCTTTAGGAATTGATATATTCGTCTTCTTCTCGTATGCTTGTCCTCCAAAGTCCCTCAGCACGTAAAGCAGCATATTCTTTAGATTGTCATTAGTCGAATTCTTAATGAAATTCTTAAGCCTGTTCTTTTCAAGAAGAAATTGAATAGCTGTCTTCCTCTCAAACTCGGAAAGGAACTTCAGGTATCCCCCTTGTTCAAGATGGATTAAAGCGGAATGCAGAAGACCTTTGGATACCTGCTTCTTTGCATATGCTGCTATATAATCCTGGTTGATCGGCAGATCATTGGCAGGGAGGTGCCCCACTGCTATTTTATTGTAATCACATATTGCGTTGTAAACATTATGAATTAATTCCTTGTCAGGATGCGAGACCGATAAAAAATAATTCTGGATATTAATGTCTGAATCATCGTGTAGCAGGAATGCATATGCATCTTTGCCGTCCCTTCCCGCACGTCCTATCTCCTGGTAATAATTCTCAATTGAACCGGGTGTATTGTAATGAATTATTAAGCGGATATCCTTTTTGTTTATCCCCATCCCGAATGCATTGGTTGCACAAATTACCTGCGTTTCATCATTCAGAAAATCTTCCTGTATCTTCTTCCTTATCTCGGTCTGCA
Organism: Ignavibacteriaceae bacterium; assembly: GCA_031292455.1. Lineage (GTDB taxonomy): Bacteria > Bacteroidota > Ignavibacteria > Ignavibacteriales > Ignavibacteriaceae > Fen-1301. The sequence continues at coordinate 7,617 of JARLHC010000024.1, forward strand.
GCCCCGCGTGGTAATAACTGCATTTTATCTTATGGAAGTTAATATAGTCGGCTGCTTCCTCGGCTTTCTTTCTTGAAGCACAATAAATAATAGCGGGTGTTTTATATCTTGATATCAGTTCAATGCATTTTTCCTTCTTCTTCTTGGTTACAAGTGCATTTATAAATAAGTTCTCTCTTTCAAATCCCCTTACAAAAACTTTGGCATCGGTAAAACCAAGCTGCGCTACTATATCCTTTACTACCTCGGGTGTTGCCGTTGCCGTAAAGGCAGATATTTTTGTAATCCCTGAATAATTAATAAAGTCCTTAATTTTGGAATAGCTCGGCCTGAAATTATGCCCCCATTCGCTTATGCAATGGGCTTCGTCCACAAACAGGAACTCCGGGTTAAGCTTCTTTATCCTCTCTGCAAATTGAGCGCTCTCTAATCTCTCCGGCGCAACATAAAGAATTTTTATCTTTCCGAACGCAATATTCTGCAGCACCTGCTCTATCTCCCTGAAATCCATCGTGCTGTTAATAAATGCCGCATTAATTTGATCCTTATTCATTGAATCAACCTGGTCTTTCATCAATGCAATTAAAGGACTTATCACAATTGAGAAATTAGGTGAGATCAATGCTGGTATCTGGTAACATACTGATTTTCCTCCCCCGGTCGGCAGTACTGCAAGTACATTCTCCCCCTTGATTATATGTGCAATAATTTCTTCTTGCCCGTATCGGAATTCGTTATGATGGAAATAATATTTTAGGGCTTCAACAGGATTCATTATGAGTATATTACATTCTTAATTGTTATTTTTAGTGTAATAAATAAAATTTCTTCTTGGAATAAAAACAAATTAATTTATCCTTTCTTTTAATATATAAATGTTTGCGATGAAACTTGTTTTCATATTCTTAGTATCATTAACTTTTATCATCTCTGTATATCCCCAAATCGAGAATAGAGACCAGCTGTTAAATAACACTGTTTATAACTCTGCCCCCGGTAATATAAAAAAATCTCGGGCTTTTGTAAGGGAATGGAACTTCTTTCAGCAAAGAGCTTTCCCAAATAATACTATCCCATCAGATGGATATTCTAATGCCTTGCTCCAAAGGTCTTCATTAAGAAAGCTAAGCAAAAGTTCAAAAGATAATTTGACCTGGGTTAGCTTAGGCCCGACTTCGGGATATTTTTTCGCCTATGGGAATGTTTCCTCAAGAATAGTAACCGGGGCTTATAACCCCATCAATCCTCAGATAATTTATATCGGTGCCGCTGATGGCGGCGTCTGGAAATCCACCGATGCCGGCTCAAATTGGAAACCCCTTACCGATAATCAGCCTTCTATGGCAATGGGCTCTCTCACTATTGACCCGGTCAACCCTGAAATAATTTATGCCGGTACTGGCGAAGCGACTTATAGCGCCGTTTCTTATTATGGAAGGGGTCTCCTTAAATCTACTGATGGTGGAGCTTCCTGGACACAAATTACATCTGGTCTCCCTTCATCAACTTACTTCTCAAGGTTAATTATTCGCCCTTATCATTCGGATTATCTGTTAGCTGCTTTAGGCACAAGTGGGCTATATGCTTCTATCGATACTGGAAAAACTTGGACTCGCAGATATTCAGGTAGATGCGATGATGTTGTCTTTTCTCCTTCCGGCGATACTGCTTTCGCAACAGGTTCAGGTTTTGGGCTGATTAGATCCATTGATGGCGGAAACTCATTCTCTACATTCGGATCAGGACTCCCTGTAGCTGTACGTATGCATCTTGATCTCGCCCGGTCCAATCCGTCCATTATGTTTGCTGCCAACTATACTACCGCTAATTTCTATGTCTATAAATCAACTGATTACGGCGCTACATGGTCTCAGCTCGTCCCTGCATTTAGTTTTGATGGCGGGCAGGCTTGGTATGACATGTACTGTAAGGTCAATCCCCTGAATCCCGATAATGTATTTATCGGTACAATCGATGTTTATAGATCTACTGATGGAGGTAATAGCTTTTCAAATATTACTAAGGGGTCCTCAGGTGGGAACGTACATGTTGATCAACATTTTGTGTTCTTTCATCCGTCGGATTCAAACTCAATTGTTATCTGTAATGACGGTGGCGTATGGAAAAGTTCTGACGGGGGTGATTCATTTATTAATATGAACCAGAATCTGACTTTAACTCAATTCTATAGAATATCTTCCAGTCCATTTGATCCGGGTAGAATTATTGGAGGCACTCAGGATAATGGAACTCAACAAACATTCTCTACCATCAATTGGCAGGCAGTTTTTGGGGGAGATGGCGGACAAGTATGCTTTAATCCATTTGATCAGGACTATATTCTCGCTGAGACTCAAAATGGCGGATTAATGAGAACTACTAATGGAGGCACAAGATGGCTCGGCGCTGCCTCTGGTATTGACCAGACTGAAAATGTTACCTGGATAGCCCCTATAATTGCCCATCCTAATATTTCGGGTCAATTCTATACGGCAAGACAAAAAGTCTATATAACTACAAATAATGGATCTTCATGGACACCATTATCCCTTAATAGTATTAATGGCACCGGCCCTGTTCGCGAAATGGCTATCTCAAAAACTAATCCCTCTGTTTTGTTTGCTTCTTCTGCTAATTACTTGTTTAAATCAACAGATGGCGGCATTAACTGGTCTGATGTATCGTCCGGTCTCCCTGTAAAAACTATTACGTCTATTTCTGTTCATCCCGCAAATCCCCTTGTCGCTGTTGTTACATTATCAGGTTTCGGATCAGGACATGTTTACAAAACTACTGACGGAGGCGCAACCTGGTCTAATATAAGCGGTAACCTCCCTGATTCTCCTGCCAATACTCTTTATATTCATTATAAAGGTTCCGATCCGGCTTATTATTTTGTCGGAACAGACGTTGGCATCTTCTATAGTACGGATGATGGAATTTCATGGACCGAATCTAACGATGGCCTCCCAAATTGTGTAATGATGTACCTCGACTATCAGCCTTTATCCAATACTCTTAGGGTCGGTACTCACGGAAGGGGAGTCTATGAAGCTTATATCGACGCGGTTACTCCTGTAGAATTATCTTCTTTTGCCGCAACTACTTCATCAAATAAAGTTATTCTAAATTGGAATACAGCAACAGAAACTAATAATAAGGGGTTTGAAGTTCAACGGAAATTGAAAAATATGGATTGGGCTCCGGTAGGTTTTGTTAATGGTAATGGCACTTCCTCCGATATTCATTCTTATTCTTTTATTGATAAATTTGATAATGACTATGAAGGAAGAATTCTCTATCGCCTCAAACAGATTGACTTTAACGGATCATTTAAATTTACAAATTATGTCTATGTCGATGTTGACTTTTTGCCAAAGTCATTTACACTATTCCAGAATTATCCTAACCCCTTTAATCCTTCCACTGCAATTAAATACTTCCTTACCGGGGAAAGCAATGTCAATCTCACAATATATAATTCCGTAGGACAGAAAGTGGAAGAACTCGTCAATAAAGTTGATGCGGGAGGGTTTCATGAGATATACTGGAATGCTGATAAATTTTCGTCCGGCATTTACTACTATACCCTTAAAGTATTTGGATTCGAAAACCGGACTTTCTATAAGGAGACTAAAAAGATGCAGCTTATAAAATAGCTGCTGGCATATCATAACCTTTTTTTATACTTTAATTAATTCGCACAGAGAAATAATTTTATTTAACTTAGTACCTTAATAATTTGAATTCAGGATGTCCCTAAAAGAAAAAATATTTGATGCTGGTGTAGTTGGCGCCGGAGGAGCAGGTTTTCCGTCTCATATAAAAGCCGGATCACGTACCGAGTTTGTTCTCGCTAATGGTGCAGAATGCGAACCCCTTATCCATAAAGATTTTGAATTGATGGTTAATTTCCCAGATCTCATTGTCAGGGGATTGGAAAAAGTAATCGAATCTACTAATGCAAAACTTGGATATTTCGGAATTAAATCCAAGAATGCTGACGCAGTTGATGCTATCAAAGCTCAGATTGGAAATAAAAAAATCAGGATTACAGAACTCGGCGATTTCTATCCCTCAGGTGATGAATATGAATTGGTCTATTCGGCAACCGGTCGCCTTATCCCCCCTGCCGGTATCCCCCTTGATGTCGGATGCGTCGTAAATAATGTTGAAACATTTTATAATATAGCCAATGCTGAAAATGGCATTCCTGTAACGAAGAAATTCTTAACCGTAACCGGTGCGGTTAAAAAACCTTCCTCATTCTTTGCACCTATTGGAATAACCTTTAGAGAATTAATCGAACATGCGGGTGGCGCCACTATAAAAGATTTCGGCATCTTCGTCGGTGGCCTGATGATGGGAACTCTTACATTTGATTTAGATCAGGTGGTTACCAAAACTACAGCCGGACTGATTCTATTA
>JARLHC010000025.1 GCA_031292455.1 Ignavibacteriaceae bacterium
GCCAATGGGCAGGACAAGATTGGAATACAAGCGTTGGAGTACCTACCGGATGGTATTACTGGCTTCCTCCTATTGGTGGTAATGATGGAGTCCTGGCAAACGGTTTTGAGAATACTGTGGTTACTACTGAAGCTGCCCATACCGGTACTCATTCTCTCAAATTCAGTTTTCCTTTGGGCAGATTGTCACATGATGGTTACGTTGGTACACTCAGGTATCCGCTTAACTCAAATATTACACCCGGTACTGCTTTGAAAATAAATGTTTGGGTTAAAGCACTTAATCTATACCCCGATTCCGCTAAAAAAAATCCGGGGTCCTGGTCGGTTGGTGTAACACCACTTTATTTTGCAACCAGTGGTGATAATGCTGGATATAATAATTTCCCTAATGCAAAGGATTATCCTTTTGCATTTCCGGATACTAATCATCAGTTTGATTGGACTCTGTTCACTCAGGTCGACACTGTTCCTACACCTGCTAACATTGGAGATCCTGCCCCACAGTTCATGGAAGTAAGACTTCATGTCTTTGCTCAGTTTGTAGGTACGGTTTATTTTGACGATCTCACTATAAGCACTGTTACTGGTGTAAATGATAAACAAGTTCTGAATCCAACAGAATTTAATTTATCACAGAATTATCCTAACCCGTTTAACCCGAGTACTTCAATTTCATATAACCTTCCAAAAGCTTCTAATGTTTCGGTTAAGATTTATGACCTTCTCGGTAATGAGGTTAAAACTCTTGTAAGCGCTAATCAGAATGCCGGTACTCATTTCACTGTTTGGAATGGTGATAATAATTTAGGCAATAAAGTAGTAAGCGGTATTTATATCTATACACTTAGATCAGATGCAGGTTTCGCTTCAAAGAAAATGATGTTGCTTAAATAATCTTTATTGTTATAAGGGAGTCTTGATAAAGACTCCCTTGGCTTATCTCCAATATGATGAATTGTTTTTTAAGTAACAATTGATAGTTGTAATTGAGAAAATATAGGGGAAATGTTAAAATTGATTTGATACCAATTAAATAATTGATGAAAAAAAGTAAATTACTTTTTTAAGGCCGCGTATGAAAAAAAATTACTATTTATCTCCTTACATAATGTCCTTTCTTCTGCTGCAAATATTACTTTCCTTTAAAGTTTATGCTGGTACAACAGGTAAACTTACAGGCAAGGTTGCTGATGCCATCTCAAATGAACCGCTGATTGGAACCAATGTTGTAGTTGTCGGAACTAATCTTGGTGCTGCTGCCGATATTCAGGGAAATTATTTTATTCTTAATATCCCTCCTGGAACTTACCAGGTAAAGGCTACTCAGATCGGCTACTCGCCCACAACTATAAATAATGTAAAAATTTCTGTTGACCAGACTACCAGGATAGATATAAAACTAGGTGAACAGGTGGTGCAGCTTCAAAATGTTGTGGTCACTTCTACTCGTGGCTTTGTTCAAAAGGATCTGACTTCAACTGAGGAAAAAATAAGCGGTGATCAAATTTCTATGCTCCCGGTTGAGGATGTGAATGCTGTCGTTAACCTTCAGGCAGGAGTAGTTGACGGACATTTCCGCGGCGGAAGAATTGGTGAGGTGAAATACCTTGTCGACGGAGTCTCTGTTAATGATGTCTATTCGGGGTCTTCAACTCTGGAAGCTGATGTTAGCAGTATTCAGGAATTGCAGGTTTTAACCGGTACGTTTAATGCTGAATATGGAGAGGCTCTTTCAGGCGTTGTTAACCAGGTTACTAAAATTGCTGGTGAGAAATATTCAGGCCGGATATCAATTTATTCGGGTGATTATTTTACACCAAGAAGTAATGTCTTTCCAAACCTGAATAAATTAAGACCAAAGGATGTTTATAATTTCCAGGGAAATTTGAGCGGCCCTGTTCCCGGTATCGGAGATTTTCTGAAATTCTTCGTTTCTGGAAGGTACCTTAATGATAATGGATATATCTACGGTCAAAGAAAATTTAACCCATCAGATTCATCTAATTTTTCGAATAGTGATCCCAGCAAGTGGTATGTGGGAGCTACTGGTGATAATGCTTATGTGCCTATGAATAGTTCCAAAACATTAACACTGCAAGGAAAATTAGCCATCAATGTTGGCTCTGGCAAAGGTATTGTTTTTAACGGACTTTACCAGAATAATGATTATAAGGTGTATGACCATATGTTTAGATTAGATCCGGATGGAGATTATAATTATTATCAGAAGAGTTTTCTTGGAAGTGCAAGTTATACTCATTTGTTCAACAGTAAATCTTTTCTTGATTTTCTGGGTTCTGCCTTTCTTTCTGATTACAAACAGTATGTCTATCAGGACCCTCTGGATCCGAGGTATGTAAACCCGCAGAGATTTAGCGATGTTGGTGGCCCTGCCTTTTATACAGGCGGTACCCAAAATTGGCATTTCCTTCATAACACAAACACTTATACAGGGAAAATTGATTATACTTCCCAAATCACTAATGTTCACGAAATTAAAACCGGTTTTGAATATGACTATCACACATTAAACTATCAGGATATCCAAACCATTGTAGATGCTTCAACCGGATTTAAACCTGCTTTACCTCCTTTAGGTTCCTTTGATTATAATATTTATAAGAATCATCCTTATCAATTAGCTGCTTATTTACAGGATAAAATTGAACTTGAATATCTTATTGTTAATGTGGGTATTAGGTACGATCTTTTCCAACCAGATGCATTGGTCTTATCCGATCCGAATAATATTGCAGAACTTGATAATTATACTCCGCCTTACCCCGGCCAGTATTTCTATAAGGCAAGTGTCAAATCTCAGGTTAGCCCCCGGTTGGGAATTTCTTACCCTATTAGCGATAAAGGGGCTGTTCATATCTCCTACGGCCATTTTTTCCAGATACCTCCGTTTGATTATTTATACCGAAACCCTAACTTCAGAATCCCTCTGTCCAATGATGTAAACCCAATTAGCCAGAATACCATTGGCAATGCTGATCTTAAACCGCAGCAGACTGTTATGTATGAGATCGGACTTCAGCAGGAAATATTTACAAACTTTGGTATTAACGTTACTACTTATTATAAAGATATCAGAAATCTGCTTGGTGTAGAATTATTCCTGAAAAACAATTCTAAAAGATTTGCTAAATTTATAAATACTGATTATGGTTCTGTAACTGGTATTACTCTCTCTTTTGAGAAAAGATTTTCCGATGGTTTCAGTGCAAACCTTGATTATACATATCAGGTAGCTAAGGGAGATGCTTCCGATCCAAATGATGCCTTTAATAAAGCTCAGACAACGCCCCCGGTTCAGGCAAATAAAATGCTCGTACCTCTCGATTGGGATAGAAGGCATTCTCTTAACCTTACTGCTTCAACTGGCGAACTTGAAAATTATCTTATTAGTATGGTAGCCCGTCTTGGATCAGGATTACCATATACTCCTTCTTTCCAGCAGACTAATACTGGCATCGAAAACAGTTCTAATAAACCTGCTTTTTTCAATGTAGATGTATATTTAACAAAATACCTGAAGTTGATGGGTTTTAACCTTTCGGTATTTGCAAAAATTTATAACCTGTTCGATACTGCCAATGAAGATAATGTCTTTACCGATACTGGACGAGCTGGTTATACACTTCAACTCACTCAGCCGCAGGCTGCCCCCAGAGGTGTTAATACCTTAGCTCAATTTTATACTAGACCCGATTTCTATTCCTCTCCTCGACAAATTATAATAGGGGCTCAAATTGATTTTTAAAACTCTTACTAATAGTAATTATATGAAATCATATAAAGTTATTCCCCGCTTATACAGTTTAATATGGATTCCCCTTTTCGTCATACTATTCTCTTCTGTTTTATTTTCTCAGAGAATTGTCGATAAGAATAAAGGAAATCCTAACAATACTAAAAAAGGTTTCATGGATGGAAATCTTGTAGGAACTATTTATTACAATTATGGCGAAATTGCTGATTGGCAGAATGAGCCTACTCTGAGCGGTGTTTGGCCCAAAGGCACTAACCATACCTATATTGATGGAGTGGCTGTTATTGTTCAGGCTGAAGCTACTGCACCCGGTGGACAGATAATTCATCCCCTTGAAACAAATTATTATGAATATACTAGGGTTAATCCCATTACTAAAAATACCTATGGCTGGTATGCTTTGCCCGGATATGCAAGCCCTTATCAGACTGGAGTTGCAAGAAGCGATGATAAAAGCACTTGGCCTTCATCATGGCCGGATCAGAGATCAGACTGGGATGGACAATGGGATGGCTTCTTCGGTAAAAATATTCTTAATGCCGATCTTGAAACTTTTTTCGTTTTTGATGATGATCAAGATCGGGGTTATATCAACCAGTACAATTTCAGACCAGATGCTGATGATTCAACTAGAGGCGGTCTGGGCTTGCAGGTTCGGGCACGTGGCTTCCAATGGTCTCAGGTGCTTGCAGAGGATGTAATCTTCTGGTATTATGAAATTACAAATATGTCTACTACCGATTATCCCAAAACTCTTTTTGCTCAATATGTCGATTGGGGCATAGGCGGACATGATAACTCTTCAAATAATTTAGGCTCATATGATAAATTACTCAATATCTCTTATGCCTGGTTACTTCCAGGAATTAATGGACTTCCGGGTAATTGGAGTCCAGTAGGTTATTGCGGTTATGCATTCCTCGAAAGCCCTGGCATTTCAGATGATAATATTGATAATGACCTTGACGGTTTGACTGATGAAAGAAGAGATAATAATGCCAAAGTTTTTATTACGACGCCGGAAACTGATCCTTTCCTTCGGAATCTTGGCAGGGATACCGTAAACTTTAAAAACTTTTATGGTTATTCATGGCATCCGCATTGGGATGCTGATGAAAATGAAAATTGGCGCTCCTTTACTGATCTCAATGGAAATGGAAAGTGGGATCCGGGCGAACCTTTAAACGATGATGTGGGTAGTGATGGTTTAGGTCCATATGATGAAGGTTACCCTGGACCTGATCCCGATGGTTCCGAAGGTGATGGAAAACCAGAGCAGGGGGAGCCTAATTTTGGAATACTAGATAAAGATGAATCTGATCAGCTTGGTTTAACAGGCTTTGATATTTTTGCTACTCATACATATGATCTTAACAATGATGAGCATAACTGGGGATTCCTTTCTAAAGATACTCTTATTGTTCCCCCTTCACAACCGGAAAATCTTGCTAATCTTTTCTCTTCCGGACTCTTCCCATTGGTCGGACGAAATACCTATTCCACTCAGACCGGGCAGATCCAGGAAACCGGTGCGACCCAGCGTTTTTCGATGGCACTTATTTTTGGACTAAATACTGATGACCTATTCAGGAGAAAGAAAACAGTTCAATCAATTTATAATGCTAACTATCATTTCGCGAAACCTCCCGAAAAACCGATTGTTAAAGCTATCGCTGGTGACCATAAGGTTACACTTTACTGGGATAGTCGTGCTGAAACTACATTTGATCCTTTCTACCAAAAAGTGAATTTCGAGGGATATAGAATCTATCGCTCTACTGAACCTAATTTCATAGAGGATAAAACTATTACTGATGCCTATGGTGTTCCCGTCTTTCGTCAACCTATTGCTATTTTTGATCTTGTAGACGGTATTACCGGGCTCCATCCGATTGATATTAACGGAGCTAAGTTTCAACTGGGTACTGATTCCGGTCTCAAACATTCATATGTAGATTCCACCGTTACAAATGGAGAAACTTATTATTACGCAGTATGTTCTTATGACCAGGGGTTTATCCAGACTAATATCCAGGGACAGGTACTTGGAATCCCTCCATCGGAAACAACTAGCATTATCAAAGTCGATATAAATGGTAATTATACAACTGATATAAACACTGCAGTTGTTAATCCTCATGCTCCAGGGGCCGGATATATCAATCCACAAATTTCAAATTTTAAAAAGATAGGACCCGCTACAGGAGATGCCAGCATTACTATTCTGGACCCTGATTCAATGAAGGCTTTTAATACATACAGGGTTGAATTTCTAAACAATTCCGCTTACAACAACAACCCTACTCCATTGTATAGGATAGTAAATTATACTACGAACGATACTCTTGTTAAATTTACTCCCTTTTCCGGTGAAAATGTGCAAACCCTTGTCAAACAGGGATTCAGTGTCAATTTAACGAACGATTCAGTCGTAGGTATCGATTATACTAATACTGGATGGGAATCCGGCAGCAATAGTACATATATAGTTCAGGCCGGATTTGATACAAGAGGTGTTAAAGCTTTCCAATCTAAAAAAGTAAATTTTCCGGCCGACTTTGAAATCAGGTTTACTAATCCGGGACAGGGAGATACTTCATTCTCCTATACGGGAGATGCCGGCATACCTTCCAATATTATTGTTAAGGATTTGACAGATAATATTGATCATTTCCAGTTTGCTTTTTTTGACGACAATAATAATAATTTGTTTGATGCGGGGGATGCGGTTTTTGTTGCTTTCGGCGATTCTACCGGTAAAAGAGCAAATGATTTTACTGACTCACATTTTAGCTGGTCCATTTCTTTAGTAAAAGATACTTCTATTAAGAATCCTAACCAGAAACTTCCGCAGCCGGGGGATGTAATTAAAATCAGAACCACTAAACCATTCCGAAATGCAGATTATGTCGAGTTTACTACTCAAAAAGCAGATTTCAATAGATCTAAAGCGATTTTGGATTTGAATAATATTGCTGTAGTTCCTAATCCTTATGTCGGGGCCGCTTCATGGGAACCGGCTTCCGCTACAATAGGCCGTGGCGATAGACTAGTTTATTTTATTCATCTCCCTAATAAATGTACTATTAGGATTTATACGATCAGTGGTAGTCTTGTCAAGACCCTTGAACACGATGCGCCCCTGACTGATGGACAGCAACCTTGGGATTTGACTACTAAAGATGGTATGTCGCTTGCCTTTGGCGTTTATATTTTCCACGTTGATGCACCCGGTATAGGTCAGAAAATCGGGAAATTTGCGATTATTAAATAAGTAGTGAATGTATGGAGCAGATATGAAAATTAAAATATTTACAATATTAATTGTCGTTGGAATAGTTTCTGCAAACCTTTTCTCGCAGACTTCTAAAGTTGGAACTACTGCTGCTACTTTTCTTGAGATAGGACCTGGATCTGTTGCAACAGGAATGGGTTGTGCGTTTGTCAGTGTTGCAAATGATGCCACATCACTTTATTGGAATCCGGCCGGTATTGCGAATTTTTCCAGTAATGAAGTGACTATTTTTCATGCAAACTGGCTTGCTTCAACTAATTTTGACTATGCCGCTCTTGTCCTTCCCCTTGGCGGAGCAGGAAGCATTGGACTAAGCTTTACTTCTTTCTCAATGGCTGACGAAATGGTCAGAACCGTAGCTCAACCGGAGGGGACAGGGGAATTCTTTAGTGCAGGGGATATTGCCGTCGGTCTTTCTTATGCAAAGAGTTTAACAGATCGCTTTTCTATAGGGTTTACTGCTAAATATATTCAGGAAACAATCTGGCATGAAACAGCGAGTGCAATTGCCGTTGATGCAGGTACAATGTTCAGAACAGATCTTTTCAATGGTCTTGTTATCGGTGCATCCATCTCTAATTTTGGTACTCAGATGAAACTTTACGGGAGCGATATTAGGTCCTTCGGTAGAGTTAATACTTCACTTCTTGGTTCAAATGATCAGATCCCATTTAACGTTGAACTTGATTCGTGGGATCTTCCGTTTATCTTTCAGATTGGTCTGTCCACTCATATTGTTAAAAATGATGACTACAGTATTCTGGTTGCAGTCGACGCTCTCCACCCAAATGATAATTATGAAAGTATGAATGTCGGGGGTGAATTTTCGTTTCGCGATTGTGTCTTTATAAGGGGAGGCTATAAAAATCTTTTTCTGACAGATTCTGAGGGTGGTTTGTCTTTAGGTGTTGGAGTTAATTCTAAACTCCTTTTCAGCGATGATTTTGTTAGTTTTGATTATGCCTATAGGAATTTTGGAAGGCTAACTAATATTCAGACGTTATCTGTTGATATCAAATTTTGATGTGGATGTATGAAAATTTATGCTCAATTCTTTTTCATTTGCGGTTTACTTATACTTTTAGCGTTTCAGGGATTTCCACAAAAGAAATTTATAAATATTAATGATGCAGATTCTTCAAATGGGGAACTTATACTGGCGGAAGCTGGGAATAAGGAAATAACTGTAAGAGAGTTTATTTATGGTTATGAATTTGGGCCGGCTTTTCCTAAAAGAGTGAAAAATTCGAAGGAGGTTTACCTTAATTACCTTATTAATGAGAAACTCCTCGCTGGTGAAGGGTATTCACGCCATCTTGATACTGTTTCAATTGTAAAGGAAAATCTTTATGGCCTTGAGACTGACATGGCCACGGAGGAAATGTTTAAAGATCAGATTATGAAACAGGTTAAAATTTCAGATAAAGAAATCAGTGAAGCCGTAAATAAGAAATTAGTAAGTGTGGAATTGAAATGGCTATTTGCTCCCAACAGGGATAGTCTCAATTTTTATTTAAATAACATAAATAAAGGGGTTAAATTTGACTCTTTATTTAATGCACAATTAATTAATTCTGTTTTTGCTGATCAGCGAAGTTGGAAAACTGATCTCTTCAATATGGAACAAAAAAGCAGCATGATAGCAGGAGTGGTTAAGAACCAGAAAGCCGGAGCAATTTCATCTCCTGTAGAAGGTCCCGATGGTTGGTATATATTTAAAATAGTTAATGTTTGGAAAGAAGTTCTTCCAAATGAGTCTGAAATAGCAAAACTAAAAGAAGACTCTCAAAGAGTTTTGGAAAAAGACAAGATGGATTCGCTTTCGGATAATTATATAAAACATATTTTTGTTGATCTTGATCCGCAAATAGATGGGAAGGTATTTTATATTCTTCGATTATATCTTGCCAAATATAAAGTAAGTCAGGAGAAATTTAGTGAATGGAATCTAGAGGAAAAACTAATTAATGCTCTAAGCGCACTTGATTCTGTAAAACAGGATTTGAATTCTCTTAAATTGGTTAATATGAAGAATGGTTCATATTCAATAAAAGATTTTATCGACTGGCTGAGATACAGGGATCGGCTTCTGAAATTTAATGATTCTGATTTTAATGGTTTTTCCGGAAGTGTCGAATCTTTCGTGTGGAGAATGGTAAGGGATAACTCTCTTACAAAGATTGCTTTTGAGAAGGGATATCAGAATAAAATGGAAATTCAGGAAAAGCTTGGCTGGTGGAAAGATAAAATAATGTACGCACTTATAAGAGATAATATCATCAATTCTGTTCCTTTAAAAGATAAAAAAGAGTCGTTCAAATATGAGAATGACCCCCTTTCCGATGATGCTAATAAAAAATTGCTGCATACAATATTAGCCCTGAAACAAAAGAACAAAATCTCTATTAATAAAGATCTTCTTAATGAAATTAAAGTGGAGAATGAAAACGACCCCCGCGCAATTGAGGTTTACACAGTCAAAAAAGATGGAATATTTCCTCATCCTGCATATCCATCAATTGATTTGCTATGGCAGAACTGGCAATGATAAAATTTAAGATTGCTGTCTTATTGGTTGTTTCCTTCTTTGTTGTATCATGCGGTAAACAGAGTACTCAAGAAGGAAACCGTGTTATATACTGGGCTAGTAATAATACTGACGAAATAACATTTGCCCGTGCATTAGTAACTCAATGGAATAGTATTAATCCGGCTCGTGATGTATTATTCCAGCCTGTACCGGAAGGTCAAAGCAGTGAAGAAGTAATACTTGCCGCAGTTGTTGGAGGCACGACCCCTGATCTATATTCTAATATGTGGCAGGGAGATGTCGAACTGTATGCAAAAGCAGGGAAGTTAGTTCCCCTGGATACACTACCGGGTTTTATGGAGTTTATTAACTTACGATGCGATAGTAGTGTTGTTAAAGAGGTAACTTCTACAGATGGGCATATTTATCAGGTCCCATGGAAAATAAATCCTATAATGCTTATTTGTAATAACAATATGTTTAAAAGCTTAGGATGGCCTGTTCCTCCTAAAACATATTCTGAATTTTACAAAGCTGCTGCCCAAATTAAAAAGGAAGGATATTCTGGAAGCTATTTAACTAAATGGATCGGCTATAGTGAAGTTATTGAAACCTGGTGGCAGAGACTCTTTGATTTTTATCCTCTGTATCTTGCAGCCTCGGGAGGAGGACACCTGATTAAGGATAATAAAATTGTCTTTAATAATAAATACGCAATTGAAACTTTCCGGTTTCTCAAAACTCTATATGATAACGGTTATTTTCCACGGGAAAGACTTTCCGCAAGACAGGATCCATTCCTTTCTTCAGATATTGCAACTAGATTTACAGGACCGTGGGAAATCATTCATGCAGATCGCTTTAAACCGGAAGGTTTTGAATATAGTTTTTCAACTCTTCCGGTGCCTGACAATAGTAAAGGCCAGTCATATACATACGGTGATACAAAAAATATAGTAATGTTTAGTACTTGCAAAAATAAGCTGGCAGCATGGGATTTTCTTAAAAGCTTAGTCAGTGAAAAAGGAGATTATTTGCTTTTAAAAACCACTAATCAGCTCCCACGAAGAAATGACCTTACAACAAATCCTCTCTTTATAAATTACCTTAATGATAACCCCAAAATGAAACCGTTTGCGGAACAATCAAAATATGTAAAAGGACCGGATAATTGCCCTGTTCTTAAAGAAGTATTTGATGCCATTTCCCAAGAGTATGAAGCCTGTGTCATATATGGAAGGAAATCCCCTGAACAGGCTGTAAATGATGCCGCTAA
Organism: Ignavibacteriaceae bacterium; assembly: GCA_031292455.1. Taxonomy (GTDB): domain Bacteria; phylum Bacteroidota; class Ignavibacteria; order Ignavibacteriales; family Ignavibacteriaceae; genus Fen-1301. The sequence continues at coordinate 10,879 of JARLHC010000025.1, forward strand.
AGCAGCTGAAATTATTTTATTGCAATAAAAGGTAATATGAAGAATAATAAAATAACTCCTTACCTTATGGTCACCCCCTATATAATACATTTCCTTGTATTTATAACTTTTCCAGTGCTATTTTCGTTTTTCCTGATGTTTAATCAGTGGAATATTATAAGTCCAATGAAATTTATAGGACTACAGAATTTTTACAAATTATTAAATGATGCTCAGTTCTTTAGGTCGCTGTTAAATACGGCTTTATTCCTTGTAATCCATATACCATTGCAAATAGCGGTCGCTCTCTTTTTTGCTACAATGCTTAACCAGAAAATTAGGTTTATCGGTTTCTTTAGAGCTGCATATTTTCTACCGGTCGTTGTTTCAGGTGTAGTAATAACAATTTTATGGCAGCAGCTTTATGGATATGAAACTGGATTACTTAATAGGATGTTAGCCGGAATGGGAATCCAGAAAATCGGGTGGCTGACTAATCCTTCTCTGGCAATGGGTTCAATAGCTGTGATGGCTACATGGAAAAATGTCGGATTATATATTGTCCTTTTCCTTGCTGGTTTGCAGACCGTTCCTCTTTATCTTTACGAATCAGCTGAACTGGAGGGAGCAAATGCTTGGCAGAAATTCAGATATATTACTCTCCCGATGATTAACCCTACAATGTTTATGGTTGTTATACTTTCAACAATAGGTGGATTTTCTTTGTTTATAGAACCTTATGTTATGACTGGCGGAGGTCCCCTTAACAGCACTTTATCCGCTGTATTATATATTTATAAGGAAGGATTCTTCTATTATCATATGGGGTATGCTTCTACGCTGGGATTCTTTTTTGCAGGGATAATACTTATTGTTATTTTCTTCCAGAAAAGATATGTCGAAAGGGGGATAAATTGAAAAATATATTTATTTATATCATCCTATTAATTGGTGCTGTAGTATTTGTATATCCTTTTATATGGATGCTAAGTGCTTCATTATCACCTGAAAGTGCAATTTCAAATCTGATATTATTTCCTTCTTCAGCATCATTAAATAATTATACACAGGTATTAGATAAAATACCGGTAGCTCGGTCATTATTCAATAGCCTCTTTGTATCTCTCATAATAACCACTGGGGTTATTTTCTTCGGATCTATGGTCGGATATGCATTGTCTCATCTTGAGTTCAAGGGAAAGAATGTTTTATTCTATATAATAATATTTACAATGACCCTTCCTTTCCAGATCACGCTTATTCCCCAGTATATTCTAATGGTACAATTCAGATGGGTTGATTCTTATCTGGCTTTAATCGTCCCTTATTTTCTTAATGGTCTGTCGATAATAATGTTTAACCAGTATTTTAAGAGTATACCGAAAGATTTGGTTGATGCGGCAAGAATAGACGGTTGCAGTGAATTTACTATTTTATTTAAGATTCTATGGCCTAATTCAATGCCTGCGATTATTACTGTCGGTATAATTACATTTATGACTTCATGGAATGAGGTTTTATGGCCGATTATTGTTATCAGAGATGATCACCTGATGACTATGCCTCAATTAATAACATTATTTGCAGTAGGAGGGAGAGCTGAATCTCAGCTTGGTGTAAAACTCGCTGCAGCTACAATGCTTGCTTTGCCCGTCATTGTAGCTTATGCTTTCTTCCAGAAATATTTTATCCAGAGTATGGCCTCAACAGGTATGAAAGAGTAATTTGAAACTAAATAGAACTGAAATAAAATTAGTCGCTGATCCTAAAAGAGTGATTCTGCTTCCCTTCAATCCGGGAAATGAGATCAGAATTATCAATATGATTAACAGGATTTTGTCATTAAGTGATAGTGAAGTATCGGAGCTCCTTAAAAATATTTATAATAAATTTAAGAAACGGCATTACAATCTTGATAATAGTTTCCAGAAAAATTATTCTCTTGTCAGTAAATATGTCTCTCGAAGGGTATCTCAGGAAGAAGAACTATTGATTGGAGCCTATTTCAGTAAAGAATATTCCATTGAATCAGCCGCTTTGTTTAACCCCTCTATCGTTCCCCATCCTGATCAGTCAAACTTGAATGATGGTGAATTGAGATTCATAATAAGTCTTAGGGCAACAGGTGAGGGGCACATATCTTCAATCGAATTTTTGACAGGAATTATTGATAATAGGTTGGAAATAAGGTTTGATGAATTACCGGGATATTCTGTTCTTCCTTCTAAAAGAAATTCTAAGCCTGTTATTACTCACCTGGTAGATGCAGATATGATTGAATCTAATTATGATATTGAGTTTTCAGGAAGGGAGAAACTTTCAGAAAGAGTTATTTTCCCTTATTCAAAAACAGAAAGCAATGGTATTGAGGATGCCCGTTTTGTAAAATTCTTAAATAGTGATGGATCCTATGTATATTATGCTACTTTTACCGCGTATGATGGGCATAGGATTATTTCAGAATTAATTGAAACTTATGATTTTTTTAAATTCAGTATAAGAACCCTTACCGGAAATGGTGCTAAAGATAAAGGGATGGCTCTTTTTCCTGAAAAAATAAATGACAAATTTTGGATGATTTCACGTCAGGACGGTGAGAATATATTTATTATGAACTCACCTAATATCTTTGAATGGAATAATCCTGAAATCCTGAAAATACCACAGTATAGCTGGGAATTTGTTCAGGTCGGTAATTGTGGGTCACCTCTGAAAACTAAAGATGGATGGCTTCTTCTAACTCATGCAGTGGGCACTTTAAGGACTTATGTTATTTCGGCTATACTGCTCGACTTGAATAATCCGGCTAAAGTGATTGGCCATCTTAGGGAACCCTTGTTAATTGCTAATGATGAAGAAAGGGAAGGATATGTTCCAAATGTGGTATATTCATGTGGATCATTAATATTTAACGAATACCTTATTATTCCCTTTGCAATGTCTGATTCAGCGTCAAGCTTTGCTACTATATCAGTTTCGGATCTTTTAGGTATGATGGAATAAACTATGTTAATTATAGGGAAAAAATGGAAATTGAAAAATATCTACATAATCCTGTTCTCACCTCAGAGGATGTTCCTTTTAGGGTAAACAGTATTTTTAATGCAGGTGCAATTAAATATAATAATGAATATCTGCTGCTATGCCGCGTGGAATTGCCTGTAGGAAGATCATCTTTTGTTATTGCAAGAAGTTCAGACGGGAGATTATTTAAAGTAGAAGGCAAACCATGCCTAAGTCCTGAAAACCACGGCGAATTTAATTCCTTAACTGAATGGGGAATAGAAGATCCGAGGATTGTTCACATTGATGAAAGGTATTTAATTACTTATACTGGTTATTCAAAATACCTTCCTCTTGTTATGCTTGCCGAGACACATGATTTTAAACAATTTAATATATTGGGACCTGTTACCGAACCTTCCAATAAAGATTGCACTATATTCCCGGAAAAAATCAATGGATATTATTGGAAAATGGACAGACCCTCGGTTGATAAAAATAATTCTATCTGGTTAAATAAAAGCAATGACCTCATTCATTGGGGTGGTTTCAAATTTATGATTGAACCAATTCAGGGAACATGGGCTTCAGATAAAATTGGCGGCTCAACTCCACCCGTTAGAACTGATAAAGGATGGCTTTTCCTTTTCCATGGAGTCAGGGGATTTGGAGTTAGTAATATTTATAAAATCGGTGTTATGCTGACCGATATTGAAAAACCATGGATTGTTAAAGGATATTCGCGTGAACCTTTATTAGCTCCTGATAAACTTTATGAAAGAGTAGGAGACGTCCATAATGTAGTCTTTACTAATGGATGGATTATTGAAGAAAACGGTAATGTGAAAATTTATTATTCAGGTGCAGATATGAATATCTGTCTGGCCGAAACATCCGTAGATTATTTACTCTCACTATGTAAATAACATTATGAAAATATTTATTGCCATATTACTCTTTTATATAAATATCTCCCCTATGGAATCACTCGTTAATACTGCCTACCTTGACCATTTATACGAGGAAACCACGGTTAATAATTCTACTATTGGGTTTGTACATATTTATGCGGAAGCACCTGACTATAAATGGGTTGAAGCAAACGGCGAAGGTATCGCTTGTATAGATGATGCTGCCAGAGCAGCCGTATTTTATATGAATTACTATAACGATACACATGATCTGAAATGTCTCAATAAAATTAAAAATTTGATTAACTTCCATCTTTATATGCAGTCTAAAAATGGATTCTTTTATAATTTCATTTGGAAAGACTATTCGGTTGACTCTACATACAGGACAAGTATCGCTGAACCTAATTGGTGGAGCTGGCGTGCACTATGGGCACTGTCTGAAGCTCATAAATTTTATTTGAAGTCTGATCCGGTATTTGCTGATAATATTAAATCTCATTCTGATCGACTGGTCGACGTTTTATCTAAGTGGCTGAATAATGAGAATAAAAGCGTAACTTATGGTGGGTATGTACTCCCGGCATGGCTGCCTTTTGAAACAGCTTCCGATCAATCCGCTATTATTGTAAAAGCCCTTTCTTCTTATTATGGATCTGATAAATCAAAAAGAATAAGGACTATTATAGAACATCTATGCTCCGGTATGATAAAAATGCAGCAGGGGGATAAATTGAACCCGCCCTACTGTGCTTTTCTTAGCTGGCAGAATAGTTGGCATGCATGGGGAAATAGCCAGTCCGATGCATTGATTGAAGCAGGTACAGTATTAAATAAAAAAGAATATATCGATGCAGCTGTTAAGGAAATTAAGTATTTCTATCCATGGTTAATTAGGAATGAATTCTATTCAGGATTTACTATTATAAAAGATAAAAAGGGAATTCCGTCATTCCAGGATACTATAAGGTTCTCTCAGATTGCCTATGGCATACGGCCTATGATATTTTCTTGTATGAGTGCTTATAATAAACTTAAGGATACTGCATACCTGAATATTGCACTTAATGCTGTCAGATGGTTCTTTAAATATAACCCGGCTGATTCTGTTATGTATGATCCTCAAAACGGAAGAGGATATGATGGCATTATAGGATTTGGTAAAATAAATACTAACGCCGGCGCAGAGTCCACTATTGAATCCCTATTATCCATGCAAAGAATTGAAAAAGATACCCATGCGAAACAATTATTGATATCGCTGTACCTGAAATCTGGTTGAGTAAATTGCATGAATAGATTCATTAAATATATAGTCCCTCTAATTATGGCCGCTTCCCAGTTTATTATTCCTCAGCAGATAAATATACCCCGTATTGAATTGATGCCTGGCAAACCAACTCCTTTTTTAATGAGGAATTGGAAAAATACCGCTCTGGGGTATGACTCTCTTGTTTATAATTATAACCTGACAGGGCAGTACCTTCCCCTGATTACTGATTATTCTAATACTATTAATTATACTAACCATGGCAGCTTTGGCCTTCATACTGTTGTCGGTACTACTGTTCCAACTTCATATGAGGCTATAAATATCCTACCGTCTGTAATTGGTGCATCACTTTGCGGAATAGATAAATCAAACCAGAATGGGAGAAATTACCCACTGTTTTGCGAAGAGTTTTTTAATAAGAATGATGGTGAACTGGTTTATCTTAATAACCCTACTGCTCCTACTGGTGATGACTGGTGGTATGAAACAATGCCTAATGTGTTTTTCTATCAGCTTAATTACCTCTATCCTAATACAGGTGATTTCAACTACCAGTTTACTACTGTCGCCGATAGATGGCTGCAGGCTGTTAAATCTATGGGAGGAAAATCAACTCCATGGCACGATCCATATATGTATTATCGCGCATGGAATTTAATTACTAATACACCTAATACAACAAGTGTCCCTGAACCTGAAGCATCGGGGGCTATCGGGTGGCTCCTCTATAACGCATATACCCAAACCCATAACGATAATTATCGTATAGGCGCCGAATGGTGTCTCGAATATCTTAATAGCCTCTCTGCCAACCCTTCCTATGAACTTCAGCTTGGATATGGTGTATATGCAGCAGCAAGGATGAATGCCGAACTGGGAACAAATTATAATATCCCTAAACTTGTTAACTGGTGCTTTGATGTGGGCCCCCTACGGAATTGGGGATCAATTGTAGGTAACTGGGGAGGTTATGATGTTTACGGACTGATAGGTGAAAATTCATCCAATGATTATGCATTCATAATGAATACATTTGAATTGGCAGGGACTCTTGTCCCTATGGTGCGGTATGATGATCGGTTTGCAAGAGCTATCGGTAAATGGGTACTTAATGCATCAAATGCTGTCCGTTTATTTTATCCTGATTATTTACCCGGTACTAATCAGGATAGTTATGCATGGGCCCAGCAGTATGATCCCAATTCTTATATCTCCCATGAAGCTTTAAGAAAAACCCAGAATAATGTCTCTCCCTTTGGTACCGGTGACGCAATTAGCGGCGGATGGGGGTTAACCACTCTCACTCTTTATGGCGCTTCACATGTCGGTATTTTCGGAAGTATAATAGATACTACTAATGTTGAAGGTATATTGAAACTTGATATGCTTAAAACAGATTACTATCACGATAACGCATTCCCGACTTTCCTTTACTACAATCCCTATACTGATAGCCGATCTGTTAATATTTCTGTAGGACAGGGTCAGCATGATGTTTATGATGCTGCCAGTAATACATTTTTAATTCAAAATATTACCGGCATAAACAGTATAACTGTACCCGGTAATTCAGCTGTTATTGCAGTGATTACTCCCGCAGGAGGTACTCTTACCTATAATCTGAACAATACTCTTTGCAATGGCATTATTATAGATTACAACAACGGGTTGACAATCAATAACTATCCTCCTCGAATTAAAAGTCTTAGCCCGGACTCTACCGGAATCTTGATTAATAAGAACATAAATGTTTATTGCACTGCTGAAGATAAAAATAATGATACATTAAACTATACATGGTCTGCCAGCCAGGGGATAATATCAGGCATGGGTTCACAGGTTATCTATACAGCTCCTGCTTCTCCCGGTAATTATTCTATTCGCTGTATAGTTGACGATAACCACGGAGGTAAAGATACTGCACAAATATTTATTCAGGTATTCAATTCAATAAATCATCCTCCTGTTATAAATAAAATTAAAGCTCTGCCAAGAAAGATAAATCTGAACTCAGGTTCTTCAGTTACCTGCCTTGCCTCAGATGCAGATAATGATACACTTCATTATACCTGGAGCTCCTTATTCGGAACAATTACCGGCAGTGGTTCTTCTATTGGTTGGCAGGCCCCCTCAACTGCAGGCAACTATTATATAGCTTGTCTCGTTAGTGATAATCATGGCGGGATTGCTAAAGATAGTATTCAGGTTGAAGTCAGGGATTTGAGCATTATGCAGTCTGGTCAGTTGGTTGCATATTATCCCTTTTCAGGTAATGCAAATGACTCTAGTGGTAATAACCTTAATGGATCACCTAACAATGTATTTACTGCATTCGACAGATTTAATAATCCTAACAGCGCCTACTCATTTAACGGTCTTACCTCTTATATTGAGGTGCCGAACAACGCATTACTCAATTTCCCCAATGCAATTACTCTTAATTTCTGGATGAAGATAGGCTTATTCTATGGCAGGGAACAATACCCTGTCTCTCATGGCAATTGGACGTACAGATGGAAAGTGTCTATAACAAACCAGAAGATAAGATTTACTGTAAAAACTACTACAGGTGTAAAAGACCTTGATTCGGAAACAAATCTTGTCCTTGATTCTCTCTACATGGTAACCTGCTTCTATGATGGCGCTGATGATGAAATATATATAAATGGTCAGCTTGATGCATTTACATCATTCAGCGGCACAATCTTGCCTTCACCCGTAGATTTGACTATCGGACAGGATGTCCCCGGCGATAATAATTACGATTTTGATGGTATCCTTGACGATATAAGGATTTATAACTATGGTCTGTCTGCTGGTAAAATCGGTAGTTTCTATGATATCCCGACCGGCTTGGTTGATAATTCTAATCTGCTTTCCCCGGGTATTGATATTCTTTATGCCAATTATCCAAACCCGTTTAATCCGGTTACCACTATCAGTTATTATATGAAAATAAAATCACATGTTACACTGGAGATATTTAATGTAATAGGTGAGCGCGTTGCCCGGCTCGTTAATGATGATGTCCCCTCCGGGTTTCATAAAGTAACTTGGAATGCTTCAAATCTTCCAAGCGGTGTTTATATCTGTTCTTTGAATACAGGTACTGAAGTACTTAACCAGAAACTGGTTCTGTTAAAGTAATTTTATCGTTATAATAATCCAATACGGCATTCTAAACTTTATATAATAAAGAATTTATAATAGAAGAATAAGGTACGGTATGAATAAAATATTTAAGCTTAATGATAATTGGGAATTCTCTCTTAATAAAAAAACAAGTAGCAATATTGATAAAATAAAATCAGGCGCATGGTTTAAAGCAGTGGTTCCCGGTACTGTCCATACTGATTTGCTTAACAATAAACTGATCCCCGATCCTTTTTACTCGGATAATGAATTGGGCCTTCAATGGATTGGCAATATGGACTGGGATTATAGAACAGAATTTGATCTTCCTAAATCCTTCAATAATTCAAAACCTGTATTCATTAAGTTCGATGGAGTAGATACTATTTCTGATATCTTCCTAAATGATATTAAGATCGGCTCTACACAGAACATGTTCTGTTCTTATGAATTTGATATAACATCACTTCTCAAACGAAAAAGAAATGAACTGCTTGTACGGTTTGCTTCCCCCTATACTTATTCTCTTGCCTTAGAAAATAAATATGGTAAACTCCCTGTTTCCCTAAACTCGCAGCGTGTCTATATCAGGAAAGCGCAATATTCATTCGGATGGGACTGGGGACCCTCTCTTGCAACATCTGGATTATGGAAAGATGTTTCCCTCTGTCAAAAAGAGGATGCCCTTATTAGTCATTTCACATTTAACACTATATCTGTCTCGGATAAAAAGGGATCAGTCGAATTGAAAGCTGATATTGAAAATCCCTTGAATAAGAATCTGAAACTTGTAATTATCCTTTCACACGATAAATATAAATATGAAAGAGTGATTGAATTAAACAACAATGAAATTCTGTACAATTTTGATGTCCCTGATCCCTCATTATGGTGGCCAAATGGCTATGGTAATCCTTCCCTATATGATCTAAATCTCCAGCTCTATGAGAATAAATATCTGTTCGACGAAAAGATCGCTAAAGTAGGTATAAGGACAATTGAACTCCAGTTAAATGATAACGATAAAAACACCTTCCGGCTCATTGTGAACAGAAGAAAAATCTTTGCCCGCGGCGTTAATTGGATACCCGCAGACCTTTTCCTTCCCAGAGTTACTGAAGATAAATACCGGCGGCTTCTTGGCTATGCAAAAAATGGTAATATGAATATAGTCAGGGTCTGGGGAGGTGGCTTTTATGAGAACAATATCTTCTATGAACTATGCGATGAATTGGGACTCCTTGTATGGAACGATTTTATGTTTGCTTGTGCTGCCTACCCCGAATATCCGGAATTTATAGATAATGTTTCCGAAGAGTTTAGACAGAATATCCGAAGACTGCAAAACCATCCTTCCCTTGCTGTTTGGTGCGGTAATAATGAAAATGAATGGAATTGGGCTCGGGAGCAGGGAAGCTCCTATAAAGTAATGCCCGGTTACAAAATATATCATCAGATTCTCCCCGATATTTTAAGCAGTATCGATCCGCAACGCCCATATTGGCCATCAAGTCCTTTCGGCTTTGATGATTATCCGAACTCGGAAATCAGTGGTAACAGACATCAGTGGGAATTGTGGAGCATGTGGAAAGATTATAACCGTGCTCCCGAGGATAATAGTCTCTTTATTACTGAATTCGGCTTCCAGGCACCCGCTAATCAGCCTACTCTCGAAGAAGCTATTCCCGAAAAAGACCGGAATGTTCAAAGCAGGATATTTGAATTTCATAATAAACAGGTGGAAGGTAATGAAAGATTATTCCGGTATCTCTCTGCTCACCTCCCAGTATTAACACAATGGAAAGATTTTATCTACCTTACCCAACTGAACCAGGGACTTGCTTTGAAGACCTGTCTCCAGCATTGGCGCGCTAATTATCCCGTAACTAATGGTACTATTATCTGGCAGCTTAATGACTGTTGGCCTGTTACAAGCTGGGCTGTTGTGGATTCTAACCTTATCCCCAAACAATCCTTTTATCATGTTAAGAATATTTTCAGCCGGCAGATCATTTACTTCAATAAGAAAGGGGAGAGCATCGAAATTATACTCCTGAATAATTCATTGGAGGTATTTAGGGGACGTGTAAAAATTCAGATCGTTAATCTCAAAAAAACTAAACCGGAATTTAATGAACAGAAAAAAATTAAATTAAAAGAGAATAGCCGGATTATTGTTAGCTCTGTGGCAGATTTCAATACGATTGTTGACGGTTCATCGGTGATCATTGTATCTGTTTACGACTCCGAAAACAACATGGTTCATAGAAATTATTATGCCGAAAAAGAATGGAAACATATGCACCTTTCTAAAGCAGAGATTACATTAAAAAAACATGGACGCGAATCATTCGCCGTTGAGACAAATATGCCCGCTTTCTTTATTACTCTTGATTATGACGGGATCGTCTTCAGCAATAACTCTTTTATCCTTCTTCCCGGTGAAAAGGAAATTGTTAATATCGATTACCTCAAAGATGTAAAGTTGAAGTTAAAAAACATAAATGTAAACTCATTGAATAATTATTTAAGTTGAATAAATATGTACAACTCTAATTCGTTCTCTAAGTCATCCTCGTATAACCGGGGTTCATTAGCTATTTTCACTATTCTCCTCCTCCTCTTAATGAATCCTTGCTTATTCCCGCAATCCAATACTGAAAACAAATTAAAAGTTAATTATAAAGGGGATGCACAACTTGAAACGGGCAGCAGCTTCGTTGGATTGGAATTCCATCATAATTCTCCGGTTATTGAACGGATTAGCTTTTACTATCCTGTATCGAACAGTGTCGATCTAAGCAATGACTACTGGAAACGTGATTCCTCTTTTATTATGGCTGTTGCAATAAAAACTGATAACAGGATTGAATGGCTTAACCATGAAAAGTATTCATTCACCTCAACGCCTTACTTCGTTTCCTATAATAGCATCGATAAAGAAAAACAGGTGCAGATCTCCTATAACTTCCTTAAAAATAAACCTGCTTATACTGTAACATATGAGATTACAAATAAATCCCCTCGGAAGAAATCATTTGATTTATATACTGATCTGGAAGCTAACCTTAAATCAAGCCATACTTATAAAATAAAAGATAAGGCATGGAGCAATTCTGAAATTATATATGCCTCTCCATTGGATTCAGCATCTGGTGAGCTCAGGCCTTCTATAAACAGGGTAATGGGATTGTTTATTCATTACGATGATCCCGAATTGCAAAATGTAAGCCTGTTTACAGTAAATAAATCAGAACTCCCAATGGCCTTCAGCACCCGAAGTGTATTAAACCAAATTCCGGTTACTAAAAATGATTGGTGGAGCAATAATGATCTTACTCTCAATAATGAAATAATAAATAAGGGAAAGGAAGGACTTTCTGCATTCAGATATCTCTACAGAAAAGAACTTGCACCCGGCGAAAAAATGACTGTTATTCAGATTATAGGTACCGCTAAAAGTGAGGAGGCCCATTCTATCGCCGAATATTCATTCCTGAATTGTACTAAAGAGATTACTGACTATCGGGATTATGTCCTCGGTTATGTTAATGAAAATCATTTCACTACTGGTGATAATTATATTGATAAAACTGTTCTTTGGTCCGATGCTATGCTTGCGGTTAACAAGCATTATATCGATGGCTCCGTTCAGCCAATGCCTTGCCCCGCAGAATACTATTTCTACTTTACACACGATGTCCTTCTTACTAACCTTGCCGCTGTTAACTTCGACCTTGCAAGAGTAAAACAGGATCTCTCTTTTATTACTTCCCATGCCGATAAAAACATGGTTATCCCTCATGCCTATTACTGGATGGATTCCTCTTTCGTTACCGAGTACGCCGACTCGGATAACTGGAATCACTTCTGGTTTGTTATTGCAGCAGCTAAGTATCTCCTTCATTCAGGCGATAAGGAATTTATGGAAACGATTTTTCCATACGTCAAAAAAAGCATCAGCATGGCATTGTCTAATAAACACGATGATTTGATGTGGGCTCTTCGCCCCGATTGGTGGGATATCGGCAGAAATTATGGCCCGCGTGCATATATGACTATTCTTGCCGCAAAATCCCTCCGTGAATTTATCTATATCTGTTCGGTGTTAGGCAAAGAAACTGATCAACTAACCACATATTCCCAAACATCCCTGAACCTTGAACAGGCATTAAATAATAAACTATGGAGCAACGACCAGAATTACCTCCTTAACTATTTTGCCGATGGCTCTTTGGATAAACACTATTATATTGGCTCACTCCTTGCCTCCCATTTCGGACTTCTGAATCAGGAAAGAAATGAAAAATTAAATTCTACTGCTGCTAAGATTCTTTTGGATAAGAAAACCGGAGTCTATTCGGTATTCCCAATGGATTTCCATAAGCTTATCGATTATCTTAAATTCAGCGGTAATGAAGCAGGGGACGAGTACCATTATATAAATGGTGGTATTTGGACCCACGGTAATGCGTGGTATGCATTATCCCTTATCTCCGCCGGAAAGAAAAGTGATGCCTTCAGCTTTATAAAAAGAGATATGACGTTAAATGGGATTATGGATGGACCAAATGGTCAGCCGGCTATGTATGAAGTTAGATATGGAAATTATAAAGATCAAAACATCTATGGACGCATCGATAAACCCCAGTTTATGTGGGCGGCAGGATGGTACCTGTATTCCCTCTATAACCTTTTTGTATTTAAAGAAAATGATTGGAATATTTCTTTTGATCCATGGATTCCCGAGAACCAAAAAACTCTTGCACTTAACTTAACTGTAAACGGAAGTAAAACTTTTACTACAATAAAAGGGGAAGGTAAATATATTCAATCTGTCAAATTGGATGGAAAAGAATTACCTTCGGTAGTAATCCCCGCTTCTGAAATCAATACAAAAGAAATTAAAATTATACTCGGTACTGTCCATACTCCTTACCTTAAAGAAATAAATTCAGTACTGAAAGAAATACATTACGATTCGGATAGAAAATCTCTAAAGTTCAGTCTCTCTTCTTTCATAGGAAATAAAATAACAGCACGTGTTGTTTCTACGGAAAAACCAAAATCGATAAATCCCACCTCTGCCAAAATGATTTCAGTAAAACAGGATTCTGTATATATTACAACTTTAACCTTTACAGCATCAAATGAGGATCTGATAGAACTTATATTCTAAATCATCACATAAATTCCATATTCAGGTAATAATAACTACCTGATACAAAAGTATAGGAATAACGGCAGTTTTACGGCTTTTGCACGGCAAATTAACGACTTTTAGCACACTTTACCACACTTAAGCGCACTCAAATCCTTTGGAATTAGGTAGTCAGGCAGGTAAACCAACATTAAATAATATAAAATCTTATCCTCAATTTGTCAAATTAATTCTAACATGAACTTCCTTTCTGAAATATCATTTAATGATATAAACCACCTTCAATTAGATTTGTTATCAATATTATGTGTTTGATGTTATTTTAACTTGTTAATGCAATATGATTAATTTAAAAAGGAGGTTATATGCCTGACAAAAAAATATTGGCCGTTGTTGGTGCTACCGGCGCACAGGGAGGTGGTCTCGCTCGTGCTGTCTTGAATGATCCAAATAGTAAATTTAAAGTCCGGGCTATTACTAGGGATGTAAATTCCGAAAAAGCAAAAGCACTTAAAAAGATGGGCGCTGATGTCGTTGAGGGTAATATTGATGAAGAAAAAAGTATAAATAAAGCTTTCAAAGGTGCCGACCTTGCATATTGCGTTACTTTCTATTGGGCACATATGTCCCCTGAAAGAGAGGTATCCAATACTCACAATCTTGCAAAAGCTGCTAAACAGGCCGGTATTAAACATGCTATCTGGTCTACCTTTGAGGATACTCGCGAAAAATATCCCATCTCCGATACTCGTATGCCAACCCTTAATGGTAAATATAAAGTTCCCCACTTCGATGCTAAGGCAGAAGCTAATCACTATTTCACTGATCTCGGAGTTCCAACTACATTTCTTCTTACTTCATTTTATTGGGATAACCTTATCTACTTTGGTATGGGTCCTAAAAAAGGAGCTGATGGAAACTATTCTATCACATTTCCTATGGGTGATAAAAAACTTCCTGGCATGGCTGCTGAAGATATAGGAAAATGTGCTTACGGAATTTTCAAATTAGGGAATGAATTGATAGGTAAAACTGTTGGTATCGCTGGCGAACATCTTACAATCTCTCAAATGGCAAATATTCTCTCTAATGTACTCGGCATTCGGATTAGCTACAATTCTGTTACCCCTGATGTTTTCCGCAGCTTCGGCTTCCCCGGCGCAGACGATATGGGCAATATGTTCCAATATAAACGTGATTATGAGGAGGAATACTGCAAGGTGCGCGATCTCGGTTTCTCCAGAAAGCTAAACCCTGAATTGATGACCTTTGAACAGTGGGCTCAGCTTAATAAGTCCCGTATCCCGCTTGCATAACATAATTTCGTTATTATTATTGAACAAAAAAGCCTGTAAGTGTTTTACTTACAGGCTGTATAATTTTTATAAATATTTTGCTATTAGTTATTGCCGGGTTTATCAGATTTGTTGTCCTGTGAGTTATTCTTTCTCTGATTCCTCGCATCTTCCTGCATCTTCTTATATGCAACTTTCTGCTTATCAGTTAGTAAGTTCTCAATCTTTGTATTGGTTTCTACCATTACCTTACGGAATTCACTCCTGTCCTGCATGTTCTTCATCTGACCCTGCGCATCTGTAAGAATCTTTTCTACTTTAGTAGTCTGGTCTTTTGTTAAACTTAACTTCTCACTTAAAGCTTTTGCTCTTTCCTTGGGGGATAATTTAGGCTGTGCAAAAGTGCCTATTGATAGTATAAAAACTGATAGAACTGCTAACATCATAGTACGGTACATATTAAGTCTCCATTATAATTTATTTTAAGTTAGACAATTATATATAATCTCAAGTTTAATCACTATAGTATAATATCTCAACTTTCTTCATAGATATCTCAAAATGTCTTCTTTTTAATCATTATTACCTTCTTTTTGTTCTATTCCTATGCATATTCGGCATATCCTATTGAAATTAACCTCCCATTCCAGCTCCCCTATTCTCAAACAAACCATAGATAATTCTGTGGATAGCTATCTTATTCAGTATAAATTATTTATGATCATTCTCAACCAATATTTTCCGTTAAGTAGACTTGATTTATGCTGTAATCACTTTCATAACCCGTTATGATTTATTATTTTTATTGAAACAATCACAAAAGATTATTACCGTGTTTAAGAAGATATCCTTTATTTGTAATGATAAAGAAATCATTACCGAAATTCACCCTGCAACTACTTTACTGGATTTCCTGCGCAAAAACCTCTCCCTTACCGGAACTAAAGAAGGCTGCCGTGAAGGGGATTGCGGTGCCTGTACTATTCTTGTTGGCGAATTATTAGGAGATGAAGTAGTATATAAAACAATGAATTCCTGTCTTTTACCAATTGGTTCCGTAATTGGTAAACATGTGGTTTCTATCGAAGGCCTGAATATGGAAGGACTCTCCCCGGTCCAGATGGCTATGGTCGAAGAGGGAGGTACTCAATGTGGTTTCTGTACCCCCGGATTCATTATCTCACTGTCAGCTTATTTCCTTACTCACAAAACTTATAATCCTGAAGAAGCTGTTGAGTCTCTTGATGGAAATATATGCAGATGTACTGGACATACCGCCATTAAAAGAGCTGCTGCAAGATCAGTAGACTTCTTTAATGAGCATAAAGGTGAATCTCTCGTTTCTGCCGGTCTGCTTCCTCCATATTTCTCTGATATTCCCGCAAGATTAAAAACTTTAGCTGGTCAAATTCATTCAAACGGTGGGGAAGATATTCTCCCGCGTTATCAGGTCGGCGGCGGAACTGATCTGTTCGTTCAAAAATGGGAAGATCTTTATCGGTCTGATGTCGGCTTTATTAATAATAAGCAGCATGATCAGAAAATTACTATTTCTGGCCGGGAGTGTATTATAAACGCTTCTGCTACTGTTACCGATATCATGAATTCGGACATCCTTCTAAAGTACTTTCCCGGTATTAAAAGTTATTTTAGTCTCTTTGGCTCTCTCCCCATAAGGAATAGGGCAACTCTCGGAGGAAATATCGTTAACGCTTCTCCGATTGCCGATATGACAAACTTCTTCCTTGCGCTCAATTCTAAAATACTATTGGTCAGTGCCAACTCTATGACATCTAAGAAAAAGAATGGATCACGCGGTAGGGAAGTTTATCTGAAAGATTTCTACCTTGGTTATAAAACATTGGATAAAAAACCGGATGAGATAATCAAATCTCTCTCCTTTAAATTACCTTCACCCGATTCTGTGTTCTCCTATGAAAAGGTTTCCAGGAGAACCTATCTTGATATAGCAAGCGTTAATACATCCTTCTTTGTGGAAATTAAAAATAATATTATTAATGAAATACATATTTCCGCAGGAGGTGTCGCTCCGGTTCCCCTATATCTTATCAAGACAAGGGAATTCCTGCTGAATAAAAAGATTGAACCCGGTATTATAGCCGAAGCTGCCCGCATAGCTGTTTCAGAATCTTCCCCTATTACTGATGCACGCGGTTCTGTCATGTATAAAAAACTTCTTCTGCGTCAATTGATATTTGCCCATTTCCTTAAGCTCTTTCCCCGTATGGTAAATTTCGAGGAGTTGATATGAAAAATTATGATTATGAAAAACATGTAAAAGGCGAATCACAATTCGTTGATGATCTCCTCACCCCCGCAGGACTCCTTTATGTACATATTTTTACGGCATCGGTTGCACATGCTGAAATATTAAAGCTCGATTATTCTGAAGCCCTTAAATCCCGTGGTGTTGTCGATATTATTACTGCTCAGAATATCCCTGGCGAAAACCAGATAGGCGGAATTATTCAGGATGAACCTCTGCTCGCAGATAATGAAGTCCATTTTATCGGCCAGCCTGTTGCTATTGTTGTCGCTGATACTGTCCTGCATGCTAAAGAAGCTTCCGGAAAAATAATAATTGAATATAAAAATCTTCCTGTTATAACCGACCCTCGTTTAGCTTTTCAAAAGGGAGAACTGATTATGCCTCCGCGCCTCTTTGCGTGCGGCGATGTCGATAATACTTGGTCTCTCTGTGATCATATTATAGAAGGTACCACTGAATCTGGCGGACAGGAACATCTCTATCTCGAAACTCAGGGCGCATTCGCATACCCCCTCGAATCAGGAGGTATTAAAATCGTTTCCTCTACCCAGGGCCCCACTCAGGTTCAAAGAGCTGCTGCTAAAGTGCTCGGATTCCCCATGAATAAAGTCGAGGTTGACGTTACTCGTATCGGTGGTGGATTTGGAGGTAAGGAAGATCAGGCAAATGCTTGGGGTGCCATAGCCGCTCTCGCTGCCTGGAAAGTAAAAAAACCGGTAAAGGTTATACTCTCCCGGCAGGATGATATGAGAATGACAGGCAAACGCCACCCCTATTCATCAGATTTTAAGATCGGCCTCTCTAAGGAAGGAAAAATACTCGCTTATCAGGCTACATTTTACCAGAATGCCGGCGCGGCCGCAGATCTGTCCCCGGCAGTCCTCGACAGAACTTTATTCCATGCTGTTAATAGCTACTATATTCCTAATGTAAGCGTAACAGCAATTTCCTGTAAAACTAATCTCCCCCCTAATACTGCCTTTAGAGGTTTCGGCGGCCCTCAGGGTATGTTCGTAATAGAAGCGGCTTTATTCAAAGCTGCTGAAATAATGGGCGTAGATTACCATAAACTTCAGGAATTAAATCTTATGGAAGAGGGAGATTCATTCCACTATGGCCAGAAAATTGAAAACAGCACTATAAAACGTTGTTGGGATGAAACTATTAAGAAATATGATGTGGATTCAATTCAAAAAAGAGTTGATGAATTCAATAAGAATAATAAATTATATAAAAAAGGATTCGCTCTGATGCCTGTTTGTTTTGGCATCTCCTTTACTAACACCTTTATGAATCAGGCAAGCGCTCTGGTCCATGTCTTTTCCGATGGCAGTATTAGTGTAAGTACCGGTGCCATTGAAATGGGGCAGGGGGTTAATATGAAAATACGGCAAACCGTTGCTTCTGTTTTCTCTGTTAATATCGATCGTGTGAAAATTGAAACTACAAATACTACAAGGACTGCAAACACTTCCCCTACTGCCGCTAGTGCTGGCGCGGATATGAACGGTAAAGCAGCTGAGATTGCTAGCCGTAATATTCTTGATAAATTGATTAAGGTTGCTTGCGATAAATTAAATACTAAAGATCCCTCCCTTATTACCCTTAAGAACGAAACAGTATTCTGCAATAATAAACCGGAACTTTCCTGGAATCAGCTTGTTCAGGTTGCATTTAATACAAGAACTAACCTGTCCTCTCATGCACAGTATGCAGTACCGGATATTTACTTTGATAAAGATACTAATACTGGTAAACCATTTGCCTATTATGCAATCGGCTCTGCTGTTGTTGAGGTAACACTCGACTGCCTGCGAGGGCTGTATGAATTTGATTCTGTAAAAGTAGTTCACGATTATGGCAAATCATTTAGCTATGTTGTCGATAGAGGACAGACTGAAGGCGCCATTATGCAGGGACTCGGATGGATGACTATCGAAGAGGTCATTTATAATGAAAATGGTAAGCTTTTAACTGATGCCCTTTCTACTTATAAAGTACCGGATATTCATTTTACCCCTAAGGAAATTAAGATTGAATTTCTTGAGACTGTAGAAAATGGAGCTGGACTTAAGGGCTCTAAAGCTATTGGCGAACCTCCGCTTATGTATGGTATCGCAGCTTTCTTTGCTATTCTTAATGCTATGAAAGCTTTTAATCCTCATAAGGAATATAAATTATCCTCGCCTATTACTCCTGAAAAAGTATTGTGCGAGATGTATTCCGAAAATGTTACCGTTCCTGCTTGATCTTATATTTTACTTAACAGTATTATATAAATAGATGTCATAAATTCTTACAAATGACTCATTTATCTTGGCAGAAATGAAATAAATTTTCTATGTTTACAACTCTAAAAATAGGAAGTCTATGGTTCTACTTGAAAATTGTTTTTATATCGCTTCTTTTGATGAAAATAAGACTTATTCCTCTAAAGATATCTTAATTAATGGGAATAGGATCCATGCTATCGGCGTTAATCTCCGTAAACAGATAAATGAAAAAGAAGATAGAATAATTGACTGTTCTGAATGTGTGGTCATCCCTGGTCTCGTAAATACACACCATCATTTCTATCAGACTCTTACCAGAAACTTGCCCGCAGTTCAAAATGCTAAGCTTTTCGATTGGCTGATCTATCTATATGATATTTGGAAAAATATCGATGAGGATGCTGTATATTATTCCTCACTTCTCGCTATGGGTGAACTGCTTAAAACTGGTTGCACTCTTTCAACCGATCACCATTATGTCTTCCCTCAGAATGTCAGCGGAGATTTAATTGGAATTCAGTTCGAAGCAGCATCTAAATTAGGGATGCGCTTTTCTCCTTCAAGAGGATCAATGTCCCTCAGTAAAAAAAATGGAGGTCTCCCTCCTGATTCCGTTGTCCAGACAGAAGATAAAATTCTGAAAGATAGCATCCGTTTGATTCAGCTCTATCATAATCCTTCAGAAGATTCAATGCGTAAGATCGTCCTTGCTCCTTGCTCTCCCTTTTCTGTTACTCCTGAAAACTTGAGGGATACTGCAAAGCTGGCTCGTGAATATGGTGTCCGCCTTCACACTCACCTTGCCGAAACTTTGGATGAGGAAGAGTTTTGCAGATCAAAAACAGGGAAGAATCCCCTTGCTTTAATGGAAGAAGTTGGGTTTATTGGGGAAGATGTATTCTATGCTCATGGTATTCACTTTAATGATGATGAACTCAGGGTTCTTGCACAAACTAAAACTTCTGTAGCTCATTGCCCTTCCTCTAATATGCGCCTCGGGTCCGGTATCGCAAGAGTTAAAGAGATGAAGGAGTTGGGAATAAATGTCGGTATCGGTGTAGATGGCTCGGCTTCTAATGATTGTTCCGATATTCTGGGTGAAGTTAGAAATGCAATGCTACTACAAAGAATCAGATATGGTGCTGGAGCTCTTACCGCTGAAGGTGCGTTCGATCTGTGCATTAAAGGCGGAGCTAAAATCCTTAATTATGATAAGACCGGCACAATTAAAGAAGGATTTTTAGCAGATGTTGCATTGTTCAATATAAATAAACTTGAATATACTGGCTCTCTTTCCGATCCTCTTGCTGCTTTGATCTTTACAGGTATAAGCCATCAGGCCGAATATACTATTGTAAATGGAAAAGTTGTTGTTGAAAAAGGTAAGCTTGTCGGGGAAGATGAAGAAGTTATTATTAAACATGGTAATGAAATAGCTGACCGTCTCCTTAAAAGCTATTCTAAAAGTTAAGATAATTAAGTAATTAATCAGTACAGGAATCTAATATGATGTCTCATGATCTTCAATGGTATTATCCTGAAAAGATATCGGAAGCTTTAAAACTTATAAAGAAAGATGGAATAATCCTGCATGCGGGAGGAACAAGAATTCTTAAAACTGAAGCCCGCCATCTGAAAGGACTCGTTGATATTAGCCGCCTTAAATTAAATTATATCCGTAAAGAAGGGAAAAATATTATAATCGGTTCCGGTTCTACCTTTACAGATGTAATTAATTATTGCAGAAAAACTAATAGCCTGTCTGGTCTGTGCATGGCTCTCTCTGAAGCAGCTTCTACTCCCTTAAGAAACAGAATGACTATTGGCGGTTCACTTAAAGATTTCCCTGTCTGGTCAAGCCTTTATTCCCCCCTTATCGCTCTTAATGCTCAGGTAGAACTGGTAGGAGTTAAAGAGGCCTACTCCGTTGAAGACTATGTCAGGAAAAACATAATTAAAACTAAGCATATTATAAGCCAGATTGTTATTAAGGATGAGAAGGATGTTATCTGCCATGTTCGCAGGTTTAATATTGTTAGGTTTGAATATCCGATATTCAATTTAGCGGTAGCTCTAAAAGTGAAAAATAATATTGTGGTTGATGCAAGAGTTGTAATCACTGGCGTTACAGGAAGATTTCATCGCTTCAAATCTTCTGAAAAAGCATTAATTGGCAATGCACTGACCGACGATATAATTACAAAAAGCAGTGAATATTTTACGCCTAAATTCCACTCCGATTATAAGTATTCCCCTGAATACAGGGAACATGTAGCTAAAGTATATTATAATGATATTGTCAATGAATTGAAAAAGGAAATGAAATGAGACAAGTATTCAAAATAAATTCCAAAGAAAAAGAACTTCAACTTAACCCGGGCGATACTCTTCTTAAGGCATTGAGGGATAATGGGTTTACTGAAGTGAAATGCGGATGCAGTGAAGGTGAATGCGGTGCTTGTCTCGTACTACTTGAGGATATGCCTGTTAATTCATGCCAGGTTTTTGCTTTGAGCGTAAAGGATAAGGAAATTAAAACTGTAAAAGGAATAGGGACTCTTCATTATCCCCATATGTTACAAAAAGCTTTTGTGGATGCCGGTGCAGATCAATGCGGCTTCTGCACTCCGGGTATGGTTATAGCTTCTTATGCCTTGCTCCGGAAGAATCCAAACCCTTCAAAGCAGGAAATTACAGAAGCTCTTGATGGAAATCTGTGTCGTTGTACCGGATATGTAAAAATTGTTCAGGCAGTCGAAAATGCAGCTAAAGAATTGAGTGATTCAGCTAAATTATAAATATCAGTAATGTCCTTTTTCTCTACCTATTGTTCTTATTTAATGTTCTTAAATAAAATACGTTAAGATAATTCAGTCTTCCTTATTGAATCGGCCTCAAATAATTTGCGTTGAAAAAATTCAGCGGAATGAAATGGCCGCGAAGAAAACTGTCTGAGTGAAACGAGTTCTTTCTTCGCAATAGAATGGAGCTGAATTTTTAGCAAATTATTTGCAGCCTTGATCTTTAAGGTACTTTTGTATCAAGACAAAAGTACCTTAAAGAAATATTCTTTTGGTGCTTTTCTTATGTTAAGAAAAGTTCAGTAATATATTTTTTCAATAGTACGTGGAGCAGAAATGTCTTTTAAATATGTAAACAAAAACGAAGGAAAAATTGATGGCCTGTCTTTAGCCACAGGTGAGGAAAAGTATACGGATGATTATAACGCAAAAGATGTCCTCCATATATCAGTCCTTCATTCGGGATATGCTCACGCTGAAATTGAAGATGTCGATGACTCGGCTGCAAGAAAAATGAAAGGAGTTGTAGAGATCCTTTCCTGTAAAAATGTTAAAAGAATATTATATACTACTGCTGGACAGGGATTTCCTGAACCTTCACCCTATGATTCTGCACTGTTTAATAATATTATGAGATTTGTCGGTGATAATGTCTGCGCTGTCGCTGCCGAATCAAAAGAAATTGCAGACGAAGCATTAAAGAAAATAAAAGTGAAATTTAAGGAGCTAACTCCTATCCTGGATCTTAGAGAGTCCGAAAACTCTCCTGTAAAGATTCATGATAATGACGGATCATTCCCAAGAATCCCTGTGTTTTATGATGCTGAGAAAAATATTGCATCAAAGGTTGAAGCTGAAGTTGGAAATTTTGAGGTGGCATATAAGTCTTCTTCTAAGAAAATAGAAAATGAATTCTATGCACCCTATGCTTCCCATTGTGCAATTGAACCCCACGCTTCCTTTGCTTACTATGACCTGCGCGGTAGGATCGTCATCGTTACAACAACTCAGGTCCCTTTCCATGTAAGAAGAATTGTGGCCAGATTATTGGAAATTCCTGTATCTCAAATCCGGGTTATTAAACCAAGAATTGGTGGGGGATTTGGAGGTAAACAGGAAATATTACTTGAACCGATTGCTGCTATGATGACATTAAGAACTAAACGTCCCTGCAAATTGGTATATACTAGAAAAGAAGTTTTCAAATCTACTAGAGCAAGACATGAGTATGTAACAAATTTCAGGGTGGGCTATGAACCCGATGGTAAAATAAATGCATTCCACCTCGACGCTCTTGAGAATTCAGGTGGCTATGGCTCTCATTCTTTGACTGTATTATCTAATGCAGGTTCTAAAACTCTTCCTTTATTGAATAAAATTGAGAATGTAAAATTCACTGGCAAAGGCGTATATACAAATCTTCCATGCGGCGGGGCTTATAGGGGCTATGGCGCTACGGAAGCATATTTCGGATTTGGACAGATTGTGGATATGATTTGTAATGATACAGGCAATGATATTATCGAATATTATAAGAAATGGACCATTAAATCTGGTGAGACTTCCCCCATATTCCAGGCTCTTGGAGAAGGGAAGGAGGGTGTTGCAATGAGTATCGGATCCTGTGCTCTTGCCGAATGTATAGATGAAGGCGCGAAATTATCCGGTTGGTATGAAAAGAAAAAACTCTATTCCCCTGATTCAGAAATTAACAAAGGTAGATTTAAAAAGGGAATTGGAATGGTTGCTATGATGCAGGGCTCCGCTATCCCTGAAATAGATATGGCTTCCGCCTATATAAAGATGAACGAAGATGGCGCATTTAACCTTTCTGTCGGAGCTACTGACCTTGGAACTGGATCTGATACCGTTCTTGCACAGATCGCATCAGAAGTTCTCGATACTCCAGTTGATAAATTTGTCGTTTATTCATCGGATACTGACCATACTCCGTTTGATGTTGGTGCTTATGCTTCATCAACTACATATCTATCTGGCCAGGCAGTAAAGAAAGTTGCCGAGAAAGTTCGGGATCAGATCCTGCAGGTAGGCGCTGAAATTCTTGGTGTTGATATTAATAATGTTGAAATCAATAATAGTAAAGTAGCTCTGAAGAATGGTAAAGAGGATGTCTCCTATGCTGAAATTTGTCAGTATAGCTTGTACCAGAAAAATCAATTCCAGATTCAGGCAACTGCTTCCCATGTCTCTCCTAAATCTCCTCCTCCTTTTGCCGCTCACTTTATTGAAATTGAGGTAGATACCTTTACTGGCTTGATTAAAATTCTTAATTATGTGGCAACAGTCGATTGCGGTACAGCTATAAATCCAAGAACTGCAGAAGGACAGGTAGAAGGCGCTATTGTAAATGGACTCGCATATGCTATATTCGAGAATTATTACTTCTCTAAACATGGTAGAATGCTGAATGATACATTACAAAAAATGGGTATGTATACCGCTTATGATATTCCCCCTATAGTTTGTAAGCTTATAACTTCTTATGAAGAATCAGGTCCGTTTGGTGCTAAATCAATTTCTGAGATAAATATAAATGGCGCTTTACCCGGTATAGCAAATGCATTTTATAATGCAACAGGAAAAAGATTATTTAAGGCTCCCTTCCACCCCGAATATATCCTGGAAGTACTCGGGCCCTTATCTTGATGGCTGCTATATAAATACTATATTTACTTTGTTCTCTATTATAAAGAAGTACCTACTTTCAACCTTATATTCAGAAATAATGATGTACAGGTAAATTTATTGTACCTGTCTTTTCCGAATATAGCAGTTGGACCAATTGCAACAGCACTGAAACTCCAGCTATCAAATATTTTCTGAACGAGAAGATCAAGCACATACTCTGGTTCCCTGATATCACTATGCGGCATTGCATCAAACCTGAAATCAAATGTGCTTCCCGCTAAAGATAATTCTCTTCCTGTATATCCAATATGCCATTCATTAAGATATTGTCCGGCATATAATTTCCCTCTTGTTGATCCAAGTACGCTTATCGGATACCTGAATTCCCAGTTCATAGAAGAACCATCTATTATTTTTACATGGGGATCTAAAGTATCATATGCCACTCCATTAGCCCCTCTTAATATCCCTTTATATTTGTCTATTTGAGAAGATGTCGCTTTATTAAATACGTTTGTATAACTAACCTCAATAAAATTACCAAATGGTAAAACATAACCTACCTGATATCCCCCTACAGCGTATAAATTGTTATTATGGCTCATAATTTTCATATTGGTCAGTTCGTCCAGGGAACTAAACACCCCTGCCTTAACTCCTAGTATGTGAAAATTCGCTTCTATAAAATTAGTTTCAAGAGGACCGGAATATGGTGTACCTAAACCTGCAGAAAGGCCAATATCATTTTTAATTGGGAAACCGAATCTCTCTCCTCCAAATAGTTGCAGAAAGGGATTGATGTATTGCAGCGTTGAAGAAATTTGAAAAGCAGTTGGTGGTGATACTAATTTTTTTATCTTTATTCTTTCGAAAACTCTTGTAAATACACTCCCGTAATTTATGCTTTCACCAAGATTAAGCTTAAATGGATATATCTGTATCTTGGCCCTTGTGTCCGGCTTGAAAGCAAGAAATGGATATATTACCCCTTTAATGGATAAAGTTTGATTATTCTGATCTCTGAGATCGGCTATTATTTCAGCTTTTGGATCAGGAGGATCTATAAATACTTCCTGCTGTATATGTATAAATAAACTGTCATCAAGCGGCTCAAGCTGAAAATAATTGATTTGTTCCTCCTGTTGCGCATATGTCTTGCCAATTGCTAAGAAAATGAACGATAAAACAATTAGTAATAGTCTGTAATTTTTCATGTAACTAACTCATTTATATTTAGAAAATAGAATTAAACTTTCGCCTTGATTCATTAATTGAACCAGACTATAATAATAATTGAATTTGATTGCATCTTTGGAATCATAATTGATGCCAATTGAATTGATTATAGTATCTTAGGATTTTCTTTTAATATCTTGACTTATTGTTCTATCTAAATAGAAGAGAATAAATTGTAAGTAAATTTTACATATTATCGGTAATTAGTGCAGGAATATTCGATGTGATGTGGTTTACATATATAAGTTAGTCCTCACTTTATTAATACTATGTGAGGTAGTTGTCGAAATGTAATCAGATTAGTATATCTTACTGATAAGATTTACCGCTGCATTAGCTTGATGCCCGGCAGCTATCATTACGCGTGGTGCCATTAAGCCGTTCTTTTCATTCCCTTCATTTTGATTATCCCCGCAAAGGAATATGTTTGTGCTTAATTTCTTTGTCTTTATGAAGTTAGATGAATAATATCCGGCTAACCCAGATGCAGTAATAAGATACTTCTTGCCAAACCTTACATCCCCAAATGCCTTCAATATCATCGACTTCTCGGACACTTTATCAAATGCTTCTATTATTATTGGACACTCGGAATAAATACTAAAAATATTTCTAAGCGTAAGTTTAATATTATGTTTTTCAATAATAATAAAAGGATTTACACACTTTATAAATTTCCCCAGTGCATCTGTCTTATATTTTCCTATATCTCTAATAAAAAATTGCTGACGGTTAAGATTAGATGGTTCTACTTTATCAAAATCTGCTATTATAAGTTTCTTTATCCCTATCCTTGCCAAAGCAATTGCAGCATTGGATCCCAATCCTCCGCATCCTGCAATACCAACCACTGCTAGCTTAATCTTTTCTTTTATATCCGAAGAATTTCTTTCTGTAATCTGGCTATAAAAGGAAGGATCAATTCTTTTCCCCAATTATCCTCCGCCTGTAGGTAAGAATATCTTAACTGTATCGCCTTCGTTTACTTCAGCACTCTTTCTTACTTCGTTCCCATTAATAAATGGAATAATAAAATTCTGATGATCTCTAAGGATCTTTAATTCATTATAAATATCTGATATCGTTGAACCTTCCTGTATCTCAATAAAACTATTGTTAGCTACTCCTTTAATATGAAGCAGACCGAGCAATTCTATTTTCACTTTCATTTTCCTATCTCGGCGTAATTAAGTCTTAAATGAGTCACTTGCTTATCATTAATAACAGCAAATAGTTCAGCTAATACCGCCAGCGATATATCAACGGGAGTATCGCCCCCTATATCTATTCCTACAGGTGCATATAAATTATCCAAGGAAATTTCCTTACCGTACTTTTCCTTTAGAAATGAAACACATTCCTTGACCTTTAATTTCGAACCTATCATTCCTATATACTTAAAACTAGGATAATTATTTAGCAGATATTCTAGTACGGGAAGATCATATCTGTGAGATTGGGTAACTATAAATACATATCCCTTGTCATCTAACGTATGAGTAAACTGTGCTGGGGGATATTCAATCAAATGCTTCTGCGAATAGGATTTTTCAGGAAGTGCATCTAATATCTCTTTCCTGTTATCAAATATTTCAACATAAAATCCGTGCCTCACTGCAAGATCTGAAACAGCTGCCCCTACGTGACCTGCACCAAATATGTACAATACATTTTGGGCTTTATAAATCTCATAAAACAACTCAACTTCACCGCCGCACCAGGCGGGAAGGACTATCTTTGTCGTTCCCGGTGAATTAGTCTCTTGTTCCTTTTTAAGATTTATCTTTTCCCCCTGCCCCTTATCATTATCAACTAATTGGATAATTTCATTATAATAAGCAGTATTACTTTTAATTAACTCTTTACATTTATCTATAGCATGAAATTCAACTGCACCGCCGCCTATTGTTCCGGTCACTCTCCCTTCTTCACCGACCAGTATCTTAAATCCGGTTTTCCCGGGTGTAGCTCCTCTGGTCCTCGTTATTGTAATCAGAATAGTAGGTCTATTCTCTTTGATCCTTTCAGATAGTTTCCGGAATAATTCAAACATATTAATTTATATCTTTATTAAATTCAATAATAAGTTTGTCTATTTCTGATCCTTGGGCAGCAGTCTTACTCCAATATTCATCATCGTACCATTGAGCATTTAATTCAGACAGTTCCTTTCCCTGTTGCTCAATCCAGGTAAAATATTTCAGGTTATGAATTCTTTTCTTAGCATTATAATCAAGTTCAAGCATATCTGCAGTGTTTGCCCCCATAATTGATTTATGGAAAGATATCACTGCATTATCATGCGTAAACTTGCCTTGTTTATCATTCTCCTCTTTCAATCTTGAGCCGTATAAGTCCATTGAGTCTGTAAGGATTGTGAAAATTACTTTATTCTCATTTAACTCATAATACTTCGCCATTTTAATAGCCGAAAGCACATTAGCAATTCCTGATATACCTGCAGTTTTTAGTGTTTCTACAAATTTACTATTCAGTCCGTTGTTTTCAAGATATTTCTTCCCTTCATCTTCATTGAATAATCGCATAACTTCTATACAATCATTATCATCAATATCTATTACCATATCCATATTTTTAACATTATGTATCCATGGAACATGCTTATCTCCAATCCCTTCTATCCTATGCCCGCCAAAC
>JARLHC010000109.1 GCA_031292455.1 Ignavibacteriaceae bacterium
CTCACCTTTTTGAATATGGTTATTCTTAGCGAGAATTTCAGTATATCTTATAATTTCATCGGGGGAAGCTTCCTCCATAGCAAGATATTTGTCGTACCATTCTTCAGCGATGAGCCATTGCCCGAGATTTTTATAGCATTTGCCTACATTGAGGTAGTTTACGGGTTTTTTTGGATAGAGGGCAATTTCTCTTTTATACCCTTCAATATTATTAAACAAGATTTTATTCCAAGCGCCGGTGGTAGCGGAGAGGTTGTTATTGATTTCGGAATTATTGGGAGCGAGTTTACGTGCTGAGCGGAAATCATAAACAGCCATTTCATAGTCACCCCGTTTTTGATAACAAAGTCCGCGGAGGTTATAACCTTCAGCTTCCTGTGGCCGTGCAGAAACATATCGATTAAGAAGGTCGATAGCTTCGCCATATTTGCCGGCTGACATTTCTTTTATGGCATCTTTTTTAAGAGCATCTATATGAGGTTGAGCAAAAATCCGCGAAGAGAAGATTAAAGTGAGCAGTACTGCCGCGGTAATAATATTTTTCATTCTTATAACTTTATAGATTAAAGACCTACTTTATTTTTATCCTGCTGCTCATCGGCAACCAATAAATCAAGGAGGTCATTAGCATTCTGAACATTCTCATTCACCTGAACAGAATAAACGCTTATGTATGGAATGACAGATTTAATAAAGTTCGGATCGTTGTTAGGGAGGTTAGTTTTTATTTTTGCTATAAGATTTTTAATACTTTTGGGACTTTCTTCGCGAGTGATAAGGACAACCACATTATTAGTCATAATACAGATTTTATCTTTTCTATCAGTTGAAAGACGGACAGCATTCTGGAGCTGGGGGACAGTTAATAAACCTTTACGTTCAGCTTCTTTATTGAGCCGGAAAGATAATAATGAAAAGATTTGTCCTGTACTTTTATAAAGAGCTATCTGGTTATTGAGCAGAAGGAAGAAGTCGTTACGCTCATAGAAATTAGCGTGAGAAATAATCCCATCCGAGGTACTTATATCGTTTAATGGTTTATATTTCCGGTCTTTAGAAACAGGAGGAATAGCGAGTCCCGGGCCAGGAGAAGCAGTTTTCTGAAAGTTTGTAGTAACGCCTTTAAATGGTTCGATAATATACTCGGCAGAAAATTTACCCTGGGCATGGCCGATATTAGGAGTAATAATCATAGTGCCGCCATAGAACTGATTCCCATTTTCATCATTCTTCCTAAGGAAAA
Organism: Ignavibacteriaceae bacterium; assembly: GCA_031292455.1. Lineage (GTDB taxonomy): Bacteria > Bacteroidota > Ignavibacteria > Ignavibacteriales > Ignavibacteriaceae > Fen-1301. The sequence continues at coordinate 1,244 of JARLHC010000109.1, forward strand.
TAACTCCTGTAGAATTATTTGTTAGGGCATTGATAATTTTTTCAGTAAAAGAAGAAGCGGGTTCACCAAGGACATATAAGCTTGTGGTACCGAACTCTTGAATAGATTCGACAGTTTTTAAGAAAGATTCTTTCAGGAGAGCAATGTCATTAAATTCAATAAAGGGGGTTAATTCATCAAATACAATTTTAGAGGGTTTATATTGATCTGCGATGGCAATAATATTGTCTAAATATTCGATAAGCTGTTGGTCGCGATCCGGATCATTGACTATATCGACGGGAGGAGAGACCCGGATGACAATAATAAGATTGAGGTCCATGTATGACTGGAGGTCGAAATCAATTGATGCGGCTTGTATAATAAGATCTTTGGGACGTTTAGTAGTAAAATAAAGACAAACCTCTTTTTGGGAGGCACATTCCATTGCATACTTAAGGGCTAACAAAGTTCTACCGGATTTATGAGCACCGATAAGAAGATATGTGCCACCTCTATAGAGTCCACCCCAGTAAGAATCGACCAGTGAAATCCCCGAGGATAATAGTTGTATTTTCTTTTTCATAACCCTGTCTTATTTATTGCGTTTTATCAGCCAAATATTATGCCGACAGTTAATCAGACAAAATAGTGGTATAAATTGATATATAACCTGGGTTAAATAGAGACAGTAAAAAAATATCTGTCTTATTATGTTACATCAATTTAATTAGAATTCAGATGAAATAGCAACCTTTACCTGAGCAAACAACCAAAACTAAGAGAGCACCCATACCTGCGAGTATTCTGTGGGTATTCTGTGGGTACGAGAACAGGGAATGCACCATAGCCACAAGAAGTCATCGAATGCTTAGAATAGAACATTAAGAGAGAAATATCCAATTATTTGTTTTTATCGAGGAAATCGGTACCTATTATTTTATCCCAGACAGGAGAGCTGACACCGAAACCTTTAGCAGGATCCTGATAATGGTGTTTCATGTGGTGGTTTTTAATAGCGAGCCAGAATTTATTATGCATATTAAAATGGTGAATAGCATAATGGGTCATATCATAAAACAAGTAACCTGTAAGAAAGCCAGCCATAAAAGGAGCGACATAAATATATCCTAATATTGCAGAGAAGAGATAGAAGAACAGGAGAGCTAAAGGGACGCTGACGGAAGGGGGCATAACAAGTCTTCTTGAATCGCTCGGATAATCATGATGGACTCCATGGAAAATGAAATGTATCCTAAGTCCGAATTTTGAATCAGGCACATAGTGAAAAATAAACCTATGGAGTAAATACTCGGTAAGAGACCAAACGATAATACCAAGTATAATTAAGGCCAAAATTTTAGTAAATCTTAATTCATAAAGAATGACAGACCGATACAGGAAAGCCAGAATTACAGGTATATAGATATATAAGGGAACGCTAAAATGAATTTTTGAGAGGGCTTCAAGAAAATTATTATCAAACATCCTTACAGTTTCATCTTTATTAGAGACAAAATTCTTTGGCATATTGATACCCTTTATTTATTTGTATTAAGGAACAGATTTAATAATATCTTTGAGAGAAATTACAAATCTTTTACAATAAGACTCTGTGATGACTGATACGGAGAGTAATCAGATGATTTTCTGTATTCCAAGTCCAGGAAGATCATTAGGGATTACATTTCCATTTAAGCTATTTACTCCACAGAATCGATCATTTTTAATTAGGATATTGCCATCAAGGTCGACCCAATCTGCGAGAGAGGAAAGCTGGGCAGCGGCAGATATAGCGCATGAAGTTTCAGTCATACAGCCGAGCATTACATTAAGGTTCATTTCCCTTGCGCGATTTATCATTTTGAAAGCTTCAAGAATTCCAGTGGATTTCATGAGTTTAATGTTAATGCCCGAATATGCATCTTTTATTTTATCCAAATCGGACAATCTACGGACTGCCTCATCAGCGATAACGGGAATGGGAGATCGTTCTTTCAGCCAGCGGGTATCATTGATATTGGATGCGATAAAGGGCTGTTCAATCAAGAGAACGTTTTTGCTCTTGAGCCACAGGGCAAAATCCAGAGCCACTTCCCTATTATTCCATCCCTGGTTTACATCAACAAATAATGGTTTAGAGGTATGGTCCCTAATAGTTTCTATTATTTTTTTATCGTTATGGCTTCCGAGTTTAACTTTAATATATTTGAATTTATCTGCTTCATGTAATTTTTGAATAAGAATTTCAGGTGAATCAATACCGATAGTAAATGAGGAGGACATTTCTAATTTAGGGATATCATACATTTGATAAACCGGAATGCCTTTTATTTTTCCAACCAGATCGTGGAGGGCGATATCGACGGATGCTTTAGCTGCATTATTGCCAGGCGAAAGTTTATCTATACCTGACAATATTGAGGAAAGATTAGTGATATCATCATATACCGATAAATCTATTTTACTTAGAAATGACTGGACACTTTCCTGAGTTTCAGACAGGTACGGGGGCAAGGATGCTTCACCATAACCGATCATTCCTTCATATTTAATTTCAACTAAAACGACAGGAGTAGTTGTACGGGAATTTACAGAGATAGTAAACGGATGCTTAAGTTCTAAGGTAAAAGGATACCAAGATAATTTAATATTCTTCACAATATTTGAAGCAGACAATGGGAATAGAGGCGGTTAATCATTTTAACAATCCGATTTGTATTTTGCCTTTAGCCACCTTTACTTTATCCCGGTTTTCGAAATAATACTTAAGCACAATTGTGTTTACGGATTCGTGTACATCTTCAACTTCTGCATGGAGTAAGAGGCTCTCATTAAGGTAGACAGGTTTAAGAAATTTAATCTCCTGGGTCTGGATCAGCACTTCTTTTACGGGAAGGCATTCTCCGATAAAATAAGAGAGGAATCCATTTAGGATATTTCCATGCATAACTTTTCCTGAGAATCCTTGATGGACTGCATAATCAGAGTTTGTATGGAGGGGATTTTTATCATTAAACAAAGAAATAAACCCGTTATATATTTCTGAGTTTACTGTGAAAGGGCATGTAAAGAGATCGCCTTTATTCATAATTTATTCTATATATCAAATTAAGAAATCTTTTCAGTATCAGGTATCTTTTCTGAAATAAACACAGGGTAAGGGGTATAAGCTTCGACATTCAGATTCCAAAGATTATTATCACCTTTACATTTTGTAAACCCAAGGTCATGGTAATGGTCTTTTACAAGGGCATTTTTAGAGGTGGGAATATACTCTCCGACGATTTCATTCAGACCATTTTTGCGGGCAAGTTCTACAATTTTATTAAGTGTAAACTTTTCCATACCTCTTTTTAATACCCTGCAGCTCATAATCCAGGTATCGATAAATAAGGACTTATGATCCTTTTTAAGAATGACAACACTAATAAGGCCATAATCGCCGTATTTATCTTCGAGAGTAAAGCAGATGGTTATATAATCGTCCGATTTAGCCAGGGGAGTAATTTCCTCTTCCGAATAACGGACAGTACGCAGATTAAATTGATTTGATCTCTGTGTTAATTGCGAGACTCTGGGGATATTAAACTTATCAAAAGGTTTTACCTGAGAGGTCATATTAAGACTTAAAAGGAATTCATCCTCATTGATATACTGTCTTTGGACTATAGCTCTTTGTGCTTCCTGCTGATATTGTTTTGTACGCTGTTCATCTTCAGCGGTATAGGATGCAGTTTCAAATAAATTGCATGAGCGCAAGTAGTTCAGATAATCGACCGGATCTTCAGGAAGATCGGGCACGGTAATGCCCGGAATAAGAGACTTAACCAAATTTCTTTCAAAAGGATTATCATCCAGAAAGACCATTGAGTCGAAGCCGATATTAAGAATGTTCCGGATATAATTTATATTTTCGGCTTTATTATTCCAGTTGGCAACGAACACAGCAAAATCAGAAAGTCTTAATATCATATCGGGATGTTTTTCAAAGGGCTCCCTAGCAATATTTTCATCATTTTTACTACAGACAGCGAGAATGATACCCCTTTGCTTTAATTGTTTTAGCCACAACTGGAGGGCAGTAAATGATTTGCCGATCCCCAGCTCGCCAATCTGGATATTCTCCATGCCATCATCGCCAATAATTCCGCCCCAGATAGTATTATCGAGATCCATTATAACGCACTTTTTTATAACACCTGCAGAAGCCAGAATAATATCAGTTATGTTTTTAGCTACCACAGGGAGAAAATCAAGACTGAAGATAAGATCGGTAGTGATATATATTTTCGGATCTGTACAGAAAGCGGCGCCCAAGGTGTTTTGAAGAGAAGCTACATCGCAGATAAATAAATTCTTATGCTTCTGAGCCAGATTCATAAGTTCATAATTTATTTTCCTTACCTGGTATAAAAAAGAAGAACCGGTTTTATTGGCATAGTTTCCGAAGACAGAATCATCAGTTTCGACGAAATTTAAATAGATTACCTTACACTTGTTTTTATTAGTAATAGTCTGGTAGAGATTGGAAACTGAAGATATATGTTTATCTGCAAAGAGAGGTTTATCAGCATTATCAAGTTTATAGAATTTTGCAAGTAATTTTTCTGAGGATTGGTAGATAATAACATACTCAGCATTAAATTGGTATAATTCAGATTCCAGATCGAGAGCCTGCATTTCTATCTGGTCGTAATCAGCTTCAAAGATATCGAAATTAAAGCCGACCTCATATCCATATCCCTTAATTGCCTTTACCAGCAGCTGGGTAGAAGAATCTCCAAGAAGGGCAACTTTCACCTTTTTAAGATTAGAGAAATCCTTTTTAAGATTTGATTTCAGATCATAAAAGTTCATTATTATTTATTCCTTTCAGAATTTAAAATAAAGGAACGGCTGCAGATCTGCAAACCTGAATTGTATTACCACCCAAATAACAACTACGAGCATTACTACCTGAGCATAGAGAGAAGCATTTATGACGAAATTCTTTACAGATTCTTTAATCTTTTCAGGTAGTAAATGGACAATGTATCCTATAATAATAAGTCCAAATATCAGTTTATAGCCATTGACAAACTGGATAAATACTTCACCATGGAAAAAGTTGACCATCTGGTTCAGCATATCAGCGACAATAGATAAGCTCTGCGCTCTGAAAACTATAAATGCAAAGACAACAAGATGAAGAGTAAAGAACCATTGGAGTAATTTAACCGAATTTGAAGAGGCCAATTTAGTCTTTTTATAGAATTTTGTTCTCAGTTTCTTAGTGAATATTGAAGACACAAGGTATGCCCCATGGATAGCACCGAAGGCAATATAAGTCCAGCCGGGTCCATGCCACAGGCCGATAATAATAAATGTAATAAAGAGAGCAAGGGCATTCCCTAAAATGCCTATGCTCCTGAATTTTATCTGCAATGGTTTAAAGATATAATCGAGGCACCAGGATGATAATGTAATATGCCATCTTCTCCAGAAGTCAGCAATTGAAGCAGCTTTAAATGGAGAATTAAAATTGTCAGTTAATCTATAACCAAGCATTAAGCTAATGCCAAGAGCCATATCGGTATAGCCGGAAAAGTCAGTATATATCTGGAGGGTATAGGCATAGGCAGCAATAAGGTTCTCAACACCAGTGAAACGAAGAGGAGTTTCAAAAACACGATCGACAAAATTTATCCCTATATAATCTGCAATAACAACTTTTTTAAGGAGACCAGACATGATAAGGAAGAGAGCGGTTCCGATAACCTCTTTGTTTATTTTAATATCCTCTTCTACCTGGGGAAGAAAATCTGAAGCTCTTTCAATAGGGCCAAGCAGCAAGGTGGGAAAATAAAATATAAATAAGGTAAAGTCTCTTATACTGTCAACCGGTTTAATATTTTCCAGATATATTTCAATTACATAGCTTAATGCTTTGAAGATAATAAAGGATATACCCAAGGGGAGGAATACATCTAACGGAGTAATATGGGAGCTCCTGACATCATTTAATATCCCGATGAAGAAATTAGTATACTTAAAATAAATAAGGATGCCAATATTCAGGAGTACAGCCAAAATAAAGAGGGTGTTCTTACCGATCCTGTTTTTAGAAATACCGATCCATTTACCGCTAAAATAATTGATAAATGTTAACAGAAACAATAAGAGGAAGTAAATGCCACAGGCCTTATAATAGAAGAAAACAGAAAAGAGGATAATTAAGTAAATCCTGGCAGTTTTATTCTTATATACGAGTCTGTACAATACCAGTAATACAAAGAAGGCAAATAAGAACATGCTTGAAGTAAAAAGCAGAGGGTCTGACTTATCATACTGGAAGAGAAGTTTTATTTTTTCTATATCGAAATAATGGAGCATATCTGATTACAGGCCTGTTGAAACAGCAGCTAATTTGGCATCTATGAGAGATTGCAGTTCCCCCATATTTTTTATTTTGAGTATTTCGATCCCCTTAAATTTTATTTTATAATTTTTTTCCACAGCCACAATAATCTGAATATGTGTAAGGGAGTCCCAGCCCGGGACCATATCCGCAGTGGTGGAGTCCTTAAAATCGAAATCATCCAAATCGAGCTCTTTTAGTACAATATTCTTTAATCTATCGGAAATCATTTAATTCTCCTCAATCCATTTAATTTGAATTCAATAAAGAATCCGGTTTAATATCCATAAAAAGGTCAACAGGTTTTATTGGGACGCCTGCAATTTTGGTCTGTTTAGGAACAAAAGAGAGCAGGATCAACAGGATAATTGTTAAACCAATTATTAAAGCAGGGGCGTTATTTATATTCTTCATCAAATGTTAAAAATTCTAAATTACCGGAAGTTATCAATACAAATCACATACCATTATGAAATATCAATCTTTTTAAGCTATGACGGAAAAATTATTATCATAACAGGACATAAATTAGTGAAATGTTTTGAAACAGGAAGAATATCAGTAATATATTTTGTGGAAATATCAAAGATCCCTCCAATTTACATTAGATACATAATATCCATCTGATCTCAGCAATACTGCTCCCAGTTTGTCTGTCCTAAGAATATCAGAATTAAAGGCGTGCAGCCGTTCAAGAACTTCCTGTGCAGGATGGTGAAATTTATTCTTTATGCCCGCACTTATAAGTGCAAAATGGGGTTTTATATTATTTAATATATTTAAGGAAGAGCAGTATTTACTACCATGATGAGAGACTTTGAGAACATCACTCTTTAATTTACTTTTATAGTAAGAGGAGTAATACTTTTCTGCTTTTTTCCCCAGATCTCCTGTGAATAGAAATGAAGTATTGCCATATATTATCTTAAGCAGAGAGCTCCTATCATTATTTGAATTATTTTTTCCAAGGGGAATAGAGATATTATTAAGAACAAAGATCCGCGCATTACCGATTTTAATAACACTCTGATCATAATGAGTTATAGGGATATTATTCCTCTTAACAAAATCCTCAAACTTAATATCTCTTGAAAGAGAGGTATCCAGGGCGGGTTTATATATTCTTCTTATCCTGCCAGCCTGAATTAGCGAAACAAAGCCGCTGTAATGGTCGGAGTCTATATGTGATACAAAAGCGTAATCTATAGCAGGAATGTTTAAATGGTTCATCAGAGGGAGAATTACTTTTTCGCCATTATCAAATTTTAGAGTGGCCTCACCTGCGTCAATCAGAGCAGACTCACCATCGGGGAATCTTATAAGGAAGGAATCGCCCTGCCCCACATCAACCATCATAACATTTAATTCATTCTCAGTTAATATTTCCTTGTTATCAAAAGAAGCAATGGTGATATAATTGATCAGAAGGAAAGCAACCAGCAATAATTTGGCTATCGGACCGGTAAATTTTTTATATAATAAAACTAAAGTTAAAAGCATGAGATAAAATATTATGCTATCATAGAGAGAATAATTTCTGATCCACATAAACGAATATTTTTCTCCCCCTGAAATATGGACGATAAAGTACAGGAGTTTTGTAAGAACCGAATTTATGCTACCATAGGATGCTGCAATAAAAGGAGAAAAGTAAGAGGCCAGTAAAGATGCCAGTCCAATACCGACTAAAAATCCGATAAAGGGAATTACAATTAAATTTGCGGCTAATGAAGTAACTGACAACTTACCAAAGTAAAAAAGAGTGAAAGGAATTGTGCCTATCTGGGCGCTAAGAGAAAGCGCGACAAGCTGAGCAATTAATTTTAAGGATTTATTTTTGATATTCTTAATTTCATTGTGGAAATACGGGTATAGAAGAGTCATTGAAAATACGGCTGCATAAGAGAGTTGAAATCCCGGATCATAAAGATAGAAAGGAGAAAATGTTAACAGAATTATTGCAGACAATGCAAGAGAGTTAATTACATTTGTTGACCGGCCGGAAATATAGGCCATGACAACGAGGGTAGACATTAATACAGCCCTGAATACAGAGGCCTGGATGCCAGTGATCAATAAAAAAAGAATAAGGCAACATATTGTAATGAACGATTTGGGATAGATATTAAATCTTCCCAATAGGATTACGCAGAGGAGTAATACATACTCGACATTAAGGCCGGATACTGCAAGAACATGAACAACGCCTGCATTAACGAATTCAGTCTTAGTCTCATCATTCATTTCACTTCTATCGGCAAGCAAAAGACCTTTCATTAGAGAGGCGGCATCAAAGTCATGGTAATCGGAAAGCCGACCGGCGATACTTTTTCTAACCCGGAATAATAAATTGGAGAATTGATTTACAGAATGGTCAAGAATCATGAAATCATCAGTGTTATAGACGTTAAGAATGCCGGTAGTTCCGTACAGATGCAGATAATTATTATAATCAAATTCGCCCGGATTTCTGCAAGTTCTTCCTTTAATAAATATGCCGGAAGCGGTGATCCTATTTCCAGGGGAGGCAGAAGAGTAAAGAGAGAAAAGTTTTTTATTGTTTTCATCTTTTACTGAGCAAATGAGAGTAACCTTCCTATGAAGAATAATTTTATTTACTTTTGCCGAATCGACATCTATTTCGAACCTTAATCCACTTTTGTTAAGAAGGTATATTGAATTTATGGATCCGTAAAGAGTAAAATCATTTTCTTTTTCGATATTTGCTGAATAAAACTGACGGTTTGAAAAACAAATATCCGCAGCAGAGTTACCGGCCAGAATGAACATAGTGTTTACCAGGAGGGAGATAAATAATATCCTGTGGACAGAAAGGTGATTCTGATAAACCCAATAAACGATAAGGGCAAGAAGGTAAATTATAGCAAAGTATAATAAACCAATTGCAACAAAATGCTGAAGAATGATACCGCTAATAAAAAACGGTATTATCTTAATAACCGGATAATTTTTCATAGTATCCCGCCAAACCTGCAGTTAATCTAAGAAAAGTTAATTTTAATTCAAACACGGCCAAGAATGGGAATAAACGGAGAATGTATTCTATAGGGGATTTAAATTTTTTCCCTGGAGGTCCAGTATGGAGCTTTTTATATCGGAGAGGTTCTTAATTTTCCGGAAGAGATACTCTGCGTGTTTACCGTATGAAATTGCCAGAGAGGGATTATTAGTGTGAGTTTTAACAGAAAGGTCCTCAAAATTTCCATGATCAGAGCAAAGAAGTATCGTATATTTTTCCGGATCAATTTTAGTGAAAACAGCGAGAAGAAAATCGTCAAGAGTATTGAGGGTTTTTTCAATATTGCCTTCGTATCTGCCGTGGCCAAGATGATCGGTAAGGAAATATTCATACACAACCAGATCATTACGGGAAGCAGCTCTTAATAACCTTTTAGCTGCAAGAGAGGGTTTCAGAACTGGCAGGTGATACCCAAGTTTAGTATTCCATCTTTCATTAGTAATTTCAGCAGTAAGTGCCCTTCCCTTTCTAACATCCGAGACTGAATTTAACCTTAACCCGCTACTTGTAACACTTAATGTAGTAACGCTCAGACGGGATTTACCTGAATTTATATAATCAAAGAATATCTGAGGATAGGCATTAATAAAATATGCCTTTTTATCCCTCAGAATAAATTCATGAAATATATTCTGATCTTTGATAACAGGAATAAGGGTAGAATAAGGATAGGGGCCAAAATGTTTACCGACTAATAACGGTGCATTTATCCCGCAGAAAATAGATGTCTGTCCAGTGCCGCTTTGAGGAAAACCTTCCACACCCATCCTTGCATCCACAGGGAAAATAAAACCATTCTCTCTATATAAAACAGGATTATCTATTGAAGGTATGCCGCCGAAGAATTGAGAAAATGTCTTAAAACCATATTTAAAGAATGGATTGTTTTCCGAATCCCTTTTCCCAATGCCCACGCCATCTATGAAAAGTAAAATAACCGGATTCAAATTATTAGTCTTATTTGATTTTTGATTCCACAATAAGAGTTACAGGCCCATCGTTAATTATCCTAACTTCCATCATTGCTCCGAAAATACCTTCTTTGACTTTAATACTCCCTAAATGCTCCTTCATTCTATCAATAAATTTATTATAAAGAGGTTGAGCAATTTCAGGTTTTGCAGCATCGGAAAAACCGGGTCGATTACCTTTACTTGTTTCTCCGTATAAAGTAAACTGCGATATTATTAAAGCTTCTCCGTTAATATCTCTTAAAGCAAGGTTCATTTTGGAATTTTCGTCTTCAAATATCCTGAGGTTGGCGCATTTATCGGCAACAAAATTAACATCCTCCTCAGAATCATCATTTCTAATGCCGACAAGAATTACCATCCCTTTCCGAATTTCCCGAGAATAATCAAGATCGGAAATATAAACACCCCCTTCCCTGACCCTTTGTATAACAGCTTTCATCTTTTTACTCCTGAAATAACTCTTTCGATATTCTGATAATCTTTCATTACACGGATATCCTGAAACCCGTTATGACTCATAATCTCACTGACTTTGGAATACTGCCCTATTCCTACTTCAAAGAAAAGATTCCCTCCCTGCTTTAAGAGATAAACTGATCTTTCGGAAATCAGTTTATAAAAACTAAGTCCTGAATTATTGTCTGTTAAAGCTATCTTAGGTTCATAAGTTTTTAATTCCGGGCGGAGTGTTTCAAATTCATTTATTGAAACATAAGGGGGATTGGAAACAACGATATCGAAGTCGCAGTTATTAAAATCCCCGCTGAGAAAATCATTCTTTATAAAATCAATTTTATCAGACACAGAATTGAGGAGAGCATTTTCTTTAGCAGTTTTAAGTGCTTCTTCGCTAACGTCTAAAGCCATTACAAAAGATTTATCAAGATTTTTAGCAAGGGATACGGCGATATTACCACTGCCAGTTCCGATGTCTAATATTTTTAATGAATCATTAGATTTATATTGTTCGATAATAGTCTCAACCAATATTTCTGTCTCCTGTCTGGGGATAAGCACTGAAGAATTAACGATAAAATCGATACCATAGAATTCAACTTTTCCGATAATATACTGGAGAGGTTCGAAAGTAATTCTGCGCTTTAATAATGACCTATATTTTTCTAATTCTTCCTCGGTAAGGGGTCTGTCAAATTCGAGGTAGAGGTTAAGCCGTTTACAATTCAATATATGTGCAAGAAGAAGTTCGGCATTGATGCGGGGAGACTCAATCCCTTTATTTTTAAGGAAATCAGAGGAGCGATTTATAGATTCCAGGACAGTAATCATAATTCCGGTTTAGTATATAAGCAAATAATAAATCAAAAATCCAAAGTTCACCTGCAAAGCTGCAAAAGAGATCCCGCTTATGAGATCATATCTCCGTGTTTCATTAAGAAGATCATGATTACCGTTATTCTGATAATCATCAAACCTATTATCGGCTTTAATCTTAAAATAGGCAGTAACAGCACCCAAAGCAACTATACTGCCGATGAATATTTTGAAAGCCGAGCTTTCATAGAAACTTTGATAGGTTTTCCTGCCGGTAAATTTAAGCTTTACAGGAATGCCATCATAATCTCCCAGGTTAATGGATTCCTCAGCATAACCCGGTTTCTGAAGAAAGATTTTATTCAGCGACAGGGGGATAAATAAAGGTGTATGACCGATGAGAGAATCATTTTTCATAACATAAGCATCGGCCGGATCGGTATTGAGATAAATTTCCTGAGCGGAACTCCTGCTGATAAAGATAAAAGTAATAATAATGCTAAATAAATATTTCATAAGCTTCCAAAATCCCATTATCGTAACCGAGAAAAAGGATGTTATTATTTCTTATAACCGGACTTAGTTTTAGTCTTCCTTTAAACGAGTATGTCTTTTGTATTATACCAGCTTTATCCACAAAATATATTTTTTGGTACTGATCCGGAAGAATAATATAATTATTTGTAACCAGCGGAGTAATGTTAAAAAGAGAGCCCAGTTTTTTCTTCCAATTGATTTTACCGTTTAGTTTATTTACCGAGAAGAAATCCCCGCCAAGGTTCCCCCAATAGATATTATCAGTATCACAGGCAGGGGTCATAATAATCCTTGAACCCGTATTTACCTGCCAGTTTATTTTACCTGTGGATAAGCCGATACTATATAAATTGCCGTTATCATTACCTATATAAAAATCCCCGCCACTTATA
>JARLHC010000110.1 GCA_031292455.1 Ignavibacteriaceae bacterium
AAAAAGATTACTATCCCTGAAGTTGACAAAGGGGAATTCTTCACTATTGCAGAAGCTAAAATAAAAATGAAGAAAGCACAGCAGGAATTTCTGACTAACCTAATTTTGTCTCTGGAGGATAAATACTATCTGTGACGCGCCATAATATCAGTTAATAAGGATGGCAGTTATATTGTTTATTGTTATTTATTTGGCATTCTGTAATACAGAATTTTTACAATCACTATTTGAAAATAATTGAAAGGAATATTTTATGCGTCCAAATACATCTGACTATCCCCCTTATTATCAAAAATATATTGATAGAGTGGAAGGGGATGATATTATCTGGGTCTTGAATAATCAGATTTCCGAATGCCTGGACTTTCTGGAAACTATCCCGGAAGAAAAAAAACTTTATTCTTATGCTGAGGGAAAATGGACAATAGCACAGCTTATCGGGCATTTTATAGATACTGAAAGGATTATGACTTTCCGTGCACTGTGGTTTGCAAGAAATGAGCCTGTTCCGCTCCCTGGATTTGATCAGGATAATTTTATTAAATATTCAAATTTTAACCGCAGAACTCTAAGAAGCTTTATGGACGAATGGACTCACCTGAGAAAATCTAATATTATTCTGTTTGAAAGTTTTGGAGAGGAAGCACTTCACAGAAAAGGGGTTTCCAACAATAAAGAGGTATCTGTCCTTGCCCTTTTATTTATTATCGCAGGACATTTAACCCATCACCTTGCAATACTGAAAGAAAGATATATCTAAATGTAAATGTTAAAGGGACTGGTTTATTTCTTTTAATATTCTTTCAGTGGCACCAAGATTCTTCTGCACATAATTATAAGAAATGGCCCCTTTCTCTTTTCTTAAATTATCATCCATAAATAATGTTCTTAAATTCCTGTATGCTTCTTTCTTGTTTCTGATTAGAATTCCCCCGCCTTGCTTCAGGAGCTCTTTGGCCTCCTGTGAATTATCTATTTTGGGTCCGAATAATACCGGTATCCCGTAAACCGCTGCTTCAAGTATATTATGGATATTCTGTTTAAATCCGCCTCCTACAAATGCAATATCTGCATATGTATAAAGTGTTAGAAGGATTCCGATAGAATCAATAATAATTACTCGTTCATCCTTATAATTATTCAGGAATGAAAAACGGATGGTTGATAAATCACCCGAAAACTCTTGTTCAATCTTTTCTAAATGAACCACGGTCGGTTCATGCGGTGCAATTATTAGAATAACATCTTTATCAAATTTGGCAAGCCGCGAGAATGCAGGAAGAATTACTTCCTCATCTGTTTCCCAGGTGCTTCCGGCAACTAATATCTTCTTCTTCTCAAATAGCCCTGCTTTAATTAAATTATGCGAACGGGCGGTAATGCTCCTTTGATAAACTCTGTCAAAACGCGTATCACCGACAGCTTTAACCTGGCTGTCAGAACATCCAAAATCCTTAAACCCTTCTGTGTCAGATTGCGAGATTGTTAATATCTTGGTCAGGTCCCTGAATAAGTATTTATGGAAGTTCTTTATAAAAAGGGCCTTCCTGTTCGAATTTGCCTTCATCGTTGCATCCACCAGGAACATCGGTACATTAGAATTTTTCATCGCCCAGATATGATTTGGCCATATATCATATCGCATCAATACGGCAAGATCGGGTTTAACTATGTTTATGAACTTTGCCGCATTGGCCTTTGTGTCAAAAGGGAGATAGGAAACTAAATCCGCAAACGGATACTTCCTTGAATTATCATATCCGCTTGGTGAAAAAAATGTAACCAGGATATTGATCTTCTTATTCTTTTTAAGGTCCTCTATTATTGGCTTTGCTTGCTCGAATTCCCCTAAGGATGATGAATGGAACCAGATAAGCTTATTTGCTTTATGAATTGATGAGGAATTGACTATCAGCTCTTCAAAGATCCTTTTCCTGCCTGTAATTCCCCTCTTAATTTTCTTATTATATAACCCGATAATTAGAATTCCTATATAGAGTGCAGGAACAATCAAAAGATTATAAAATACAAACCAGAATTTTTTCATCAGGAATTTAATAGTAGGTTGATATTATTATAAGCTAACTGAGGAGTTATTTCAAGCATGCACTTAAAATGCGTTTTGGGACATTTGTCTTTCCCTATATGTGTGCAGGGTCTGCAGGATAATAATTTGTTCTCTAAAACCAGGCTTTTACTGAGTAACCCTGAGTCTTTCCCGGTATATGGGAAAAATCCAAATTCCTTTACCGTGGAACCGAATATTGCCAGTACTTTTACACCTGTTGAAGTGGCAGTATGCATCATTCCGGAATCATTGCAGACTATACAGGCGCATTTCTTCATGTCCGCAGCAGTTTGTAATATGTCATTCTTATTCGAAAGATCAATGGAGTCAATCTGTGCGGTTATTTCAGCACATACAAGCCGGTCATCTTTCCCGCCGAATATGGCTATTGTATAGCCTGCATCATTAAGTATTTTTCCTAACTGGATATAATATTCCTTGGGCCACATTTTAGTATAGTGCTTTGATCCTGGGGCAAATCCGATATATTTCTTTTCTTCATTAAAAAGAGGCGAAGGAGCGTTATATGTAATCAGGTCCAGTCCTTCATTGTCAAGCTGAAAGTCATCAAATATCTCCGCATATCTTACCGGTATCTGTGCAGCATTCTTTAAGAGGTTTATTTTGAATTTTACTAATAGGAGTTTTGCTAAGTCCCTTTTATTAAACTTAATGCATTTCACCATTAGCATATTTCTAACGTAGGCAGATCTCAGGTTATTTTGCAGGTCTATTATAAGATCATATCTCTCTTTCTTAAGTTCTTTTATCAGTTTCTTGTTTTCTTCATCATTCCGTGTAAACAGGTATATCTTCTCAAGGAAATGATTGTTTAGCAGCACTGATTCATACTCCGATCTCAGGAGGAAATGAATTTTCTTTTCTGGATATTTCCGCTGGATGGATCTTATTAAAGGCGTGGTTAAAAGTATATCCCCAAGGGAACTTAACCTCATTATTAAAATTTTATTATACTCTTGTATTTTCAATTGTTTCCATTTTCAGTATATGCAAACTTACTTAATTGAACAGAGCTTAACAATTATAAATTCTGTCTTAAAAGGACTATTTTTTCTATATTTAACGCTCGTTAATATTACAATTTGGAGAATGTGTCATCGAAAAGCAAAAAAATAATAAAAATGATATTATTGAAAAAATAGTTTCTCTTTCCAAAAGAAGAGGATTTGTATTTCAATCAAGTGAAATTTATGGCGGTCTCAATGGCTGCTGGGATTATGGATCCCTTGGCGTTGAACTCCTTAAAAATATTAAGGAGGAATGGTGGAAGTTCATGACCTATAGGGAAAATATCGAGGGATTGGATGCCTCAATCCTCATGCATCCCAAAGTCTGGGAGGCCTCAGGTCATGTCGAAAACTTTACCGACCCCATGATCGACTGCCGTCAGTGCAAAGCACGCTTTAGAGTTGATGTCCTTGCTGAATCATTGAATGAAAAGAAAAAGAAAAAAGCCCTCGATGCACTAAAAGAAAAAATGACCGGTAATTCCCCCCTGTACAATAAATACCAGGCTACTGTCAATAATGTTAAAGCTAACCATAAGGAAGGGGATGATGAAACTGATGAGTTATTTAATGAGCTCCTCGATATTCCCGAATTGAGCGGAGAACTGCTTGCAGAAATCAGCTGCCCTCAGTGCGGAAATAAAGGAACCTTTACCGCTGCACGCCAGTTTAACCTGATGTTTAAAACCTTTATCGGTTCTATAGAAGATTCAAATGCCGCTGTTTATCTTCGTCCTGAAACGGCTCAGGGTATATTTGTTAATTTCCTGAACGTGCAGGGCTCTTCCCGGCAGAAACTCCCCTTCGGGATTGCTCAGGTCGGAAAGGCCTTCAGGAATGAAATAAATACTAAAAACTTTCTGTTCAGGACTCGTGAGTTTGAACAAATGGAAATGCAGTTTTTCGTTAAACCCGAAGAAGATTCAACATGGTATAATTACTGGAAACAGGAAAGAATGAATTGGTTCTTCAGCCTTGGTATGAAACAGGATAAATTAAGGTTTCATGACCACCCCAAAAATAAACTTGCGCATTATGCAAAGGAAGCAACTGATATAGAATACCTTTTCCCCTTCGGCTGGGGCGAAATTGAAGGTATCCATAACAGGACTAATTTTGATCTCTCCCGGCATGAGGAATTTTCTGGTAAATCACTCAAGTACTTCGATGAAGAATCTAAAGAGAAATTTATTCCCTATATAATCGAGACTTCTGCCGGCGCCAGCAGATCATTTATGGCCTTCCTCGTTGATGCATATAACGAAGAGGAAGTTAATGGCGAAACAAGAACTATATTAAAGTTCCATCCGAAACTCGCTCCTGTTAAAGCGGCTATCTTCCCTCTGGTCAATAAGGATGGGATGCCTGAAATATCACGCAATATCGAAAAGGACCTCAGACGTTACCTGAAAGTGTTCTATGATGATAAAGGTGCTGTCGGCAGAAGATACCGCAGACAGGATGAAGCCGGAACTCCTTACTGCATTACCGTTGATACTCAAACCCTGGACGATCAGACCATTACTGTCAGGGAAAGAGATTCAATGCTGCAGGAAAGAATTTCTATTAATAACATAAAGAATTATTTACTTGAAAAAATTCTCGGTGAATAGGTTAATAGTCCTTCTTTTTCTGGTTCTTTCGGTATATATCCGTCCCCAGGGTTCTCAGTTTGATTCGGAAACTATGAAGGGAATTAAGCAGATCTATGATATGCAATTCCCTCAGGCAGAAACAACATTCCGGAAACTTATTGCCGATTACCCCGATCACCCTGCCGGCAGGTTCTTCCTTTCAATGATCGACTGGTGGAAAATACTTGTCGATCCCGATGTTGAATCTTATGACGATCTTTTCTTCCAGAAGCTCGAAGATGTTATCTACCAGTGCGATGAACTCCTTGCTAAAAATCCGAAGAATGTGGATGCCCTCTTCTTTAAAGGAGGAGCAATTGGTTTCAGAGGAAGATTAAGAGCATTCAGGGAAAGCTGGATTAAAGCCGCTGATGATGGGAGGGAAGCACTCCCTATCGTTGAGAGAGCTTCCGGACTTGATCCCGGTAACCTCGATGTACAGCTTGGCTTTGGGATTTATAATTATTATGCGTCCGTTATTCCCAACGAATTCCCCCTCCTTAAACCTTTGATGATTTTCTTCCCAAAAGGAGATAAGCAGAAGGGCATTGAACAGTTAACAAATACTGCAATGAATGGAAAGTATGCAAAATATGAAGCCCGCTATTTCCTTATGACTCTTTATTTCACCTATGAGAACGATGTATATAGAGCAGCTGAATTCGGTAAACTCCTTTCAGCCGATTTTCCCGATAACCCCGTATTCGAAAGATGGATGGGTAGGATTGCTGCTAAAAAAGGAGACTACCCCGCTTGCGCTGCGGTTTTTCAGGATGTGCTGAATAAAGCTTATAAAAATTACTTCGGGTATAATAATAAAAAAGCAGAAAGGGAAGCTTACTACTATATCGGCGTGGAGACAAGGAATGAAAAAAAACTAGATTCTGCTAAAACGTGCTTCCAGAAATGCGCTGATCTCTCGCGTCAGGTAGATAAGGATGAAGATTCCGGCTTCCTGATTAACTCAATGCTCTACGTTGCTATGATAAATGATATTCAGGGATATAGGGATAAAGCAATAGATCTATACAAAAAACTTCTCGATATGAAAGATTTCGGGAATTCCCGCACTTTAGCAAAACAATATCTCGATAAACCCTACAAGGAATAAAAAAATCCCGGTTGAACCGGGATTTGTATAATATATTTAGAGGTAAAGAAAGAACTAAAAAGTAGTTGCTAAACTTATCCTGTGTAAAGCCCCTATTAATCCTAATGACGAATAACCGTAATCAAAACTATAACCCTTTATAACAGCTCCAAGCCCTGCATTAAATCCTGCCAGCTCAGCTACCTGACCGATCTTTAATTCCTGCCTCTTTTCATTATCATACCCTAACCTTAGACGGAATACTTTGCTTAGTGTGAATTCTGCTCCGATAGAAAATGCATTCAGGTGTGAAATCAGATTGTCCTGGCTGTCATTAAGTCTGTGAAAATCAAGTGAAAGCCTTAATGGAAGATATGCCAATTTCTTTGATACTCCCGCTACTACATCAAGCGGTAAATTTTCTTTTGTACTGTAATATGAAGATAACTGCGTACCTATGTTTAGTACTGCAAATCCAACACTAAACTCCTGCTCAGGTACATTATAATTTAACCCTAAATCAAGCGCTATTCCTGTGGATGAACGGTCTGCAATACCCGAATAAATAAATTTGGCATTCGCTCCATAATAGAAATTCTTATCGATGATATTTGAATAGCCGACAAGAAATGCTACTTCTCC
>JARLHC010000002.1 GCA_031292455.1 Ignavibacteriaceae bacterium
TATTTGGTTCGTATTTAACTGGCCTCAAATAATTTGCGTTAAGAAAATTTGCATAGCGGAACGTTAGCGAAGAATTCTGTTTGAGCCGAAGGCGAGTTAATTCTTCGCAGTGGAGCGTAGTAAATTTTTAGCGAAATTATTTGCAGCCTTGATTTTTGGGGTACTTTTGTATCAAGACAAAAGTACCATAAAGAAGTTTAGCAAATTATTTGCAGCCAAAGTTCTTTGGGTACTTTTCTTCAAGGAAAAGTACAGAGATATTTTCTTTTGGTACTCTTTTCTTCAAAGAAAAGTACAACACATAGTATTAGTGTATAAACCTGTCGTAGATTAATTTTAATGTCGTTAATACAACTATTGTTATAAACAATGGTCGTATAAACTTAGCCCCTCTCTTTATTACCATCTCCGCCCCAATCTTCGATCCGGCAATTTGCCCCAACGCCATTACTATTCCCGCCGTAAAAATTACATACCCCCCGATTATAAATAATATCAGCGAAACTATATTGCTGGTAAAGTTCATTACCTTGGTATAACCTGTCGCCTTTTTAAGATTATAACCTAACCCTGCAACGAATGCTATTGCCCAGAAACTCCCTACACCCGGACCAAAAAAGCCGTCATAAAATCCAAAAGTTAATCCCGCTATTAAATAAAAGGCCCGCTCATTCATCCCTGCACGTCTGTCACTTTCACCAAGGTTTGTCTTAATCAAAGAATAGATAATTATACCTGTAAGTAAAATTGGTATGATATACTTCAACATATCGCTGCTTAACTGCTGCACTGACCACGTTCCAAGTGCTGCACCAATTAAAGTAAAAATAATTCCGTTTATGCACGATTTCAGAACCACTACATCTTTCTTAATATAATAATATGAGGCAGTAAAACTTCCGAAGCTTGCCTGGAATTTATTTGTCCCCAATGCAATGTGAGGAGGGAAGCCAAGACTTAGCATTACTGGTAATGTTATTATTCCTCCTCCACCGGCAATTGAATCAACTAACCCCGCAATAAAGGCAGTTAAGAATAAAACCGGGTAATACCAGAATTGAAATATCAATTGCCCCTCAGATTACGCGTGCAGTTATCGCAGTTATTGCATGGTTTCTCCCCCGGGAATCCAAAATAGTCTGAAATAAATACCCTCCTGCACTCATTGCTTCTAAAGTAATTAACCATTGATAACAGTTTCTTGTTGTCATTCAGTAATTTTTCCTTAAGGAAATCATCATCCTTTAATATATCCGGGAGCTCATCCGTCAGCACAAGATTTTTATCTTCTATAGTTCCCTCTGTAATTCCATAACGGTCAAGCATACTCAATGCAGTCTCAATTCGGAAATCTTTCCTGTTCTTAAAGTTCATCTGTTCCCTTAAAAATTCATATCCTTCCGAATTTGTTCTCTGCAGATCCCTCTGTAACAGATCATATAAAGCCGAATAAAAATCAGCGCTCGGGTTCGACCATTTTATAAACTCCATTTGAGTATATAAGTCTTCCTGGTTGTATAGCAAAAGACACAATGAATGTTTACCGTCCCTCCCTGCACGACCTATCTCCTGGTAATACGATTCTATCGATGAAGGAACCTCCGCATGTACTACAAACCTGATATCCGGTTTATCTATTCCCATTCCGAACGCATTGGTAGCCAGTATCAGGTTTTCATTCCCGCTCATAAAATCCCTTTGCCTTCTCTTCCTGTTAAAATCATTAAGCTTCCCGTGATACGTTCCATGTTTAATCCTCTTGTCGCCAAGTTTCTCTGAAAACTGTTCCAATGTTTGTATTAAAGCAAAATAAATAATCCCGGATCCCTCGTACTTTTTTATTAGATCCTGAATTATTGGCAGCTTCTCTTTATTATCAAATATATCCGCTGCTTCTAATCTTAAGTTCGGTCTTTCAATTCCCTGGTGAAAGATTTTTGTCTCGCTCTCATTAAGGTTAAGCTTATGAATTATATCCTTCTGCACTTCCGGTGTTGCCGTAGCCGTTAAAGCAATGGTAAGAGGATTATTAATAATCTCCCTGAACTCGCCTAACCTTGAATAATCCGGTCTGAAGTCATGCCCCCATTCCGATATGCAGTGTGCCTCATCCACTGCAAGAAGTGATATCTCCTTTCCCTTTATCCTGTCAACAAATTCCTTCTTCCTGAACCTCTCCGGTGTAACATAAAGAAGCTTTATCTTCCCCTTAATAAATTGATCCAGTCTCTTGTCTCTCTCCTGTTTTGAAAGTGTTGAGTTTATAAAACCCGCTGGTATGTTCTTTCTTCTTAATGCATCTGCCTGGTCCTGCATCAATGCAATAAGTGGACTTATCACAAGTGTTCCCCCCTCAAACATCAATGCAGGCAGTTGATAACATAAAGATTTCCCGCTCCCTGTCGGCATCAAAATCAGCGAATGTCCCTTTTCATAAACAATACGATTTATAATCCTTTCCTGCTCCCCCCGGAATTCATCAAACCCGAAGTACTGTTTTAATATATTTAACGGATTTTCCAACAATTAACTCATCTCCTTATTTCTAAAATATTAAATTATAAAAATGAGACTAAATAAATACCTTCTTAAAAAAAGTATCCCTCTACTATATACCTGCAGAATTACTCTTTTTTGCCAATTTCTCTTCAAAATCCTTAAAAGATCAAAAACTTACACCACATTCAGGACCTTTTTTGCCATTTTTACACCTTGTGGCAAAAAATGGACTTTTTGCAGGTATATAATGGGGGCGTTCCTTCTTTTGCTTAACACCCTCCTTTTGACACCTTTGTAACGCAGCAGTAACAAGGACATAATACAGATTACTAAACCAGTACTAAAATGTGTAACAATTAAGTAACAACTGAGTAACAACCAACTAAGGATTGAGTAAGGCGGGTGCAAATGTTGTGCCAGCAGGAAGAGTTTACTCAAAACTTTTAAGTCGAACATATCTGTTGCTTGATTAACCATATAAATATATGTATATTAATACGGTTTATCTTTGGGTATGTTTGTGGTAAAACCTGATTTTGAGTGGGATGAAAATAAAAATATTCTGAGTTTCCAAAAGCATGGTGTGTCTTTCAAACTTGCTCAGCTTGCTTTTGCAGATATAAGGAGAATTATTGCTAAGGACTTAACACATAGTAAGTCTGAAGAGAGGTTTTATTGTTTTGGTAAAGTAAATAGTGAAATTATTACAGTTCGTTTTACATTCAGAAATAAAATAATAAGAATAATTGGCGCCGGTTATTGGAGAAAAGGAAAACAGATATATGAAAAAGAAAATAAAATACACAGATAACAAAATTGGAAAAGTTAAAATTGTAAGGGACTTTCTTCCAAGTCCAGATGAACTTGTATTCAAAAATGATAATATTAAAGTCACAATTAATCTTAGTAAATCAAGCTTGGAGTTCTTTAAGAAATTAGCGAAGCAAAATGGAAGTCAATACCAGAAAGTGATTAGAAACTTGCTGGATAGTTATTCCTCATATTACTCCAGTTCCCGTTAATATCATAAAAAGTACCACCTTTTTGCATCCTTATACTTAAATAATTAATAGATGGCAATGGTAAATACAATCTATATTGTTCAAAGGACAAATAATGTTTCTTAATACAAAATTCTACTTAGCGTGTTTATTCTTTATGCCGATATCATTATATTTTCTTTAGTATTTGAAAAAAAAAGCTCGGGATACCTGCATAAAACAACCTGATGGGGTATTTTAAAGCTAAAGTAAAAATTTAGTCA
>JARLHC010000111.1 GCA_031292455.1 Ignavibacteriaceae bacterium
GAATTGTAGTAGCATAGATCCCCGGTTTTATAAAAGATCTTCTCTTCTCCTTCGAAAAAAAGAGTAAAAAATGACTGACGATTTTTTTCAGAGTTTTCCCAATAACCTTTGGTTATTTGATTACCTGCTATACAAAGCTCACCTTTTTCGGATTGAGGAAGTTTTTCAAGTTTATCATTTACGATAATTGCTGTTATACCTTTAAAAGGAGTACCTATCGATATCAGCCCATTGTATGTATTGCCATTCGATTTTTCCGGAGTCCAGGTATATCCGGTACACCATATCGTCGCCTCGGTGGGCCCGTATAAATTGATTATTTCAGAGTTTGGTACACAACCTGCCCATTTTTCAACAAGTAGCTGTTGTGATGCTTCGGCAGTCAGTACACAGTATTTTATATCAGGAAGTGAGATTCTGTCAAAGAATGGAAGAAGATAGGAAAGAAGTGAAGGGACTAACGTTGCAAAAGTTATATTATGTTTTCGCAAAAGATTTAATACATAGGTATACTTAACAGATTCCGGAGGTACTGTGAAAATGCATGCACCTATAAGCAATGGTACTAGTGTGCACGCAATCGATACATCGAATGTCAGATCAAACATTTGCAGAAAGCGGTCAGTACTGTCTAACTTAAAATTGAGCGCAAAAAAAGCATCAATGAAACTGTTAATGTTGCGTAAGTTTATAGGGACTCCTTTGGGAAGCCCTGTACTCCCGGAGGTAAACAAAATATATAAAGTCTCATCAGGCAAACGTTCCGCAGCAAATAATTCATGGGTTTCTGATACTTTTTCAGCGCTTAATATATATTCCACTTTGTTCAGATCCATGCATTCTGCTGTTTTAATTCGGTCTTTGCTGGATAATACAACGCTTATATCTGCCTGTTCAATAATTGTACTGTTTCTGTCAACTGGATTTTTAAAATGAAGAGGTACAAATGTAAAACCACTTAGCCAGACTGCATAAATTGAAGCATAAGTTTCGATATCGTTATATGTAACTATGCCTGCATTTTTACTTTTTCTATCGGTACTCATTAAAAGTGATTGAACTTCAGATACTTTATTTCTAAAATCATTATAGGTATAGAATTTACCATCTATACAAAAGGCATTCCTTTCACTGTTAATTTTAAAAGAATTTATTATTGAATTTAGCATATTTCTTTGTTGTAATAGGTAAAGAGCACTTCCAAAATCGTGGTGAAAAAATACATAAACGTCTGTGTTTTAACAAATATAGCTCAGCTGTCCGTGGCTGAATTGGGGGATTTATGAAAGAGGAATATCAATGATTATAAATACTGACCTTTGGCAACCATAAAGCTCCAGTAAATAATATAAAATATCGATGTAAGATACATTTGAACTGTAACTATTCTTACCAATAATTTATTTTCTTTTAGCTCCGTGCTGAATATCAGGAAGAAAAATGGTATGCAAAGGAATATATGTATTGCTCCTACAATTGTACTGATTGAGAATACTGTAGCAAATCCCAGTATTGCATATTTTAAGAAAGAACTGAAACTGTTCTCATTTTTCAAAATTATCATTATCAGGGATACAACACCAAGTATAATTAAAACTAACATATTTATTTGATAAGGGAAAAAGAAAAACCTGTGAATTTGAATTGATAATTGTGCGGCCAGGCCTGTCGATACTTCCGGACCATTAGATTGTGAATGGAGCGGAATTGAAAAATAAAACATCGGGATAATAAATAGCAGCGGCAGATATTCAAATTTCAGTACTTTTTTAAATTTATATAATGCTAAAAATATCCCTGCAAATCCAATATTTGCTAAAAAAGCATTTAAATGTTCAAAGCTTGACTTCAGTGTATGATGCTCAAAATTAGGGTGTGTCAAACCTCCCCACTGATAAAAAAGGGCTAAAGCTGGTAATAAAAAAATTACTTTTAACAATAGTTTATTAAAAAAGTCCTTTTTACTTATTTCCTTTTTGTATAATTGCATAATTTCATTCAAAAAAAGTGCAAATATTACTACTAACATCCATTGCTGGCTTAAAATAGCCAGCCCGAAAAACAAATGAGATATTATTTGCCTGTACTTGAAATTGCTGAAAAAGTAATAGTAAATCCCGATTATTGTAAATAATAATCCGTAATTAAACATATAATAAGTAAAGGAACTCACTATAAGATAGGGATTGGAAATAATAAGTAAGACTAATAAAAGCGGGTCAAACTTTAAGTGCTGCGCTATTTTATATATAAAAAAACAAAGTATTATCAGTATTAAATAATTCAATAATCTTAAAACATATATTGTCCCGTTTATTTTATAAACAACACTTCCCAATATATACGGTAGAGGAGTATAAGCACTTGAATAGGTTGTATGATTATTGATTATTTGAGAAAATGATATATTCTGAGTATTCGGATAATGAAAAAATAATTCATCTCCGCAAATTGGAGTAAAAAATATTGCGACAAAACAATATAAGAGTAGAAGAAATATAGGAATATGGATTAATCTGAATTTATACCTTTCCATAACTCGTTTTCCTCTAAATATTTAACAATATTTATAGCCCAAACTAGAATGGAACAAAGTCTTTAAATGACTTATAAAGTCTAAAGGAATGATAATATTACAGGAGCAGGGGGAATCAAGCTTAGAAATAATTATAAAATCTATCTCGATCTTAAAACAAATATTCCCAACCGATATTTAGTCCTATAATTACAAATTAGTTAATTGAATCCTGAAAGGCAAACTCTTTTAACTTATTATGTGTTAATATTTATTGGTATTGTAACCCATTCTTTATTAAATTTCTTGCTTAAATAATAAAAAAACAAGGTTTTAGTACTGAATTTTTGCATGAATTATTTTACCCCTTCTTTGTTATTATTATTTAATGGAATATCTGATTTATTTAGTAGCATTTAAAGATAATAAAACTGTTTTGTAGGATTTAAGTGCGTGAATTTGAACCATATTTATTCAAACAAACAACACTCGTTTTTGCCCTCTGCAGTATAATCTTGAATATTAGTTTGTATTCTTATTTAAGGATCTTCGATAAAGTATATTAATTCCGGAAAATTACATTTTCACTTTATCTGCTGTGAGAATATATTTTGGAAGACTTGACATCAATCTGAAATGTGACTCACGAAGCGAAGCTATACTTATTCTTTAGTCCATTCTCTCCCGATTCTATTTGAACAAACTTATATGTTGTCTTAATCACTTTTACCCCTGGAATAAAATTGAACTTAAACAGGCTTAGTTCTACCAAACGAATTTTAATCAGGAATTTGTCAAATATTCCCGGATGGCGTACAAACCGGAAAATTGTTGTGATCGAATCAGATGACTGGGGTGCCATCCGTATGACATCAAAGGATGTTTTCAATAATCTTGTTAAGGCAGGTGTGCCGATTTCAGATTGCCGTTATAATAATAACGATTCGTTGGCAGGTGAAAATGATCTCACCTCTTTGTTTGAAGTGCTTCGATCAGTCAAAGATAAAAATAATAATAATGCAGTGTTTACGGCGGTTAGTGTTGTGGCTAATCCGGATTTTGAAAAAATTGAACAAAATGGTTATAGTAAATATTTCTGGGAGCCATTTACCGAAACGCTTAAAAGATATCCCGGTCATTCTAAATCTTTCGATTTGTGGAAAGAAGGAATTAAAAATAGGCTGTTTATCCCCCAGTTCCATGGCAGGGAACACCTGAACGTAACTGCATGGCTGAAAGCACTTAGAAATGGAAATGCCGATACACTCCTGGCCTTTAAAAATCGTGTCTATGGTATTACCCCTAGGGCTTATTTAAGCAATGTCAGTTACCAGGCGGCCTTTGATATTGAAGATATTTCTGAGATCGTTTACCATAAAGAAGTTATCCGTGAAGGACTCGGATTATTTGAGAATCTTTTCGGATATAAAGCCCGGTACTTTATTCCTACAAACGGACCTTTTAATAATCAGCTTGAAAAGGTTGCCTCTGAATGCGGTGTAAAATATATCGGCACGTCTAAAATCCAGTTGGAACCGATAGGTAATAATAAAACACGGAAAGTCTTTCATAGAATTGGTCAAAAAAACAGGTTCGGCCAGACTTATATTACAAGAAATTGCTTTTTTGAACCTACTGATAAAAGTAAAAACTGGATAGATAGCTGCTTAAAAGAAATTGAAATTGCATTTCGTTGGGGTAAGCCCGCTGTTATTAGCTCCCATCGGGTTAATTATATCGGATATATCAATCCGTCTAACCGTGCTGATGGATTGAAACAACTAAAAATATTTCTTGATGAGATTTTGAAACACTGGAATGACGTTGAGTTTTTAACTACTGACCAGTTGGGTGATTTAATTACGAAATCTGATAGTTGAGTGTTTTGCAAATACCTGAATTAAAAAAAACAGTTCTGAATAAATTTATTAATGTATTTGGCTGGAAAACCAAACGCAGAATTATCGTAATTGAATCCGATGATTGGGGCAGCATTCGTATGCCTTCTAAAGAAGTATATCAGTCATTGTTGAAAGCAGGCGTCCCCGTGGATCAGGATCCATACAACAGGTATGATTCCCTGGCAAGTGAATCTGACTTAGCAAATCTGTTCGAAGTATTGTCTGCTTTTAAAGACAGATATGGAAATCATCCTGTCTTTACTGCTAACTGCACTGTGGTTAATCCTGATTTTGAAAAAATTAAAAGTTCAGGCTTTCAGGAATATCATTACGAACTCTTTACTGAAACGTTAAAAAAGTATCCTGGTCATGCAAATTCTTTTGAACTGTGGCAGCAGGGTATTTCACAAAAGCTTTTCTATCCTCAATTCCACGGAAGGGAACACCTTAATATTAATCGATGGATGAATGCACTCAAACAGGATTCAAAAATTACTCGGCTGGCTTTTGATATTGGACTTTTTGGCATCAAAACAGAAATGTCACACAATATAAGAAGTAGCTATCTCGCTGCCTTGGATTTCGATTCCGGTTCAGAAGCCGCTAATCTCAAAATTATTTTAACAGAAGGATTAAATCTGTTTGAACAATTATTCGGGTATAGAGCAGACTCCTTCATCGCACCCTGTTATACATGGAGCAGATCGTTTGAACCTGTTTTATTTAATGCGGGAATACGGTATTTAAAAGGGAATTTTATTCAGGCAGAACCGGTCCATTCATCCGGAAATATTAAATTCAATAAGCTGTACCATTATATAGGACAATCTAACAAATCAGGTCAATATTACTTGATTAGGAATTGTGAATTTGAACCAGGCCAGAATGAAAATATTGACTGGGTAAATTATTGTCTTTGCAGAATCGATAACGCTTTTAAATGGCAAAAACCCGCTTCAATAAGTACCCATAGACTGAATTATATTGGTTTCATTGATCATACAAATACTGACAGGAATTTACCCTTGCTTAAAAACCTTTTCTACGAAATTCTTAAAAGATGGCCGGATGTAGAGTTTATGACATCCAGTCAGTTAGGTAACCTTATCGGCTCAAAAGCAATTGAAATTTTACCTGTTTCCTAAAGACATACACTAAATGAAAGAAATAAAATCTATTTGTTTTGTAGCTTCAGGCTTAATGGGAGGTGGCACCGAAAGGGACATGTCAGGTTTGGCAAACTATTATTGCAGCCTGGGAATAAGAGTCGGGATTCTATTGCTATTTAAATTGGATCGTTTTTATACGATTGATAAACGCATCGCAATTTACGAACCTGAAATAGATAGGCAAAAGATGAATAAATATATCTATGCTTTAAGGTTATTCCCATTTATTAGAAAGATTGTAAAAAAAACGAATCCTGATGTGGTTTTCAGTTTCGGCGAGTGGTTTAACCCGTTTGTTCTGTTAGCAACAAGAGGATTAAAATATCCCGTATTTGTTTGTGATAGAATGAGCCCTGATTTACAATTTGGGTTGATTCTTGATACGGCTAAAAAGTATTTATATAAAAGAGCTGATGGAATTATTGCACAGACCCATTATGCTGCAGATATTATCAGGAAGAGAACCAATGCAAAAAATGTCTCTGTTATTCCGAATCCGTTGAATTTGTTGGATTATAAACCATGCGAAAAGAAAAACTATATTGTCTCTCTTGGAAGATTATCAAAGGAAAAGGGGCATAAATATCTAATAAATGCTTTCTCTAAAATCGATAACCCTGATTGGTTTCTGCATATAATTGGCGATGGACCCTTGCGCCATGATCTGGAAGATCTGGTTCAACATTTGGGTATTAGTGAAAAGGTAATATTTCATGGGCACTTAAAAGATTTTTCTAAAATATTCGCAGAATCGAAGATTTTCGTACTCCCTTCATTATCTGAAGGTTTTCCCAACGCTCTTATTGAAGCAATGTCAGCATCTCTCGCATGTATAAGTTCCAATTGTGTAGCAGGACCGGGAGATATCATAAATCATGGTGAGAATGGTTTATTGGTTGAACCCGCAAATGTTGATGAACTAAGAAAAACATTGAATGATTTAATTGAAGATACGGCACTTCGGATTAAACTTTCTGAAAATGCAAACAAGATTAGGGAAAAATTGAAATATGAAAAGATCGCAGCCGAATATTTGAAATTTTTATCCTCGGCTCAGCCGGATTCCTCTAATTAGAAAATAAAATATCTGAATTTAATTGGTTAATATTTTCACTATTCTCTTAGCTGTTGACCCATCCCATAGTTCAGGAATGCTCCCTGTCTTTTTCTTGCCGCCCAGAACTTCTATTGCGGCAGATTCAACCTTCTCCATGTTGGTTCCAATGAGTTGGTTTGTTCCTATTTCTACTGTGCTGGGTCTTTCGGTATTATCCCTGACTGTAATACACTGGACACCCAGGAATGTGGATTCCTCTTGTATACCTCCGCTGTCAGTAATAATTAATTCGGCATTTTTAGTAAGAGCTAAGAAATCAATATATCCAAGTGGCTCTGTAAAAATTACCCTTTCCGAAATTTCATCGTTATTACTGTGTAGCTCTAAATTCTTCCTCGTGCGTGGATGAATAGGGAAAACAATCTTACGGTGCTTTGATAAAACTGAAAGAGTTTTATACAACTGGCTGATAAAAATATCTGAATCTACATTTGCAGGGCGGTGTAGCGTAATAAGAATATAGTTCTCATGCAATTTTAACTTTTCAAAGATTTGAGAATTTTCAGCTTTTGGAAGATAATTTACTAAACTGTCTATCATGGTATTCCCGACAAAGAATATCTTTTTTTCATCAGCACCTTCGTGCTTTAAGTTTCTTAAACCGGCTTTTTCAGATACAAATAAATAATCTGAGATCCTGTCCGTAAGAATCCTGTTTATCTCCTCAGGCATTGTGTTATCAAAACTTCTTAAGCCGGCTTCAATATGTGCTATCTTTATTCCCATTTTCGCAGCTGTCAGGCTGCACGCAATCGTAGAATTAACATCACCGACAACAATAATAAGATCAGGATTTTCTTTCTCTAAAACCTTTTCAAATTTTATCATTATACCTGCAGTTTGCTCGGCATGGGTACCCGACCCGACACCAAGATAAAAATCAGGTTTTGGAAGTTCTAAATCAGTAAAAAATATTTCAGACATTTTCTTATCATAATGCTGGCCGGTATGGCAAATCAGGTGCTTTATTTCAGGGTGGTTAGTAAATTCTTTATGAATAGGAGCAATTTTCATGAAATTCGGCCTTGCACCTACAACTGATAGTATCTTTTGCATATAATTATTATAAAAAAATAAAGCTAAATTAAGCTATTATACCATTCCATGAAAGAAAAATTCACCAAAAATTATAAAATCCTTAATTATATCAATTTCACATGTTTCTTAGGTTTATTCTACATTTTAGATTACTTTTAAAGATTAATTAAGGTTAATTATTCTCATTAAAATTGATCATATTTCAATAAGAGGGAAGATATCTATTACGGTTCAATTACCTCTCAGTCGGATTATGAAAATGAACTTAATTTAAATTATTAATGTGATTCACGGGGCGAAGCTGTGTCTATTTTCTATTAATAGGGCGATAAATTCTTTAGTACATAAATCCCAACAATGAGCCTAAAACAAAAAACTGTTAGCGCCTTAATATGGAGCTTGATTGATAATATTGCCAATTTGGGGATAAATTTTGTAATAGGTATTATCTTGGCACGTTTGCTTTCTCCGCATGAGTTTGGGCTGATTGGAATGATTACTATATTCCTGGCTGTGGCTCAGACCTTTATAACAGGTGGTTTTGGCCAGGCATTGATCCGCAAAAGCAATTGTACGCAAGCCGATTATTCTACCGTCTTTTTATTTAATCTGGTTGTCAGTGTTTTCCTTTTTCTGGTATTATTCTTCTCAGCCGGTACAATAAGTGCTTTTTTCAATGAACCTAAATTAAGTTTGCTTATAAGGGTATTGGCTACCGGTCTCATAATCAATGCTCTTTCAATTATTCAAAAGACTATTCTTACAAAACGCCTTGATTTTAAATTACAGACCCGTATTTCAATTATAGCTTCCGTTATTTCAGGAATTATAGCAATTGTATTAGCCCTCTATGGTTTTGGTGTATGGAGCCTCGTAGTAAGAATATTAATTTCATTTGTATTGAACTCATTCTTGTTATGGTATTGGAATACCTGGCGTCCCTTATTTCTATTTGATAAAAAATCCTTTAATGAACTTTTCTCTTTCGGCGGTAAGATATTATTAAGTGGACTGATTGATACCATATACCAGAATATATACTATGTCGTAATTGGAAAATACTTCCATGCTGATCAGTTAGGCTATTATACCCGGGCCGATCAGTTCCAGGCATTGCCATCTCAAAATATGCAGGGAGTGATAGGACGGGTTAGTTATCCGATTTTAGCAACAATTCAGCATGATATCCCTGCGTTAAAATCGGCATATATTAAGTTGATAAAAAGTACAATGTTGATTAGTTTTGTCCTTATGATTGGAATGGCTGCAGTTGCTAAATCTATGATAGTGGCTTTGATCGGCATAAAATGGCTTCCATCAGTAGCATATCTTCAGTTACTTTGTTTTGTAGGCATGTTTATTCCGTTGCATGCACTTAATCTGAATATGTTGGAAATCCAGGGCCGCAGCGATTTGTTCCTCCGGTTAGAAATAATTAAAAAAATTCTTGCAGTTCCTGCTATCATCATCGGAATTTTCATCGGAATTAAAGGAATGATAGTCGGTATGTTCATCAATACTTTAATAGCATATTATCTCAATAGCTATTGGTCCGGAAAATTTATTGGCTATTCATTCTTTAATCAAATTAAAGATTTACTTCCGGCTTTTCTTATAGCCGTAATCGTAAGTGGTTTGGTATTCCTTTTAGGTATCCTTGTCAATTTATCCCCCATTGTGGTTTTCTCTTTACAAATTTCATTAGGGGTCTTATTGACAATTGGAATTTGTGAATTTATTAAATTTGAAGACTATTTCTATATCAAACAGATTATTGTCGAAAAAATATGGTAATTAAATAAATGGCAAAATTTGACAGCCCGATATATGTAACTCGTCCCGATTTCCCTCCGCTTGAAGATTTTAATGAGTATCTTAAAAAGATATGGGAAAATAAAATTCTGACTAATAATGGGCCGTTTCACCAGGAACTTGAACATGCTTTGACAGAGTATTTAGGTGTTAAATATATCTCATTATTTTCAAACGGAACACTTGCCCTGATTACTGCATTACAAACCTTAAGGATTACGGGAGAAGTTATTACTACTCCTTTTAGCTTTGTTGCTACTTCTCACTCATTATGGTGGAATGGTATAAAACCTGTTTTTGTAGATATAGAAAATGATAGTTTTAACCTTGACCCGCAACGCATAGAAGCAGCAATTACTCCTAAAACAACCGCCATAATGCCGGTACATGTTTACGGAAACCCTTGCAATTTGGATGCTATCCGGAAGATTTCTGAAACCTATGGCTTAAAAGTTATTTATGATGCTGCCCATGCTTTTGGAGTAAAAAAAAGGGATGACTCTGTATTGAATATGGGTGATTTATCGATATTAAGTTTTCATGCAACCAAAGTATTCAATACTGTGGAAGGCGGTGCAATCGTTTGCCATGACGAAAAAACTAAAATGCAGATCGACCACTTAAAAAATTTCGGATTTACTGATGAACTTACTGTAGTTGCTCCGGGTATAAATGCAAAAATGAATGAAATTCAATCAGCATATGGTCTGCTCCTGTTGAAAAATATTGATTCTGCAATTGAAAAAAGAAGTTTGGTCGCACAGAAATATCGCGGTTTGCTTAAAGATGTTAAAGGTATTCGTTGTTTATATGATATAAAAGGTATTCGGCATAATTATTCATATTTCCCTATTCTTGTCGATCAGAATCACTATCCTATGACCAGGGATGATTTATACGGTTTATTGAAAAAGAATAATATATTCGGGCGAAGATACTTTTTCCCTCTTATCAGTAATTTCCCCACATATAATGGTTTAGACTCTTCCCGTCCTGAAAATTTACCTGTGGCCACTATGGTTGCCAAACAAGTCCTTTGCTTACCAATCTATCCCGCTCTGGATTTGTCGGATGTGGAAAAAATATGTGACATAATTATCCGGCAAGTTTAATAATATGAAAGTTGCTATTATGCAGCCGTATTTATTTCCCTACATCGGTTACTTTCAGTTGATGAACGCAGTCGATAAATTTATTATTTATGATGATGTTAATTATATCAAACAGGGATGGATACACCGGAATCGGATTCTGTTAAATGGTAAGGATTTCCTGTTCACTCTGGGAGTAAAAGGTGCAGGATCATTTAAGAAAATTAATGAAGTTGAAGTCGGAAATCCCAATGACAAAATATTAAAAACTATCATTCAGGCATATCGGAAGGCACCATTTTATTCAGAAGCTTTCCCCTGTATTGAAGAGATTTTATTGAACAATGAAAAAAATCTGTCAAAATTTATAATATTTTCCTTAAAAAAAATTGCTGATTACCTTGGGATTAAAACCATATTATTTATTTCGTCTAAAATAGAAAAGAATAATGAACTAAAAGCTCAGGAAAAAGTAATCGAAATTTGTAAAAGAATGAAAGCGGATATTTATATAAATGCAGTTGGAGGAAAAGAACTTTATAATAAAGAAAGATTCTTAAAAGATAATATTGAGCTTAAATTTATTCAGAGCGAACTTGCTGAATATAAACAGTTTGATAACGAATTTGTCCCGGGCCTTTCTATTATTGATATTATGATGTTTAATTCAAAAGATAAAATTCAGAAATTGCTTTCACGGTATGAATTGGTATGAATAAGGTAATAGGCGGTTTTTTTGATCTGGAATTAAATAAGGGGACTGAATTATATCTCGGCTCAATTCGGCTGAATACAGGACGTAATTGTCTTGAGTATATATTGCGGGCCGAAAACTACCAGAAAATTTATTTACCGCGTTATATCTGCGATGCAGTTCTTGAACCTATCTCCAGATTAAATATTAATTATGAATATTATAATTTAGATGAAGAGCTTAATCCTGTTATCAATAATGCAGTCGTAAAGAATGAAACCTTGCTTTGCGTAAATTATTTCGGAGTAAAAAACAAAACTATTGAATCAATTTCCGCCAGTATTAAAAATCTTATTGTTGATAATACACAGGCACTGTTTAGCAAACCAATAAAAGGAATTGATACTTTTTACTCAGTACGCAAATTCTTTGGAGTACCGGATGGCGCCTATTTATTTTCAAATGAAAAGTTAAAAGATAAAATTGAACAGGACTTTTCCTGGCCACGGATGGTGCATTTACTTCTTAGGATTGATAAAAGCGCTGAGGATGGTTATCCGGCGTTTGTAATAAATGAGGAATTTCTGGAAAATCAGCCTATAAAAATTATGTCGAAGCTTACACAAGCATTACTTCAAAATATTGATTATGAGAAAGCAAAAGTCAGAAGACATGAAAATTTCCTTTATTTGCATGAAAAACTTCATAAGCTGAATGATTTAAAAATAGATGATAATGATGTGGATGCACCGATGGCATATCCTCTTCTGTTTCCAAAAGGGAAAGAAATAAGAGAGAACCTGATAAAGCGGAAAATATTTGTCGCTACCTATTGGGAAAATATGAAAAATATTTTTGATGAAAATTCTTTTGAGGCATATTTATCAAACAACCTTTTACCTCTGCCCATCGACCAAAGGTATAATATAGATGATATGAATGTTATCTTAAATCAAATTAAAACTTAATATTGAATTCTCTGCTTATAAATCAAAAGTTCAATTTCAATGAAACGTTAATTATAAACAAGTTATAAGGCAAAAAATGGAATTTTCGATATTTTTCAGGGCGTTAAAATTAGAAGATGCAGAATTTATTAATTCTTTGCGTCGGATTGAAGAAATGGAAAATAAGATCGGGGGAAATAAAAGATTTGTTGCCTTAGAACGTGAAACCAAATGGGTCAATGATCTGATTATGAATGATAATCCGGGATTTATCTACGTCGCTGTCTGCGAAAAGGGTAGTGATGCAATCATCGGATATGCCTCTATTACTGAAATAGATTACCGGAATGGTCGCTGTTATTGGGGCGGGATAAAACTATTACCCGAAAAAGCAGGTAAAGGATATGGCTTTCAGGCTGCTTTATTATTATTAAAATATGTATTTGAAGAATTACGGATGGAAAGGTGTGCTGCAGAAGGTTTAGAAGAACATACAGTAGGGCTGAAACTTATGGAAAAGGCAGGATTTAAGAAAGAAGGCTTAATGAGAAAACATATTTACAAAAACGGGGAATATAAAAACAATTGGCTGCTAAGTATTTTAAAAGAGGAATATGAAGTTCTTAAAAAGAAATATGAGATCTGATCATGAATCAATTAGCTGGAATCGTAAAAATTATCTTTGCGGAGTTGTTTGCTCCGGAAATGATTTATCCTGTTAAGTTTACTGGGATGTTTATTGACGCACAGAGTTATAATGTCTGAGCCTTTGCTTAGCGTTTGGATTGTTACCTACAACCACGAGAAATTTATAGCCCAGTGTATAGAAAGTGCCTTAATGCAAAAAACCAATTTCGAATTCGAAATTGTAATAGGAGAAGATTGTTCAACTGATGGAACCAGAACTATTGTTAAAGAATATGAAAAAAAATATCCCGGTATTATTCGTGCTATCTATCATCAGGAGAATGTCGGTGCATATCGGAATGCCTATGAATATACCCTGCCAATTTGCAAGGGTAAATATATTGCGGTCTTAGAAGGGGACGATTACTGGACTGACCCTTATAAATTGCAAAAGCAAGTCGATTGTCTGGAGGATAATGAAAAACTTTCATTTTGCTTCCATTCTATTCTTATTGTGAATTTCGGAGAAAAAAAGAATACTATTACTGCCAGAAAATATTTTAAAGACAGAATATTTAATATAAAGGACCTGATTAATGGTGACGGTTCCTTTGTCCCAACCCCGTCAATTCTTTTTAGAAAATCTCTTATCGGGAATATCCCCGACTTTCTCAAATCTGCACCGATGGGAGATTATTTCCTGACACTCATATTGGGAGATAAGGGGGATAGTTATTATATCGATCAGCCTATGGCAGTTTATAGAAAACGGGTAACCGGGTCCTGGTCAGAAAATAATAATCAGTTATCAGATCAATCTTTGTCAAAACAGTACAAGGAAATTATTTTATCTCTGAAACGTTTTAACGACTTTACACAATTTAGATATGATAATATTATAAAAAATCATTTAATCAATATTGGGTTAGATCTTTATAGTAAAAAAATTATTAAATCTAAAGATGAATTAATATCATTTGGTTTATTGATCAAATCTCTGAATATTTATTCTATGCGCCGTTTAATGATTGGGATTAAAGATACCCTTTGGCATAGTATTAAAAAAACATTCTATAAAATTGGCGTTTATTTTAATTTATCATTTTGAACAGCTGTGAATGTTAAAGATTAAAAGGTTCATTTTATCAGGTCATATTACTATTTATCCTAACAAAGAATTATAATCATGAAATATTCTTTTAAGAATTTTAACGATATATATAAAGCTGTTGTTTTAATATATTTAGTAAGTGTAACTGATTTACTTCTCGCATATTTTAATATAAATTTCCCTCTCCTTCGTTATTTCTTTGCTACGGTCGGAGTCTTTTATTTCGCAAGAGGTATTATTTCCACGATGCGTAACTTTCAATCAGGCAGTCTGAAATATGCATTCATTTTATTGTTTATACTTACAATGATTATGATTGCACGTGGTATGCCAGTTATTTGGGAAGGGAAGAACAACTATGTTGATCTAAAAACGTTTATTAGCGGTCAGCTTTTTGTTTATTTATTGCCCATGATTGTATTCAGTGAACCTAATCTGTATTTATTAAAAAAAATATTCAGGTTTGGTTATCTGCTGGCAGTATTCTACATTTTAGTTACTGTAATTTTCTGGAGTTTTTTTACAAGATATATATATAATGGAAGCGAATCAATGGGTGTCCTGTTTGCCGCAGGCAGCTCAATTCTTCTTCTTACTCAATCCTATCATTCTATAAGAATACGAAGGGTTACTGTTATTACCTTTATTCTTGTATTATTTATGAATCTTTTATTTGCCCGGCGAAATCAGGTGCTTTATTTCAGCACTATTATTCTATTTACTATTTTAATTCACATATTTTCTCGCACCCAATTTGCAAAAAAAAGAAAAGAAGCTTTTCTGTTCGGATTCATTATCGTATCAATATTTATTACTGCTTATCTTTATTTCGCAAATAGCCAATTCACTTTTTTCTATGAAAGAGCACAAACAGGAATGCAGAGCAGGGAAGATGCGATAAATAATTTTATGTATGATTATAGCATAAACCCGAATGATTTTATCATGGGACGCGGGATCAATGGGCTTATTTATAATGGCACATCTTCTACTGGTTCTGGTACACTCGAAAGGGCAGGTATTGAAAATGGATATTTACTCCATATATTAAAAGGAGGATGGGTCTACCTGGGATTATTGCTGTTGATAACAATACCTGCTATATATCTGGGTTTCTTTCAATCCAAGAATATTCTTAGCAAAGCATCCGCAGCAATTGTTTTCGCTTATTTGATAGATATGATCGGATTTGGTGTACCGACATTGACCCTGAAGCATTTAATGATATGGATAGGTGTCAGTTTATGCTATTCTCCCAGAATCCGTAGCTATACAGATGAATACCTCAAGTCTGTTATCGGGTTAAAATAAAATACTTATGAAAATTCTTTGGTTCTCTAATACTTGTGCCAATGCTTCAGATTATTTAAATGATAATTTTGTCAGAGGTGGATGGCTTCAATCTCTTGATAAATTATTGCAGGATAAGGTCGAACTTCATGTCGCCTTTTATTATCATAAACTGGATTCAAGCTTTAAGTATGGCAATACTACATATCATCCGATTAATCCGCTGAACTGGAAATCGCAAAGGATATTGAATCATTTATTGAACCGGGTAGTTGATCAGGAAGATCTTAAATATTATCTGGATATTATTGACCGCGTAAAGCCCGATTTGATACATATTCACGGAACAGAAAATTCATTCCATTGCCTTATAAATAAAGTAAATATCCCTGTCGTGGTTTCAATACAGGGAATTATAACAGCTTGCTTAAATAAATTTACTAGTGGGATCGAACTTAATTATTTGTCGTTGTATAGTTTTAATTTGAAAGGAGGACTTAAATCTTTATTCTTTGCTAGTTCATTTAAGACCGAAAGGAAGCTCTCTGTTCAAAGAAGCATGTATGAATTGAGAGATCTTAAAAATTGCCGGTATATGATAGGCCGAACCGATTGGGACAGAAGAGTTACATCAATCTTGGCGCCGGGCAGGAATTATTACCATAACGATGAAATGCTTCGTGATATTTTCTATAAAGAAAAATGGACGCTCCCGTTAAATAAAGATAAACTTGTCATTCTTTCAATAGCGGGAGATAGCCCGTCCAAAGGTTTTGAAACAATCTGCGAATCAATTTATGAATTAAAGCAATCGGGATTTACAAACTTTGAATGGATGGTAGCTGGCATTTCGGAATCAGATCTTATTGTTAAAATTGTTAAGAAAAAATTGAAAAGAAAATATCCAAAATCTGGATTGCTTCTCCTGGGGACAATTAATGAATCATTATTAATAGACAAATTCAAAGTGGCTCACTTATTTGTTAGTGCCTCATATATTGAAAATAGTTCCAATAGTTTATGCGAGGCTATGATGTTGGGAATGCCATGTATTGCAACGTGTGTTGGAGGTACATCGTCTCTTCTCAGAGATAAAACAGAGGGAATTCTTATCCAGGAAGGAGATCCGTGGTCAATGGCAGGGGCAATTTTAGAACTATTTAAAAATACTGATAAAGCAGTAGAGTATGGGAATAATGCCAGAAAAAGGGCATCCATAAGACATGATAAAAATAAAATTGTTTCTGATTTGATTTCAATTTATCATTCAGTTACAAACTTACCTTATTAATTAATAAATATGATTAGGTTACAATAGAATGTGCGGAATAGTCGGAATTGTTTCAAAAAATTCCAGTATTAAAGTCGATAGAAACTTATTGCTGAAAATGCGGGATACTATGATACATAGAGGTCCTGATGGGGCAGGTATATGGATTTCTGAAAATGAAATGGTTGGGTTTGCTCATAGAAGACTGTCAATTGTCGACTTGTCTGATTCAGCATCACAACCTATGTCAAATGAAGATGACCGGATATGGATCACTTTTAACGGAGAAATATATAACCATCAGGAAATCAGAGCTGAACTGAAAGCAAAAGGGAATCACCAATGGAAAACCCATCATTCAGATACTGAGGTAATAATACATGCGTATGAAGAGTGGGGTATCGATTTTATTCAAAAATTGAGAGGTCAGTTCGCTATAGCGATATGGGATTCTGTCAAACAAGAATTATTCCTTATCAGGGATCGTTCAGGCATAAAACCGATCTATTATACTTATACTGATGGACGTCTGATTTTTGCATCTGAGATCAAAGCAATTGTGGAAGATGCCTCTGTTAAAAGAAAAGTTAATGAAGAATCTTTCTTCCATTACCTTTCTTTCCTCACTGTTCCGGCTCCTCAAACTCTGTTTGATAACATATTTAAAATTCCATCCGGTTCTTATCTTAAATTTTCAACTGATAATAAGATTTGCGTTAAAAAGTACTGGGATGTTCTCGATAACTTGCAACCCATGAAAAAAGTAAGCGAGGAGGATATTTCAACTTTGCTTATGGAAAATTTGAGAGACGCAGTAAAATCCCATAAAATGAGTGATGTCCCTGTTGGCGTTTTTTTATCAGGTGGCATTGACTCGAGTACAAATACTGCACTATTTTCAGAAGGTGAAAAAGAAGTAGTTAAAACTTTTACTATCGGCTATGATAAAGCTTATGCTTCTTATAAAAATGAAACGAATTATGCAAAGAAGGTAGCTGATTTATTCGGAGCTGAATATCATGAAAAGCTCCTTTCTGTTGATGATCTTATAGATTTTCTTCCGAGGATGGTTTATTTACAGGACGAACCTCTTGCTGATCCGGTCTGTGTCCCTCTGTATTATGTATCGGAATTGGCTAAAAAAAATAACGTAACTGTTTGCCAGGTGGGTGAGGGCGCTGATGAACTTTTTTGCGGTTATTCAAGCTTTGCAAAATCGTTGAAGATTAATTCCTTTCTTAAAAAATCCCCATATCAATTAAAAAATATCGCTTATGATGTTCTCCTTAATTCAAGATATAAGTTTAGTGCAAAAACGGAATTTCTAAGAAGACATTTATTAGGGCAGCCTACTTTCTGGAGCGGAGCAGAATATCATTCGGATTCAGAGAAAAAAAATCTTTTGTCTGATAGATTGAAATGGAATTTTAAAGATTATACTTCCTGGGATGTAATTAGTCCATATTATATCGATTTCCTTAATAAGTCTCCTGATAAAAATTTTCTTAATTGGATGACTTATGTTGATTTGAATTTCAGATTACCCGAATTATTGTTGATGAGAGTAGATAAAATGAGCATGGGAGTAAGCATAGAAACCAGAGTTCCTTTTCTTGATTATAAGTTTGTAGAATTTGCAATGAGTATACCCGCAGA
This sequence comes from Ignavibacteriaceae bacterium, assembly GCA_031292455.1. Lineage (GTDB taxonomy): Bacteria > Bacteroidota > Ignavibacteria > Ignavibacteriales > Ignavibacteriaceae > Fen-1301. The sequence goes on from JARLHC010000111.1 coordinate 18,239, forward strand.
AAGCAAAATCAAAAATGGTGTGCTAAAATCTGTCCTGAAAAATTCCGTAAGAGGTTTGCTTCCTGATGAAATTATTGATCGGCCCAAACAAGGTTTTGGCATTCCAATGATAGAATGGCTGTTTCAGAAGCTTGGTAGCAGGATCCATGATGAAGCTGTTTCATTTCTTAAAAAAACTGACCTTTTTGATGGCCCGGAATTAATGAAAATAATTGCAAATCATGACCAGCGCAGTTGGATAGTGTTGAATTTTATAATGTGGTATAACGAGTTTATTGATTAGAGTATAAAGAAATATGAGTATCATTCATTACATAAGGTATATTAAGCCTCAGAGAATTTATTCAAGAAGATTATTCCTTCAGTGGTTCAATTTTATTGAGAAATCACAATGGTGGACGAAAGAAGAGCTTTTTAACTACCAATGGAATAAAATAAAAGTGCTTTTAAATTATTCCTATAAAAATATACCCTATTATCAAAATATGTTTAAGGCTCTTGGTGCTTTTCCCGAAGACATTAAAACACTGAAAGATTTTCAAAAATTGCCTTATTTGACCAAAGAGATAGTAAAAGATCGGATTGAAGAATTATTACCCCCAAATTATAAAAATAAAAAAAATAACTTTAAATATTTTACTACTAGTGGATCTACTGGACAGCCACTTGGATTTTATTTACTTCCTATAAATGATATAATAGAAAATGCCTTTATGATTCAACAGTGGAGGAGGGTGGGTTTTAAAGAAAACCGGACTACAGTAATTTTGAGAGGTGAACCCATTAAGACCGATGGTCTGTTTTATAAACAAAGACTATCTGATACCTGGTATTTTTCATCGTTTCGGCTAACAAAATATAATATAAAAATTTATATAGATAAGTTGAATAATTTAAGACCGGAATTTTTGCATGTCTATCCTTCCAGTTTAAATGTGCTGATAAACTTATTACTGGAATCAGGATTAAAGATTACTTTTTCTCCTACTGCCATTTTATGCGGATCGGAATCATTAAATGATTTTCAAAGGGAATTATTTCAAAAAGTTTTTAATACTCGGGTCTATCGCTGGCTGGGTTCGGCAGAGCAAACTACACTTGCAGGCGAGTGCGAAAGTTCTTTTAATTTGCATGCTTGGCCGCAATATAGTTACGTTGAATTACTTAATGAAGATGGCCAGGAAGTAAAAGAATTTGGAGAGTCTGGTGAAATTATCGGAACCAACCTGCATAACTTTGCTACTCCCTTTATTCGTTATAAAAGTGGAGATATTGCAACTTATGCCGGAAACTCCTGCCGGAAATGCGGGAGACAATTTCTTATGTTCGACTCAATAAAAGGCAGAACTCAGGATATTGTTTATTTAAGTGACCATTCTACTTTTCCTATTGGACCGGCAATATTTGGTATTCATGAAGATTATTGGTCACTTATAAATTTTATTCAAATTGTGCAGAATATCCCTGGTGAAATAATAATTAAAATCGACACTAGAGCAGATAAAGAATTATTAATCCAAAAATTAACCCCTTTGTTTAATGCCAGATTTGGTAGGATTCTCAAATTCTCATTGGAATTTAGTTCAGATATGAAGAAAACAAAAAACGGAAAACATATCTTTTTAATTCAGAATTTAAAACCGGGATCTTGATTAAAATTTCTATTTCTAAAATGAAAAGGCATTTCCGTTCCTATGATTCCATAATCAGAATGGGATATAGTTTACAGAAGCGGCTGAATCAATGTTATTTCAATTTCTTTGCCAAAAGTATTGATAACTCGCTAATAACTCAGGTAGAACGGAATATTGATAATGAGGTATTTAAGAAATCTTTGGCAGAAATGATATCTATACCACCCGAATTAACTGCACTTATTAATTTAGATGAGTCTGCTGCAATCCTTGCTGAAGCGGTTCGAATAAAACAGGGTGTTTTTAACTTACTTGGCTCGGGTGATATAATTTTAAAGAATATTGACTGGCATAAAGATTTTAAAACTGGTTTTCGTTGGAATCCGGGAACATTCTATAAAAAATATGTTCAGGAAGGAATAGATACTGGCTCCGATGTCAAGGTTCCACGCGAGTTAAGTCGTTGTCACCACTTTTTGAAGTTAGCTCTTGCTTACAGACTTACCGGAAATGAAGAATACGCCGGGATATGCGTTGCTCAAATGTTAGATTGGATAAAAGAAAATCCCTTCATGTATAGCATAAATTGGGGCTGTACAATGGATGTGTCCATAAGGGCAGTAAATTGGATATGGGCGATAGGGCTAATTACAGGTTCCGTTTCATTAAATGAAATTTCTATTGAAAGGATTAAGTCCAGTTTATACGAGCACGGTTGGTTCATTTACCGGAATCCTGAAAAGGAATATTATAACAATCACAATCATTATTTGGCTGATCTGACTGGGCAGGTTCAACTGGGCTTGCTATTTAATAACCTGGATGAACCGAAACATTGGCTTGAAACTGGCAAAGAGGAATTATTTCGGGAAATAAGAATGCAGATTCTTCCCTCTGGCATGTCTTATGAACGATCAACAAATTATAACAGGCTTGTACTGGAATTATTACTTGTACCGGTTCTTATTCTTAGGAAGAATGGACACGAAGTGCCTCAGGATATTTGGTTTAGATTGGAAAAGATGTTTGAATTCATCATGTATAGTTTGAAACCGGACGGTACTACTCCCATAATAGGCGATCAGGATGATGGCCGGTTACTCCCGTTTGGATGTGAATCCAATATCGATTACAGGTATCTTCTTTCTTTGGGTGGGATGTTGTTTGACAGGGATGATTTTAAGCATCACGGCAATGGGTTTAATATCTATTGCGCCTTGTTTGGAGGAAAATATGAAAAGGAAAAATATGCTGCTAATGATGATAACAAAATAGCTCTTTCTTCCAGAGCTTTTCCGGATTCCGGTTATTACATTATGCGGAAAGATAATAACTATCTGATCTTTAATGCAGAAGGAAAAGGACTATATCCGGAATTAGCCTCGGGAACTCATACACATAGCGATTTGTTATCATTCGAATTATATACTCAGGATAAATCATTTCTGGTTGATCCCGGTAGCTATGTCTATACTGCAGATGCTAAAGAACGTATGTTTTTCCGGAGTTCACAAATGCATAATACTGTTACAATTGATGGCGAATCACAAAATGTAATTCGCGTGGAAAATCTATGGGATTTTGAACGTAATGCTATTCCGGAAGTTTTAAAATGGGAATCTTGCGAATCATATGATTTGGTGGTTGCAAGACATACGGGTTTCAAACGGCTTAATGATCCTGTAGTCCACCAGAGATCAATTACTTTTGACAAGCAGGAACTAAGTTGGAAAGTTAGAGACGAATTATCAGGGGAAGGTTGTCACTTATTTGAATGGTTTTTTCACTTTGATACAGGAATTGACTTTAATATTAAGGATAAAGAAGTTCAGACAAATTGCGGTGATGGTAAAAATCTTCTTTTTACATTTTCAGGTTCGCAAATTATTGTATTGAGAAAAGAAGAATCGTATGTATCAAAGGGATATGGAACGAAAGAGAGGGCAGAAGTACTCGTTGTATCTGTTCATTCAAATTGCCCGTTAGAATTAATAATATCAATTAATCAAATTTAGGATCATGAAACAAATATTTAAAAATACAGATGGGATAAAAGCCCATGAGGTACCTCTTCCCACCCAGGGGGAAAAGGAATTACTTGTTGCAGTTGAGGCTAGTGTAATCAGCACTGGTACTGAAACTATGGATATGCGCCACAACAATTTGTCATTGCTTGAAAAAATTCAGGAAAAGAAATTACTACTCGATAAGGTAAAAAAGACGATTAAAGATAAAGGACTGGAAGTTACTTGGAATGCAATCAGACAGAGATTAAGTCCCGCCGAACAAGCATTGGTTTTTGAACCAATGGGTTATAGCAATTCTGGTACTATTGTTGCAAAAGGCAGCTTAGTCAATGGATTTAATGTTGGTGACCGGGTTGCTTGTGCTGGAGCAGGAATAGCAGCGCATGCCGAATATGTTGCTGTTCCGGTAAATTTAGCAGTTAAACTTCCTGATAATGTCCCCTTTACATCAGCTGCATTTTCTACAATTGGTAGTATAGCTCTTCAGGGCATTAGAAGAGCGGATTTGTCTTTTGGCGAAACTGTTGTAATCACTGGGCTGGGACTTCTTGGTCTGATTGCTGTTCAGATTGCAAAAGCCTGGGGTTTAGTTGTTATCGGACTGGATATTAACCCCGCACGTTTGGATTTGGCTAAAAAGATAGGTGCCGATTTTTGTTTTCGGGCCGATGATCCGTCTGTCGAAAACAATATCAGGGATATAACAAATGGATACGGGGCCGATGCGGTTATAATATATGCCGCAACCAGAAGTTCTGATCCGGCAAATCAGGCACTTAAAATTTGTCGTCGAAAAGCACGGGTTGTAGTAGTAGGGGCTATAGGCATGGATTTGCAGCGCGATGCCATGTACATGAAAGAGTTGGATTTTGTTATGTCAACTTCATACGGTCCTGGTAGATATGATAAATCATACGAGATGAATGGCATAGATTATCCAATAGGATATGTAAGATGGACAGAAAATCGGAATATGATGGAATTTGTTCGATTACTCTCTAACGGTCAAATTGATATTCAGCCTCTTATTAGCAATACTTTTACAATAGATCAGGCTAACGAAGCTTATCAAAGCCTTGTTGAAAATCCGGGGCACAATATTGCAAGCTTGTTTCTTTATCATCACGAAAATTATGAAGCACAGGTAAGTAAAAGCGAATTGTATCCAAGACCAATTCTGAAAGGGAAAATCAGGGTTGGCATAATAGGAGCAGGTGGATTTGTGCAAAGTAACCACTTACCTAATATTTTAAAGCTGCCTGATTTATATGAGCTGGTTGCCATAGCCAACCGCACTCCGGCAGAAGCAAAAGCTGCGGGTGAAAAATATAAAACTCGATATATAACTACCGATTATAAACAGGTTTTAAACGATCCTGAAATTGATATGGTTGTAATAGGCACAAGACATAATCTCCATGCCGTTCAGGTAACCGATGCCATTAAAGCTGGTAAACATTTACTTGTAGAAAAACCTTTGGCCATGAATGAAGCAGAACTTTGTATGATTCAGGATGCGTTTAATGAAAATCCTTCAATTCATGCAACAATCGGTTTTAATAGAAGATATTCTCCGTTAACCCAGAAAGCAAAAAATGTAATTAATAAGCATAACCATCCGGTTGTAATAAATTATCGTATAAATGCTGGCTTCTTCCCGCCGGATATTTGGATTCAGGATTTGGAAGAAGGTGGGGGAAGAATTATAGGTGAAGTATGTCACTTTATTGATCTGGTAGGTTACCTGGCCGGAAGTGAAGTTAGCAATATTCAAACATCACATATTCCTGTTAATGGAAAAAATGTCAAATCTGAAGATAATATAATAATAACACTTTCATTTAAGAACGGATCAATTGGAGTAATCACCTACGTCTCAATTGGTGGAAAATCAATGGAGAAAGAAAGAATTGAAATATTCAGTAATAGTTGTTCCATGGTAATAAATGATTTTAAAGAACTTCAAATGTTTAATTCTGACGAAAAAGATATTAAGTTAAAAGAAACTGATAAAGGACATTATCGGGAAATTGAGGAATTTGCAAAATGCCTTAAGGGTGAACATTCTCTTATCCTCCCCTTTACAAATGATTTAACAGTCACCGGACAAACAATTTCTGTAATAAAGCAAATTCATGATCTGAATTAATGGAATCAGTAAAAAATATTAACAGTTCAAAAAATTTAACTGTTAAAAAGAAAAAATTTGTCTATTTGTGTTCCATCAGTTATGATGGTACAGTGTATAAAACTCAGGTAATCGATTGGCTGAAATTATACGATCTTAATGGTATAACCTTTGATTTATTACAAATTTTTCATTTCCGCTTACATTACAATCCTTTTTTAATGATAAAGCAAATTAAAACCATAAGGAAAGAAACACATCTGCTGAAAGGATTTCTTTATTTTTTCCCTTCTAAAAATTTTCTATATATAATCAATACGTTGGTTTTATATGCTCTGTTTTTGAAATATATTTTTAGATATGATAATATCCTGGTCTTATCCAGGGGAATGTATGGAAGAGAAATGAATTTGTTAAAGAAAATATTTCCCCGTAAAATAACTTTTTATTATGATGCTAGGGCAGCTTCAGCAGAAGAGAATAAATATCTATCAAATAAAAGAAATGATTTTTCCAGGAAAAGAGCTGATATAATCAAATATATTATTGATTTGGAAAATCGGACTCTTCAATCTGCTGATAAAATATTTGTCGTATCCGAAAAACTCAAAAATTATTTCATAAAAAATTATAATACTCCAAAATATAAGTTCTTTCTTTATCCGTGTTTGTCCGATTCAAATAAATTCTACTATGATAAAAAATTGCGCGCAAATACAAGGAAAGATCTGAATTACACCGAGCAAGACATAGTTTATGTTTATGCCGGTGGCTTGAGCAGCTCTTGGCACGTGACTGACTTTATCTTTAATTTCTTTAATTATGCATCCCAAAAACAGGGAAATGCAAAGTTCTTAATTCTTTCAAGAGATACGGTTTCAATATCAAAGATGTTAGAAAATAATCCTGATTTGAAGAATAAAGTTATCTTTATGTCTGTTGATAATGAAATAATCGGTAAATATTATAATGCCTCGGATTATGGGATACTCTTTAGAGAAAATTCAATTATGAATAATGTTGCTTCCCCGACAAAATTTGCCGAATACTTGCTATGTGGATTACCTGTTTTAATTTCGGAGGGCGTGGGAGACTATTCGGATTTTTGTAAAACTAATGGTTTAGGATTTGTAATAAACGAAGATCAATTAAAGGATAATTCCTTATTAGACCCCGGTATATTTCAATCTAATGAATTTAACAGAGACCATATATCCGCAATTGGAAAGAAGTTCTTGACAAAAGAATCAATTTTACCCAAAGTTCTGGAATTATTTAATACTGATGTTGCCTCTGTTTAATCGAAAGTTATTATTACGCAATCTGCTTAATATCCCTGGATGGAAAACTGAACGCAGAATAGTTGTCATTGAATCAGATGATTGGGGCAGCATTCGAATGGCTTCAAAAGAAGCTTATCAGTTTTTCTTAAAATCGGGATATCCCGTCGATCAATGTTCTTATAACAAAAACGATGCTTTAGAAAGTAATGAAGATTTAGAAAAGCTTTTTGAAGTTCTGATTTCGGTTAAAGATAGAAATGGAAATCCGGCAGTATTTACTGCAAATACTGTAGTTGCAAATCCTGATTTTGAAAAAATAAAATCTTCAGGCTACCTTGAATATTATTATGAGCCCTTTAACGAAACATTTAAAAAATATCCCGCTCATAACAAAGTTTTTGATTTATATAAAGAAGGAATAAAGAATAAAATATTTTATCCTCAGTTTCACGGTCGGGAACATCTGAATGTGAGCAGATGGATGAATGCATTACGTCGGGGTGATCAGGATACTCATTTAGCATTCAGCCGAAATATGTTCAGTGTTCATACACTGCCAAAACGGGATAACAGAAATGAATTCATGGATGCAATGGGGTATGATTCTCTGGTTGAGAGAGGAGAACTTAATGAAGTAATATCCGAAGGATTATCCTTATTTAATGAGAAACTCGGTTATAAGTCCAAATCATTTATAGCCTCTTGTTATATATGGGATTCTGGAATTGAACCACTTCTTCTTAAATCGGGAGTATTCTTTATTCAGGGTGTTGCAGTTCAATGCGTTCCCAAACTAAACGGTAGTTTCGGGTATAAGAAAAAATATCATTACCAGGGGCAGAGTAATTCAATTGGGCAGCATTATTTAGTGAGGAATAGTTTTTTTGAACCAAATGATTTTATCGATTTTAACTGGATAGATGATTGCCTGAACCGTATATCAGTTGCGTTCCGGTGGAATAAACCGGCAATTATCAGCAGTCATCGTAAAAACTATATCGGATTTATTAATCCCGCAAATCGTGACAAGAATTTGCAGCTTCTGGGTACTCTTTTGACCAATATACTTCAGAAATGGCCTGATGTTGAATTTATGACATCAGATCAGTTGGGTGATTTAATAAGTGGTAATAAATTGTAATATGAATGATTTTACATTACTGCTGCCAGTTTTTAAATCTAAGGATGAAAGAACAATTGAATGCCTGACTGATGTTTATGAAGATATTCCTTTTATGAAGGAATTAATATCCGGTTTGATAAATGATAACCTTAAAGACGATCAAATAAAGAATAAAAGAATACTTTTGAAACCAAACTGGGTGAATCATTCAGCTGGCAAAAACGATGATTTGTGCTTGAGAACGAATGATAATTTTTTATTGGCTGCATTGGAAGTTATCCTCGGAAAAAAACCATCCAAAGTTATAATTGGCGACGCTCCAATACAGGGATGTTTATGGGATAAAATGATAACCCCTGCATTTCGTGATAAAATAAATAATTTAAGTGCTCACTATGCAATTCCTGTTGAATTAAAGGATTTTAGACGTAGAATATTTAATCCGGCTAAAAATAATCCTGTTGAAGAACGCAGGCCTTTAGATGAATATATCATATTCGATTTAGGCAAAAGGAGTTTTCTGGAACCTATTAGTATAAGTGGGAAAAATATTTTTCGGGTAACAAATTATAATCCGGATAGGTTAGCGGATGTGCACACTGCAGGAATTCACAAATATTGCATAACTAAAGAGCTCTTTGAAGCTGATGTCGTTATTTCGTTGCCAAAAATTAAAACTCATCAAAAGGCCGGGATAACAGGCGCTCTTAAAAATTTGGTGGGCGTGAATGGAGATAAAGACTTTCTTCCTCACCACCGTTTAGGTGGAACTGGTTTTGGGGGAGATTGTTATCCCGGTAAAAATTATTTACGATTATGGTCGGAGCTTTCTCTGGATGTTGCAAATCGTAACCAGGGTAAATTAGTTTATTGGATTTGGATAAAAATATCTTCCATCCTTTGGAGAATGACTAAGCATACTAAAGTTCACCATATTTCAGCTGCTTGGTATGGAAATGATACTACATGGAGAATGGTTTTGGATTTAAATAAGATAGCTGTTTTTGGCAAAGCAGACGGTACGATTGCTGAAGAACCTCAAAGAATGGTTTTTAGTCTCTGCGATGGAATAATCGGAGGGCAGGGGAATGGTCCTCTCAAACCGGAACCCTTACCCCTGGGAGTTATTTGCTTTTCAAACCATTCGGCTATTACAGACATTAGTATGGCAATACTGATGGGGTTTGATTTTCAAAAAATACCGTTATTAAAGGAAGCATATAATTTATTTGATAATCTAAAGGTTAATTTGAAATATAATGGAAAATCTATCTCGTTTGCCGAATTACATCAGTATTTAATGCATGTTTTGCCGGCTCCTGGATGGATTGAATATATGAAATCATGAACAGTATTAAAATCGCCATTCATCATAGTCCTAACTCTTTTAGTGATCGTTGGATTAAATACTGTGAAAGGAATGGAATAGCATATAAAATTGTAGACTGTTATAAATCTGATATTATTTATCAATTGGATGAATGTGATGCTTTAATGTGGCATTATCACCATTCTAGTCCAAGAGATTTTTTATTTGCTAAACAGTTACTGTATTCAGTTCAGGCTTCAGGGAAAAAAGTATTTCCGGACTATCATACAGTCTGGCACTTCGATGATAAGGTCGGTCAAAAATATCTGCTTGAAGCAATAAATGCACCTCTTGTTCCTTCTTATATCTTTTATTCCCGTAAAAGTGCAATAGAATGGGTGAATAAAACTTCTTTTCCCAAGGTGTTTAAATTACGGGGGGGGGCTGGATCGATAAATGTTAAATTAGTAAAAAATAAAAGGATAGCAATTAGGTTAATTAAGAAAGCTTTCCGGCGTGGATATAAACATAGTAGCCAATTGGATATAAAAGAAAGATATAGGTTAATTACTATTGGTAAGGGTTCCATGCTAAGTCTTTTCAAAGGCATGGCAAGGTTGTTTATTTCATCTGATTTTGCCAAAATTCATGGAAGGGAAAAAGGATATATTTACTTTCAGGATTACTTACCGAACAATGATTCTGATACTCGAATAATTGTAATCGGCGATAAAGCTTTTGGAATAAAAAGGTTGGTTAGGAAAGGTGATTTTAGGGCATCAGGTAGTGGTAGCCTTTTATTTGAAAAATATGAAATTGACGAACGATGCTTGAAAATAGCTTTTGATTTGATTAAAAAATTGAATGCACAATGCATTGCTTATGACTTTATATTTGATGAGAAAAATTTACCTCTAATTGTTGAAATAAGTTATGGCTTTAGTGTAGAAGCATATGATTCATGCCCTGGTTATTGGGACAGAGATTTAAATTGGCATGAGGGGCAATTTAATCCGCAGGAATGGATGATAGAAGATTTGATACGATCAATATGAAAATAATCTGTTTACTTATCCCTTCTCTTCATGCCGGCGGTATGGAAAGAGTAATGTCAGAATTGGCGTGGTATTTTTCGGATAAGCCCAACCTTGAGTTGCATATTATATTATATGGGCATAAACGGGATATATTTTACTCTGTTCCTGATAATATATCTCTGCATAAACCGGACTTTGAATTCAAAAATTCAAAACGATTTTACTATTCACTTAGAACCCTTTGGTTTCTTCGCTGGGAATTAAAGTCAATCAATCCTGATTCTGTTTTAAGTTTTGGGGAATATTGGAATAGTTTTGTTTTAATTGCAAGTTTGGGGCTTAAATTTCCGGTGTTTATTTCTGATAGATGTCAGCCGGATAAAAACCTGGGATATTTTCAGGAATTCCTTAGAAGATGTTTATATCCTAAATCAAGAGGAGTCATAGCACAAACTGAAAAAGCAAAAGAAATTTATAGCAGGCAGTTCAAACATAATAATATTAAAGTAATTGGTAATCCAATTCGATCTGTCAATAGTAATGGAAAAAATACTGTAAAAGAAAATATTGTTTTAACTGTTAGTCGGCTGATTAAAACCAAAAATCATGATGAACTCATCAAACTTTTCGTTAGAATTAACAAACCGGGATGGAAACTGGTTATCGTTGGGGGAGATGCGCAAAAACAAGATATAATGCATAATTTGCAATGCCTGATTAAAAGTCTGAATGCGGAAGATAAGGTGATCTTAGAGGGTAATCAGTCAGATGTAGATCCTTATTTCCTGAAAAGTAAAATATTTGCGTTTACTTCAAGTTCAGAAGGATTTCCAAATGTTATTGGTGAAGCACAATCAGTTGGCTTGCCTGTTATTTCCTTTAATTGTGTAGCTGGTCCGTCGGAAATGATAGAAGATGGCTACAATGGTTTTTTAATTCCATTATTTGATTATGAATCCTTTAAATCAAAACTTGAATTGTTGATGGATGATGCAGTGTTAAGAGAACGTTTAGGTTCCGTAGCTAGAGAAAGTATACAAAAATATTCAGTTAATAGAATTGGAGAACAATTCTACAATTTCATTTTAGGTGATAATTGAAAGTGCTGCAAATAAATGCTGTAGTTAACTCAGGCAGCACAGGGCATATTGCTGAGGATATCGGTAAACTTTTAATTTTAAAAGGCCATGAGAGTTATATAGCATTTGGCCGGGGAAATCGTCCAAGTACTTCAAAAATAGTCCGAATTGGGAATGTTTGGGATACAAGGTTGCATGGTATTAAAACCAGGTTATTCGACCGCCATGGATTTGGTTCTGAAAAAGCGACACTAGATTTATTAGAAGAAATTAAAAATATACAACCCGACATTATTCATCTCCATAATCTTCATGGATATTATTTAAATGTCGAGATATTATTTAATTACCTTAAAAAATCTCAAATACCGGTTGTATGGACTTTACACGATTGTTGGCCATTCACAGGACATTGTACATATTTTGATAATGTGAACTGTTTTAAATGGCAAAACGGCTGCTATAATTGTCCAAATAAAGGAGCCTATCCTACAAGCTGGTTTAAGGATAATTCGAATCTGAATTATAAACAGAAAAAGATTCTGTTCAATTCCGTTCCGTGGATATCAATTGTTAGTCCGTCTCAATGGCTGGCTGATCACTTGTCGAAATCATTTTTGGGAGGCTATCCGATAAGCATGATTCGCAACGGTATTGACCTTGGCATTTTCTACCCTCACAATAGCGAAAGTATAAAAGCGAAAATCGGAATTGGAAAAAAATTCATGCTGTTAGGAGTGGCCAGTGTATGGGACAAGCGTAAAGGTTTGGAAGATTTTATTAAATTAAACGAATTAATTTCAAACGACATGACGATTGTCTTGGTAGGACTTAGTCAAAAGCAATTGAAAAGTTTACCGAAGAGTATGATCGGAATAGCACGAACTGAAAATATTGAGGAACTTACTGAATTTTATTCTGCTGCCGATGTATTTCTGAATCCAACCTGGGTTGATAACTGTCCTATTACTAATTCTGAGGCCTTGGCATGTGGAACACCCGTGGTTACATATAGAACAGGTGGAAGTCCGGAATCAATTAATGATCAATCAGGTATAGTTGTTCAGAAAGGAAATATTCACTCTCTTTATTCTGCAATTATGGAAATCAGGGCAAAAGGGAAATCCTATTATTCTAAAGCATGCATTCAAAGGGCATCAGAATTATATAATAAGGATATTAAATATCAGGAATATATTGATTTATATAACTCACTTATTGCGGATTAATATTTTAAAATGAGTAAAAATAATAAAATCATTTTATTATCTCATGTTTCTGGATATATGATGATTGATATTGCGAATGCTTTTGCTGCAAATTATGAAGAGTGCATACTTCTTACAGGCGAGCTTCGGAAACGGAATAAAAGTCTAAATCCTCGGATACGTCAGATTAATTTGATAAAATATAACCCGACAAAAAATCTCAATAGATTATTAACTTGGACAATTGGGTCTTTGCAGGCATTATTATATATTATTTTTAAGGGTAGAAATGCAGACCTGTTTATTACCTCAAATCCACCATTTGGAATTTTTCTTCCTTATTTTTGTACTAATAAATATTCTATTCTGATATACGATATTTATCCGGATTTATTAATCAATTACAAAATTTTATCCCGAAATTCCCGCGTAATTAAATTCTGGGAAAAAACTAATATAAAAATATTTGCAAATGCTAAAAATATTTTTACTATTAGTGATGGTATGAAACAACAAATAGCAAAATATGTTAATTATCAGAAAATTGATGTAATATCATGCTGGACAGATAATTCCTTTCTGAAGCCAATACCGAAAGAAGAGAATATATTTATTCATCAGCAGCATATAGAAGGTAAGTTTATTATTCTTTATTCAGGGAATGTTGGTTTTACCCACAATGTTGAAACTCTTTTAGATTTAGCTGATAGAATTCAAAGGAAAGATATACTCTTCCTTATTATAGGCGATGGAGATAAAAAAAAGATGCTTTCAGAACGTATTCATAATTCTGAATTACAAAATGTCAGGCTATTGCCTTGGCAGGATATTGCAATGTATCCTTATAGTTTAAGCTCTGCGGATCTTGCCATAGTGACTCTTTCGAAAGAAGCCTCAATAATGAGTGTGCCGAGTAAATTATTCGATATTATGTCAGTAGGATCTCCAATACTAAGTATTGCTGAAAAGAATTCCGAAATCGCAAAAATTATAGATAAATATGATTTGGGAATTTGCTGTTTGGCTGACCAAATTGACACTATGGTGGATTTTATCTTTAATCTGATGGATAATAAAAATTATTATAATAAGTTGAGGGGAAATTCTTTGAAAACTTCACAAAAATTTACTCCGGATAATGCCTGCAAATTTGTGAAATAATATTTTTATGTATAAATCTTTTTTTAAATATGTAATCGATTTTATCCTGGTATTTGTTGGATTAGTATTGATATCACCGTTATTTCTTTTCATTATGACTTTATTATTATTTACTAACCATGGTCATATTTTTTTCTTTCAGGAACGCCCGGGTAAAAAGACACGTCTATTTAAACTGATAAAGTTTAAAACTATGACGGATTATCTCGATAAAAATGGCATACTCTTGCCGGATTCAAAACGTTTAACAAAAGTTGGTAGGTTTTTACGTTCAACTTCTCTTGATGAATTACCGCAGCTATTAAATGTATTAAGAGGTGAAATGAGTCTGGTCGGTCCTCGTCCACTTCTGGTTAAATATCTGCCATTGTATAATAAGAAACAAGCTAGGCGACATGAAGTAAGGCCGGGAATAACTGGGTGGGCTCAAGTCAATGGACGTAATGCATTATCGTGGCCTGAAAAGTTTGAGCATGATGTTTATTATGTTGATAATATTTCATTTGCACTGGATATAAAAATACTTTTTCTTACTATAAAGAAAATATTTATAAAAGAAGGGATTAATTCAGGTCCGGATATTACGATGCAAACTTTCTCGGGAAATGTTAAAGTATAATCCACAATATAACCACTTTATCTTTTACCGGAATAACTCAATATATTAATAAATTAAGTATAAAAATTGTTAAAAAAGTAAAATTTCTAATTATTTATATACATTATGAAGCAGACATATATAATTTTGGATTGGTAAACATAAAATTATATATTATATTATTTATTCAAAATATAAGAACTAAACAAAATATAATATTTTTATAATACTTTTGATTATAATCCAATCTTAAATTCCTATATGAGTCACGATCCTTTTAACAATTAGATTTACAAAAATTATGAAAGAAAAATTTATCAATTCTCTTAAAGACACTCTTGAAATTCAAAACCGGGAAATATTGCCGGGTGATAAATTCAGAGAGTATAAAGAATGGGATTCACTTGCGCAATTATCACTTATTGCTATGTTAGATGATGAATATGGTGTTGCTATAGAAAACGAAAAATTCATGAAATTGATAACTGTAGAAGATTTAATGAACGAAGTTATAAGTCACTCAAAATAGAGTTAATGCTATAACACAGCTTTTAAGCAATCGCAAATTAAATTAAAAATTAAACAAAACTACCTATGCCTTATCTAGAATTTAGCAATGTCGGAATCACGGGAATGGCTGGTGCAGTTCCCGTCAATGTTATTGATAATTATAAATATACTGCTTTTTTCCCCTCCGAAGATGTCAAAGAAATTATTGATAAAATTGGAGTTAAGGAACGCAGATTTGCTGATTCATATACTTGCTCCTCCGACCTATGTTTTGCAGCAGCAAAGAAATTATTTGCTGATATGAACATAGAAAAAAACGAAATCGATCTGCTAATCTTTGTATCCCAAACACCGGATTATAGGATGCCTGCAACGTCTGTTATTTTACAGAATAGATTAGGATTATCTGATAACACAATGGCTCTGGATCTAAGCATAGGATGCTCAGGATTCATATACGGGCTTTCAGTGGTATATGCACTGATGCAACAAAATAGTTTTAGGAAAGCACTGTTCCTTGATGGCGAGACAAGGTCAAAGGTGTATTCACCTAAGGACAGAAAGACTGCCTTCTTATTTGGAGATGGCGGAGTAGCTGCACTAATTGAGAAAAAGGAAAAATTCGGTAAAAGCTATTTCTCATTAAATTCCGATGGCTCGAGAGAGTCTTTGATAAAAATTAATGCTGGCGGTTATAGAAATCCAAGCTCAGCTGAAACTGTTATTGAAAAAGTAGTCGATGAATTTGGAAATATTCGAAGTGAAGAACAAGGATATATGAATGGAGCGGATGTTTTCAATTTTGTTCTTCGGGAAATTCCAAAAGATTTCAAGAACTTGATTGAGCACTCAAATACTGGATTGAACCAAATAGATTATTTTGTCTTTCATCAGGCTAATACTTATATCAACGGTTACCTCATGAAAAAGTTAAAACTTGATCCGGCAAAAGTCCCATCTTCAATTGAAAAATTTGGAAATACCTCCTCTGTGTCTATTCCTCTAACAATTATTTCCGAACTTAAAAATATGCTTGATGGAAAAAAGAAACTTCTGTTAAGCGGTTTTGGTGTCGGAATGACTTGGGGAACTGCAGTTATTGATTTCGATGGATGCAAAATAAGCGAAATCGTCGAAGTTTGAAAATGGACCAAAGAAAATCCCCTTTTAATTTGATTGGGAAAAACATAATCGTTACTGGAGCTTCTTCAGGGATAGGACGTCAATGTGCGATAAGTTGCAGCATGATGGGGGCTAATGTTATTCTGTTCGGCCGGAATCCGGATAGACTAAATGATACCCTTAATTGTATGGATAATATTTCAAATCATTTGGTCTATTCTGTTGACCTGAGGGAATATAATAAGGTTGAAGAGTTAATAAAAGAAATAGTTTTTCAAAAAGGGAAAATGCATGGTCTGGTAAATTGTGCAGGTATTTCTAATACGTTACCTTTGAAAATGATTACACCCGATAAAATGGATGATTTTTTTCATAATAATGTGCTTGGCAGTATTAATATCACAAAATTTGTTACAAAACAGTCTTCGTTCTCCGAAGAGGGCGGAAGTGTTATTTTTATAAGTTCTGTAATGGGTACTGTTGGTGAATCGGGTAAAACATTATATGGCCTTACAAAAGGAGCATTAATTGCAGCTTCAAAATCTATTGCTATCGAATTAGCTAATAAGAAGATCAGAGTGAATTGTATATCACCTGGTGTTGTGGAAACACCATTATCTCAAAAAGCAGTTTATAGCCAGAATGAAGAATCGTTAACTAAAATTAAAAATTATCATCCATTAGGATTAGGTCAGACAGATGATGTGGCAAATGCTTGTGTCTTTCTATTATCAGATGCCTCAAAATGGATAACCGGTATTAATTTATTTGTTGATGGAGGATATTCTGCAAGGTAAGAATTATTAATATGAAAAATGTTATTATTATTGGTTCTGGGGGGCACAGTGCCGAAATCGACGAATATATTGCCTATTCTCAAAAAAAGATTGATAAACAATTATTTAATGTAATCGGATTTTTAGATGATAATCCGGCCAATTATTTAAGATACAAATTTTCTGCTCCACTATTGGGTGGGGTAAGAAATCATATTGTACGTAATGATTGTCATTATATTATGGGGATTGCTAATTTAAAGTATCGCAGACTCTTTATTGAAAAATTTTCTTCAGACGGTGCTGATTTTATTACTTTTATACATTGTACCGCTTATGTGTCAAATTCAGCACAGGTTGGGAAAGGAGTTGTAATAGCTCCTAATGCAAATGTTGGCCCTAATGTTAAAATAGGGGATTTTACATTATTAAATTCAAGAAGCAGTATGGGTCATGACACAGTGGTCGGCAAATATAACGTTATCAGTCCGAATGTCTGTTTCTCCGGATTTACAAATATCGGAGATGACAACTTGTTTGGCATTAACAGTGCTACTATCCCAGGAATAAAAGTTGGGAACAGGAATAAAATAGCAGCCGGAATAATACTAGATAAAAACGTTGAAGATGATTCAGTGATTTTTTATCGTTATAAAGAAAAAATATTGGCTATTTCGAAATAGATTATGGATAATACTAATACAATTAAGCCCAGAATTTGGTTGTCCTCTCCTCACATGGGGAAGGATGAATTTAGTTTTGTAAAAGAGGCTTTTGACACTAATTGGATTGCGCCTCTTGGACCTAATGTTGATGGCTTTGAACAGGATTTGTGTCGTTATAACGGATCAAAATATGCCGCAGCCCTGTCCTCCGGTACAGCAGCAATTCATCTTTCTTTGGTTTTAATAGGAGTGAAACCAGGCGATGAAGTTATCTGTTCATCTTTTACTTTTTCAGCATCAGCTAACCCAATTCTTTATCTTGGCGCAATTCCGGTATTTGTTGATAGTGAAGAATCTTCCTGGAATATGAATCCTGAATTTCTTGAGACAGCTATTATCGACAGATTAGCGAAAGGGATAAAACCTAAAGCAATTATTGTTGTTCATCTTTATGGCATGCCTGCGAGAATAAATGAAATTTTGGCAATAGGTAATAAATTCGATATACCAGTAATAGAGGACGCTGCCGAAGCTCTTGGTTCTTATTATGAGGATAAACATCTTGGCTCGTTTGGTATAATGGGAATTCTTTCCTTTAATGGAAACAAAATTATAACTACTTCCGGAGGTGGAGCACTAATTTCAGATAATAAGGATTTTATTGACAAAGCACGCTTCCTTGCAACACAGGCAAGAGATAAAGCTCCTCATTATCAGCATTCTGAAATTGGTTATAATTATAGAATGAGTAACATTTGCGCAGGAATTGGCCGGGGTCAAATGAAAGTTCTTGATGAAAGAGTTAAACAACGCAGGTATAATTTTAAATTTTATGAAAATCAAATCAGCAATTTTGCAGGAATTGATTTCCAGCTTGAACTGGAAGGCGCATCCTCTAACAGATGGCTTACTGCTATTATTATTGACCCTTCAAAAACCGGGGGAAAAACAAGGGAAGATTTACGTTTAGCTATGGACAATGAAAATATTGAGTGCCGTCCATTATGGAAGCCTATGCACTTACAGCCTGTCTTTGAAAAATATCCTTTCTACGGTGATAACACTTCTGATAAATTATTTAACCGTGGTTTATGCCTGCCATCTGGTTCCAATTTGTCAGATGAAGATAGGGCAAGGATATTAAAATGTTTTTATTCAGTTTTTCAATGATTTCATCTCATAGAATTAACAATTGAATGCAATTTCTGATTTCATATAATGAATAATTATGCTTTACTCTCAAATAAACGTATACTGATAACAGGCGGGGCTGGATTTATTGGTTCAAATCTATGTGAGGATTTTTTACAACATGATAATGAAGTTATCTGTTTAGATAATTTTTCCACAGGCAAAATTGAAAATATTAGAGAATTGCTCTATAATAAAAATTTTAAGCTTGTTGTTGGTGATATTCGGAATTTGAATGATTGCAATAAAGCTGTCGATAGTGTAGATATCGTATTGCATGAAGCTGCTCTTGGGTCTGTTCCCCGCTCAATTAATGATCCGATCACTACCAATTCTGTTAATATTAGCGGCTTTCTGAATATGCTGATCGCTGCAAGAGAAGCAAAGGTAAAACGGTTTGTTTATGCTGCCAGTTCTTCGACGTATGGCGATTCTGAAAATCTTCCCAAAGTTGAAGAAATTATAGGTAAGGCCATTTCTCCTTACGGTGTGACTAAGTATGTCAATGAATTATATGCACATGTATTTGGACTCCAGTATGGTCTAAATACTATCGGACTCCGGTATTTTAATGTATTTGGCCGCAGACAGGATCCTGCAGGAGCTTATGCTGCTGTTATCCCTAAATTTACAATGCTTCTTATGGCACACAAATCACCCGTAATTTATGGGGATGGAACCAATTCACGGGATTTTACTTATATTGATAATATTATTCAGATCAATCACTTAGCTGCTCAGGTTAAAAATCCTTCAGCTGTCGGTCAGGTTTTTAATGCTGCTGTTGGAGAGCGCAATGATTTGAACTCTTTGACTAATTATCTTAAATGTTATTTAAATGAATATGACGCGGAAATCTCTAATATCCCTATTCAATATGGACCTTCTCAAAAAGGGGATATTCCTCATTCCTTAGCCTCAATTAAAAAAGCAGAAACTTTGTTAGGATATAAACCTGAATTTTTCCTGAAAGAAGGACTAAAAATTGCAGTAAAATGGTATTGGGAAAATTTAAATAAATAAAAAATGTGGTTTCTTCAAATAAGTAAGATTATTGACTAAATTATATAAATTTGAAGAATGATGAACTTTTTTATACGGATTTATTATGCCAATTAAATTTTTATTAAATCAAACGGAAAAACTGAGAAATCGTCATTTCTTTTTGATAGATGTTATTATTGTTCTATTCAGTCCTCTGCTTACTCTTTTTATAGGGCTAGACGGACAAATTGACTTCTCAATCTACTTCCTGCCATTAATTGCTGTTACATTATTATTTGCAATTATTAAATTTAATATTTTTTATTTCTTTGGGCTGTATAGAAGTTTTTGGAAAAAAGCAAGTATTGATGATCTCGCTAAATTGATTTTTATCGCTTTTAACACTGCTCTGCTTCAATATATCATATTTACTCTGTTAAGAAGCTTTTCCTTTAAGTGGTTGGAGCTTAGCATACTTCCTCATTTTTTCTCAATAATTGACTGTTTTATTGCATTAAGCTTAGTTGCGATTTCACGTTTTAGTATTCGTCTCTCACAAAGATCTGCTGAGAGGTTTTATTTGGCAAAAAATATCCAAAATGCTAATACACTTATTGTTGGTGCTGGCGATGCTGGTGTTAATATGGCGGAAGAATTACAGAGACACCCTAAAGTTGGATTAATTCCCGTAGCTTTTGTAGATGATAATAAAGAAAAGCATGGATTTCGTATCAGGGGGCTTGAAGTCAAAGGTGATAGGACTTTAATACCCGAAATTGTAGCAAAATATGGGATTAAGAAAGTATTGATTGCAATGCCTTCTGTACCAGGTCTGGTAATCAGGGAAATTATGGAAATTTGCAGACAGGTAAATGTGGAAACATTTACTATGCCTGGCTTATTCGAAATAGTAGGAGGCAAAGTTTCTATTGAACATATCCGCAAAATTGAAATTGAAGATCTATTACGCCGGGAGACTATCCAAACTGATATTGAAAAAGTTAGTAATTTTTTATCTGGAAAAAAAGTGCTTATTTCCGGAGCTGGTGGATCCATTGGTAGTGAACTGGCAAGACAGATAATTAATATTTGCCCTTCTGAAATTATATTATTAGGTCATGGTGAAAATTCTATATTTGAAATTGAGTATGAATTAAAAGAAAGAATATCCAAAATTAATTTTATTGGACATGATGTTAAATTAATATGCAGAATAGCTGATCTAAGGTTCATTGATAGATTGGAATTTATTTTTAATGAATTTAGGCCTGATGTAGTAATCCATGCCGCAGCTCATAAACATGTGCCTTTAATGGAAGAAAACCCATCTGAAGCTATTACAAATAATGTATTGGGAACAAAAAATTTGGTGGATGTATCATTGAAATTTAATGTTAGGAATTTTGTCTTAATATCCACTGATAAAGCAGTAAACCCCACAAGCGTAATGGGTGCTAGTAAAAGACTAGCCGAAATGATTGTTCATAATGCAGCAATAAAATCAGGAAATTGTTATTGTGCTGTACGTTTCGGGAATGTTTTAGGTAGCCGTGGCAGTGTAATAAAAACATTCAAAAAGCAGTTGGAAAAAGGTGGTCCTATTACTGTAACTCATCCGGAAATCATTCGTTACCTTATTACAATTCCTGAAGCAGTGCAACTTGTTCTTCAAGCCTCGGTTTTAGGTAAAGGTGGTGAAATTTTTATGCTTGATATGGGAAAACCTATCAAAATTGTTGATCTTGCAAAAGATCTTATAAAGCTTTCTGGTTTGATAGAAGGTAAGGATATCAAAATTGTATTTACAGGATTACGTCCAGGAGAAAAATTATTCGAAGAGCTATTTGTTGATGGAGAAAATTATGAGCGAACTGTTCATGAGAAAATATTCATTGCCAGGAATTCCAGTGAATATATAACTGACAATTTAATTCCAAAGATTGAATCATTGATTAGATCGGCTAAAGAAAACAATAATTCAGAAATGTTACAAATGTTGATAGAGCTATTACCTGAATATACCCCCGGAGAAAATGCTATAGCGAAATTAGGGGGAAAAATAATGTTCAAAAAACCTTTATTCTCACTTTCAACAAATAGAAAAGTATCTTTATTCTAAAAAGCAATAATTATTAATGAAGAGAATTATCCTCTTATTGTTTTTAACTTCAATTCCCGCTACTTATTCCCAGGTAATTTTTGTCCCTGTAGAAAATAATATTTATGAATATTTGTCCGAACTTTCCATAAAAGGGATAATTTCCTTTAATGATGATATAAAGCCTCTTTCGCGCGATTACATTAGTGGTAAAATTCATGAATTGGAAAGTAAAAAAAAATATCTTACTGAAATTGAAATTGAAGAACTTGAATTTTATTCAAAGGAGTATTTCTTTGAACTAAAAAAATATAGTCAGGAAAAATCGGAAAGTATAACCGGTTTTTTTAATCTTAATGATGATAAGAGATTTAGAGCTTATACATATTATGATTCGCTTTTTTCGATTTTTGTAGATCCGATCTTGGGATATAATCTAAAATCACATGACATTAAAAATCATAGTTGGAACGGATTGAACCTCTTTGGTTCTATAGGACCAGACATATCATTCAACTTGAATTTTAAAGATAATCATGTCAGCAATCTTATTCAGGCAAGAAATGCATTTTCAAACTCTACTGGTATCGGTTTTTTTGCTGGAAGTGATTATGATGAAGTAAATGGAAATCTGACCTTTAGTTGGAAGTGGGGTGACTTTTCACTGGGTAAGGATTATTTTGTTTGGGGAAGCGGACAAAGCGGTCAGATAATATTATCAGAAAAAGCTCCATCTTTTCCGTTTATTAAACTAAGGGTTTTTCCTGTATCTTGGCTGGATTTTACTTATTTCCACGGGGTTTTGAGTTCAGGAGTAATTGACTCGAGTACTATTAGAATTAATAAAAATCCATATCGTCCCCATAATGAACTTGTAGAAAAATATATGGCAGCTCATATTATTACTGTTAGACCTTATTCAAACTTCAATATTTCATTAGGAGAATCCGTCGTTTATAGCGATCGGTTTCAACCAATTTATTTAATTCCGGTTTTATTTTTTCGTTTGGTTGACCATTACCAGGGTTTTACAGATGCAAGTGGTGGCAATGCTCAATTATTCGCCAATCTTAGTTACAAAAATTCATATTTAAATAGTGAAATTTATTCTACTTTATTTATCGATGAATTGACATTGACTAGTTATTTAAAGGGGAAGAATGCACCTAAGGCAGTGGCTTATACAATAGGAACTCTGTTTATCGATCCTTTCATAAGGGATATTAATATTAACTTGGAATATACCAAAATTGATCCTTATGTTTATTTTCATGAGGATGACGCACAGCAATATACCAATCGCAATTATCAAATGGGACATTGGATAGGTGGAAACAGTGATCAGGTTCATTTCTCAATGACAAAAAAGCTTGCAAGAGGTCTGAACTTATGCCTGTCTTATGACTATATTAGGAAAGGTCATTCACCTGTTCTGGGAGAAATCCCATATCAGCCACAGGATAGTTTTCTATTCGGTTTAAGGACAAATTACAAGTTCATAAATACTTCTCTTAATTATGAATTGATAAATGATTTTTTTGTAAAAGTTGGATATAATTGGGAGTCAATTGATAAGGAAATCATTTCCAATGTTTTTACCTCTGATAAGGATAATTATTTCACATTTTCGATAAATTATGGTCTTTGAATAATATCGAGGTTAAGTTTAAGATTAAAACCAATTTCCCCTTTTTTGATTTATTTTGCCTTAATTGGTATATTTATTCTCATTTTTTTCTAAGTTTAGATATTATGGAGAAAAGATAGTTTGAAAAAAACTTTAATTTTATCATTTTTTATTATTTTCCCAATTTTCATCTCCGCGCAGACTAACGATTTACAATTGGGAAGCGGGATGAATAAACTGGGAATTCAACAAGGGGGATTCTTTGATTGTTCTGACCCTTCGTCTTTAAATATTAAGGTATCTGTTTGGGGATATGTAAGATATCCAGGCAGATATATTATTCCCGTTTACAGTAAAGTTAATGATCTTCTTTCCTATGCTGGGGGTCCTACTGAGGATGCCCGTTTGGAAGACATGAGAATTGTTAAAACCGATAGCATCAATTCCAAACAAATAATATATAATTTGAATTTTAAAGATTACCTCATGGATCCAAAAATCTCAAGTGATAGTTCTATGCAGACTTTAAAAGCTGGTGATGTTTTGCTGGTTTCAGGGTACCCAAGATTTTATTTACGTGATTATATTGGTACAATTTTATCCGTTATTTCGGTTCTAATTTCTTTTACAATTTTGGTTAGGCAAAAATGAGCGAATATTCAGAAAAAGAATTTGATAGCGAAAACTCTTCCAGAAGTTTTAAAGATTTATTAAATCTGGTTCGAAATGATCCATATCCTGTCTTTATTATTATTTTTAGCTGCTTGATTATCTCTATTGTCTTCGCATTACAATATAGAGATATATATAGATCTACTGCATCTTTGAAAATATCAAAACCGAAGGGAGGGGTCCTTGATGGTTCTCTATCACCTGAACTTCAGGGACTTACAGATGATAGATTTATACTTACCGAAATTGAAATTATGAAAAGCAGTACTGTCCGTAAAAACGTTGCACAAGCTTTATATGACAGCATTAAATCAGTTGGAACACCTGACAGCTTCATGATAGGATTTGATCATTCATTCCATATAACTAAGAATGAAAAGAAGATATCTATTGGAGACATTTCTAAAAATCTTGAATATTCTGTAATTATTGAACAAAGAAAGGGAATGAATATTGTAGATATTTCGGTCGAATCTCCATCTCCCTTTAGTGCAGCTTTGATTGCAAATATTTATGCAAATGTTTACAAAAGATTTAACCTTGAAGTAAATAGAGATCAACTGACTATGGTTAAGGATTTTCTCTTGACTCATGTGCAGGAGAAACAACAGGCACTTAAAGAATCTGATTCCTCCTTGAGTCAATTTCAGACTAAAAATGAAATTATTTCATTAGATGATCAAACTAAAACACTGATTTCTCAATTATCCAGTTTCGAAGCTCAAAGAGATGGTGCCAGTATAGAACTAGCAGCAACAGATAAAGCCCTGGCTCAATTGGAGGATGAATTCCATCAACAGAACCCACAGGTTCAGTCATATATTGATGCACAGACTAATCAACCTTATGTCCTTGGTTTACAGGAACAAATAGCCAAGCTACAAATCCAAAAAGACCTTGTTTCTAAAAATGGAGGCAACGATCAAATTTCTAAACCATCTGATGAACAGATTGATATACTTAAGGCTAAGTTAAAAGCGAAAACGGATGTTATGAAACAGTCTATATTTGCGACTAATCCTGAAGCTATCAAAGATCTTTATGCAAAAATTCTGGATGCAAAAGTTAAGAAAAGAGGATTATCCACTCAGCTTAATCTTCTTAATGATATTTTAAAAAAATACGAAGCACAATTTAACAAATTACCTATAACAACAATCAAGTATGCACAGCTTCAGAGAAAAAGAGAAGCTTCGGAAAAGTTATTCTCTTTACTTGAAGAAAAATATCAGGAAGCATTAATCAATGAGCAATCTCAACCAGGTAATATTTTTATTTTTGATAATGCCGTAAAGTCCAGTATTCCATCGAAACCCAATCGTTCATTAATAATCCTGGTGGGTTTGATGGCGGGTATATTCGCAGGATTTGGATACGTATTTATTAAAGATTATTTCGACGATAGGATTAAATCTCCTGAAGAACTTGAAAAACGTAATATTAATATTCTTGCATGGGTTCCTGTAATTGAAAATATGGGAGCAAATGGGAAAGGAACCGGAGAATTTATTGTTGCTGAAAAACCGGATGCGATGCCGAGTGAAGCATTCAAAGCTCTTCGTACTAGAGTTCAGTTCTCTAAAGTCGGAAAAAATATTTTGAAGACTATACTTGTGACTTCAGCTGCCCCTGGTGAAGGAAAAACTGTTATAAGTGTCAATTTGGCGGGTGCATTTGCTCAGGATAATAAAAAAACCTTGTTGATTGATGCCGATTTAAGAAAACCCAGAATTCATAGTTTATTTAATCAACTTAAATCTCCTGGATTTACGGATTATTTTTTTGAAAATGCAACCTTGGATGAAATTATTCGGCCTTCACAATTAGAAAATTTGCATATTATAACAACAGGTACTTTGCCACCCAATCCTTCTGAATTGCTTGGTTCGAAAAGAATGGCAGATTTCTTGAATGAAATGCGTGATAGATATGATGTCGTTATACTTGATTCTGCACCCATAATAGCTGTAACAGATACGGAAATATTATCAAGATTGGTTGACGCAACTATGGTAGTGGTTTCAACAGATTCTACTCTTCTGAACTTAGTAGAAAAAGCTGTGCAATTGATAAAGAATGATTATTCGCTATTTATAGGAACAGTACTTAATAAATTCTCTTACAAAGCCGGATATGGTCCCTACTATAAATATTATTATTATTATTCCGATAAAAAAGAGACGAAGAGTATTTCTTGATAATTATTTATGCCTAATAATGCTAGCAACACTAATATGAATAAACAGAAAATATTTTATTCAAGAAAAATATCCAGAGTTAAATGTCCTGCTTGTTTAAAAGAGGGAACGCTTCATAAATCAAAAACAAGAAGTTTCAAGGAAAGTTTTATCAAAACCTTCTTTTTTTTTAGTTATTATAGGTGCTGGAGTTGCAATTGGAGGGGAATAATGTTTGCAAAATCACTATCCCGGCAATCCTTCAAACTTCTATTCCTTTATGTTGTATTAGCTGTCTGCAGTTCGTTTATAGTATTAATGATTTTGAAACAATTTGTAAATTAATTTTTTTAAGCAAATAGTAAAACAATATATTTTGCGAAATAATTGTTGCGAATATTGTTTGAAATTCCCTTCCTTTACTAAATATTATCCAAATGAATAAAAAAATAGCATTAATAGCATTCCCGCTATTCTTTATACTTGCAGCTACTAGGAGTATTGAGAATATTAAATGGATATCATATTCAGCCCCACTTTTTTATTTATTTTTTATTTTTGACGGATTAAAAGACTTAAAAAATAAGGAACTTAGGTTATCCTTACTACTGATTACTACTTTCGGTCTTTGGGCTATGGTTACTTCATGTTGGTCTACCTACCCCCGCGAAAGCTATATAAGAAGTTTAGTTTTTATGGTATCATCCTCAAGTTTAATCCTGGGTGGATATTGTTGGGTTAAATATTTTAGAGAAAAGGAATTCGGTTTCTTAATCCCCTTGAATATCCTGCTTTTACTAGTCTCATTATTTTCTTTAATGACAAAAATACCTTTTGATTATTGGGCTGGGTATGGTTATGGTCTTAAAAGCTTTTGGGGTCATCAAAACATTCTTGCTAGTTTAATTATTTTTTCATTACCTGGAATCTTTATGCTTCCGGTTAAAGATAAAAAAATCAATATTTTAATAACTTCCTTTCTTTTAATTCTTAATATTTACATACTTATTCTGACTCATTCCAGAACGTCATTGGCTGTAATAATATTATCTGCTTTCCTTTTTGCATTGCTCTCAAAACGCATAAAAATCTTCGCTATAATAATGTTGATATTTCTAACTCTTATAATTACCTATATGGTAAATAATAATTTTCAAAGTCATATAAAGAATTATTTGTTTAAAACCGAAATCTCCTTGTTGGATAGAAAAATGCCAGTGATTTCGGCAAGCTATGAAGCAGCAGTAATTGGGGGTTGGAAAGGCTTAGGATTTGGGGTTAGTGATAATACAGTCTTAAGTAATCTTTTGTTTAATGTCCATTATCATTTTGAAGGGGTTAGATTAGTCAGAGAAAAAGCAGTTAGTATTTATGCTCTAATTGAAGAGACTGGTTGGATTGGGTTGATTCTATTTCTTTTTTTTGTATTGTACCTGCTTTATTTGACAGTTAAAACGTATCTGAATACTATGAGTTGGAGTTCCGTTATGATGGTTTGTCTGCTGATAGGAATGAGCCTGCATGCACAGTTAGAAGGTTGGTGGTTAGGTGTAGGTTCAGTACAGTTTCCAATATTTATGGCATTAGCAGGAATAACAATAGGGAAAATTGGTATTAAAGCAGAACAATAATTGTAATATTTTATAAAGAAAATTATTTCAGTACTTTTGAAATAAATTTTGAATAAAAGATAAAGTTAGCTCTATAATGTATTCTGGTATATTATGAATATCCTATTCTTAACGGACTATATGTTGTATGTCTCTGGAGTATCGAAACATTTATTTTATTTGCTATCAGAATTATCCAAAGATGAGGCGTATAATATTATTCTGGTTTGCCCGGGTGGAGATTTTATAGATGAATTCAAAAAATTAAAAATTACTGTAATTGAAATTGAAGAAATATCGCATCAAAAGCGTTCGTATTTAAATTTTCTAAAATCCGTATTATCTATTTATAGCATAGTTAAAAAAAATAAAATTGAAATAATCCATTCCCACACGCATTATTCTGCTAATATTGCATGGTGGGTTTCAAAAATAACGAAATGTATTACGATTCAAACCATTCACGGTGTAATACCTTCAGGAGGTAGATTCCCACATTTTATAGCAGATTATTTTATTATAGTTAATAAAAATTCAATTAAACACCTGATGTCGAATAGAAAAAAGAAGGAGAGAATATTCTTTGTGAATCTTGGTATACCCATACCAGAAAAACACCTTAAGGATAATAGTGAAATAAAAATATTATTCGCTTCAAGGCTAGTCCCTGAGAAAGGTGGAGATATTTATCTTGACGCAATCGCATTAGCAAAAGATAAACTAATTGTAAAAAATTCGTTTGCTATGGCTGGCGAAGGGGTGTCTGAAAATGAGTTAAGAAAACAAATAACTGATTTAAAAATACAAGTAAGTTTCTTGGGTAAAGTTGAAAATATTTATGACTATCTAAAGGACTCGCATATATTTATATTTACTTCAAGGTATCAACTGGAAGGATTTCCTTTAACAATTGTTGAGGCAGCCTTAAATGGGAATTTAATAATTACTTCAGATTTTGCCAGCTTAAAGGAGATATTTCAAGAAGATATTGACTGCTTGGTTTTCCATAATAATGATTCCATACAACTTTCTGAAAAAATTATTCTTGCAGTTAATAATTATAAGGATTATTCCGAAATGATTGTTCAAGGTATAGAAAAAGCAAAAAATAATTTTTCTATAAGTAAAATGTTGTATGAATTAAAGCAAGTATATCAGAATGTTACATAATATACCTATTACTGTTCTGATGACAACTTACAACTGTGGTCAGTTTATTAAGACCTCAATAAATAGTATTCTAAATCAAAACTATAAGAACTTTGAATTATTAATTATTGATGATGGTTCTGATGATAACACTGGAGATGTTATAAAAGAGGTGAATAGTGACAAAATAAGATATATCTGGTTGGAACATATTGGCAGAAGTGCAGCATTAAATTATGGACTTAAAGTTGCCTCATTTGAATGGGTCGCCTTAATGGATGCAGATGACCTTGCAGCCCCTGAAAGGCTTGAAAAAGAAATAAGTTTGATTAATGGGAATAATCAGAATATAATCTTTTCGGATTCTGTTTATTTTATGAACAATAAAATTCAATTTCTCAATATGGTTAATCCTGAAAAAGAAGATATGAAAAGAAAAATTGAATTAAGAGGGCATATATGCAATTCAAGTGTTGTATATAACAGGAATTTTATTCTGGAAAATGGAGGATATAATGAAAAGCTTGTACATTCGGAGGATCATGAGCTATGGATTAGGTTACTTAATAAAGGCAACTTTATACATGTGAATGACTGGTTAATATTTATGAGAATTAGGAAAAATTCCTTAAGTACCAAAGTTAACGATAGCCCTCCTCGGAAAATATCAATATTTGATGGCAGTAACAATCCAATGATAGAAAAAAAAATTGGTATTTTAAGAATTGGCAGAGAGTATATGTTCAGAAAAAAAGTTAAGTTAAGAGTGAAGTATTTTTTATGGAAATATTGGAATTATAAAGCATATATCAGTTTATCGGAAAAATTAAGTGATTTAAGTAAGTCTGGAGCCGTTTTTTCTCAATGATAAAGACAAAAAAATGTGCAATACTTCATTTACAGATAGAATTAAATAAGACATGTGGAGTTTCCAGGTCAATTCTACGAATTATTAAAAACAGTCATAATTATGAACATCATGTGATTTCATTAGGGGGAGATGCCTTAGATAGATTCGATTTATTCAATTTGAAGATTATTAAAGCCAATAGGAATTCACTATATGGTACTCTCAAAATATTTTTTACTACATTGAAATATATAAAACAGAATCATATACAAATTGTTCATTCCCATCATCGTTATTTTGATCTCTTGGCATCTCTGCTAAAAACAATTACTTCAATTCGAACAGTCACAACTGTTCATAGTAAAGTATATAAAAAGAAATTATTTAGTTACAAAAGTGAAAAATTAATTGTTGTAAGCAATACGATAAAGTTACACTTGATACAATATTTTAATATAAATCCTTCAAAAATATACTTGATAAATAATTTTGTTGATAAAAATGAAATTAGTATAACTCAAAAAAAAGAGGAAATATTTTCGGAATTAGGTCTTAGTCCGGATACGCCTCTTATAGGTTATTTCGGCAGGCTTGATATAAAAGAAAAGGGAGTTGATATTCTGCTCGAAGCTCTGCAAATGATCATAGTCGAGATGCCTTCGGTTTTTCTAATATTGGCTGGAAATGGAATTGATGAACAATTGTTAAAAAAGATTGCTTTAAATAAAAAACTACCTGCCAGATTTTTAGGAAATATCAGCAATATCTGGAATTATTTAAATGCTTGTGATATTGTTGTTCTTCCTTCAAGAGTTGAACCATTTAATCTGGTTATGATTGAGGCCGGATTAATAAGTAAAACCGTAATCGGGGCAAGAGTAGATGGAATTGCAGAAACTATCAAGGATCGCTTGACCGGAATTTTATTCATTAAAGAAAATGCAATTGATCTCAAAAACAAAATTATCGAGCTATTGAAAGATAAAAATTTAATGGATAGTTTAAGGCAAAATCTTCATGAAGAGGTTATGTGTGAATTTACTTCTGAAATAATTATTCCCCGAATTGAAAATTTTTATAATCAGCTTCTTCTATAGGAACTACCCAGAAAAATGATATATAATATTTTAGGAATAAATATTTTATTTGCAAATTATAATGACATTTTGGAGAAAATATTTTCGGATGGTATAAGGACAATTGCTTGTGCTAATCAGTATTATCTAAATTTAGCTTATGAGAATAAAGAATATAAAAATAATTTAAACTCATTTGACCTCGTTTTCCCTGACGGGGTAGGGCTAAAATGGGCAGCAGGTTTTGCAGATCAACATGAAGTAATTAAAAAGCTTGAAAGAATTAACGGTTCTGATATATATCCTGAAATAATTAATAGGATTTTTAATGAAAATTTATCTTTGTATATTTTAGGTGATTCTCAAACTGTTCTTGATAATGCATTGAAAAATATTAAGGATAGATTCCAAGGGATAAGAATTGCCGGCAATCATAATGGCTATTTTGACCTTTTTAATGTAAAAATAATTGAGGATATAAATTCTTCAAATCCATTTTTCCTATTGGTGGGTTTGGGAGCTCCAAGACAAGAAGAATGGATTAATCGGTGGAAAGATAAACTAAATGCAAAAAAAATAGTTGCTGTCGGAGGTGGTTTGAGGGTAATAGCCGGGGATAGGAAAAGGGGTCCTCTGTGGGTCAGAAATATCGGACTTGAGTGGTTAGTTCGTCTTATAACTGAGCCAATAAAAAACTGGAAAAGATATATAATTGGTATACCATTATTTATTTATAGAGTATTAATTCAAAAAATTCAAAAATTATGAATAAAAATATATTAACTGCAGCTATCATTATTATTTTCTTGTCATCACTATCCGCTCAACAGAAGAACTTCAAAAATAATACAATAAATGATGTGAAGGGGATAGAAGTTAAAGGAAATTCTTTTTATCTAAGTTTGACTGACGGGAACTATAAATACAATGATACACAGAAAGGGAAATTTATTATAAGGGATTTTTCTGACTATACCAATTCTTCGAAAGCTGGTGAGTACAAACTTCCAGGTAGAACTCTCCTTATTGCTATTCCTCCCGAATCAAAACCGGAATTTAATATTGTTGATTCAAAGGAACAAATTCTAAATAATATCATACCAGAAATAAATCCGAAAACGACAGGTAAGGACGGTTCTTTAAATTTAATAGAAGCAAAGATTAAAAAGGGATCTGGGATTCAGCCTATATTGGAAATATCCGGTTATACTTGGTTCAGGAATTACTATTGTGCTGTTATTAGAATAAATGATGTCAGTTTTAATGAAATTTCAAGTCAATTGATTATTAACAAAGAAATTAAATTGGAAATCAGGTTTCCAGGAAATATTAACATAGTTACAAACTCACCGGTTCCTGAGGAAGATAATGAAGTAAACAATTTGATATCTAACTCTCAAATGGCAGGGCAGTTTAGAAGTAAATCTAAATTCATAACTACTGATACAACAGGGAACTGGTTTCATTATAATCAACCATATATTAAAATCGGTACTGGGTATGAAGGCCTTTTTAGAATTAATAAGAACGATCTTGCCCAGTTGGGTGTTCAAACTGCATCAATAGATCCTAGAACATTTCAGTTGTTTGAGTCTGGTAATGAACAAAATATTTTTGTAAGCAACGATACGAGTGGAGTCTTTAGTGATTCTGATTATATTGAATTTTTTGGAACCAGGAATTTTTCTAAGATTTCTCCCACAATAATCAATTCTGATTTTGAAGAGTATAACGAATACCTTAATAGATATACAGATACAACAATTTATTTTCTAACATGGGGAGATACAAGGGGGAAAAGAGCCTATTCAAGCGCAACTCTGGTTTCTGGAATTACCGATACTCTTAATTATTTCTCTTGTATTATACATCACGAACCCAACCTGATGCTGCAGTATCTTAATAGCACAGATGAAGTCGCCAACCAGACTCCCAATTGGTATAAAAATAAATCATGGTACTGGCAATTTTTACAGGTTTCGCCAGCTTATTTTTTTGATAATTATCAGGTACAAGATATTTATCCTGGAAAACCAGTAAAAGCATTTTTTAAACTGGTCAGCGCCGCCTCAAGCAGAGCGATAGATTCACACAATATTACTTTTAGTATTAATGGCGTCTTACTGGACTCTCAGTCTGTTGATCTTAATGCACAAGTAGTGTTAAAGGATAATAATAAGATCACTTCGGATAATTTAATAACTGGGTCAAACTTTTTGACTCTTCATAATTATCCCAATGGGACCGATCCTGATTATTTGGCTTTGGATTGGTCAGAATTGCAATATCCTAAGATTCTCAACCTTGCTAATGACTCTCTTTATTTTGAATTTAAGGATAATTTCTCTAATCAAATTTCCATTATCAAAGTGGGGAATATACCATTATCCTCTAATAATTATGAAATATTTAAAGTCAGACCATTCCTGAAAAGAATTATCAATGCTCAGAATATTGGCGGAAATCTGATCTTTTCAGATACTATCAATACGAATGATGCATACGTAATAATAAATCCGGCTAAAATAGCCAAACCAAAATTTTATTATGAGAAGAATTTTGTTAATTTAAGACAAAGTAGACAAGCCGATTATATTGCTGTAACCCATCCGTTATTTATTGCTGCTGCGCAGAATTATATTAAAGCTATGGCTAAGCTTTATTCTGTAAATCCTATTTTAATAAATGTGAATGATATATTTGATGAATTTGCCTTTGGTTATCCTTATCCTCAGGGCATTAAAGATTTTATCGGTAATTCTTTGCAGAACTGGCAGGCGCCACTCCCTTCTTATTTGGTGTTGTTAGGAGACGCTGATTATGATTATAAAAAAAATATATTTAAATCAACTGGTGTAGTTGGAGGGGGAAATTATATACCATCCTACGGCTCGCCGGTTAGTGACATTTGGTATACAGTTTTTAGTGACACGATCCCTCTTCCACAAATGAAGGTTGGGAGATTACCAATAAACAGTTCTTCAGATCTTGATTTCTATTTATCCAAAGTCCAGAATAATTTTAATGCACCTTTTGGTGATTGGAATAAACATTATTTGTTCTTTTCAGGCGGAGATCCCGAATTACCTTATCAGCTGTTATCTTTTAAGGGAGTTAATGATTCCATTATATCGCAATATGTAAGGCCAAAACCATTAGCTGGAAGTAGTGTACATTTCTACAAGACCCTTGATCCGCCGACTAATTTTGGCCCTTATACCGCAGAACAGTTCAATAGCGCTATTTCGAGCGGAGCAGTATTCATTTCTTATCTCGGCCATAGTGGAACTTCTACATGGGATAACGGAATTGCTTTCATCAATCAGCTCGAAAATGATGTGAATCGGAATCCGTTAATGACTGATTTCGGATGCTCAACAAATAAATTTGCAGAGCCGGATATTGTATGCTTTGGAGAAAATTTTATTCTTTCAGGCCAGGCTATTGGGTATATAGCAAATTCTTCATTAGGATTTACTTCAACTGCGCTTGCTGCACCGATTGATTTCTATTCTTCATTATTCCAGGATTCAATTTACCAGGTAGGGGAGGCGCATTTAGCAGCAAAGAATAAAATGTTTAATTCATTTGGTGTATCTGATGTATTTAAAATATTCTCTTATAATAATACTTTATTGGGCGATCCTTTAGTGAGAATTAAAATTCCAGCTAAACCAAATTTTTCTATAAGTTCTTCCGATATAATAATTCAGGATAAATTTATCAACGAAACGATAGATTCTATTAAAGCATTACTGGTTATTAATAATTACGGCATATCTATTAACGATTCTGTAAGAATAGACATAAGTCATACACTGAATAATAGCACAATTCAGAGCCAGTCATTTTATATTAATATTCCTGATTATAAAGATACAATTTCAATATGGTTAAAAACGGGTAAACTTTCTGGAGAGCATACTTTGACTGTTACATTGAATAGTGATAACAGGATACCTGAGATATATACTTCTGATAATTCTGCAATTTATAAATTTCTAGTTGCATCAGTCGAGGTTAAATTTACCCTCGAACAGAAAATAGAAAACCCTTCTATTAACAGGATAAAATTGCTTAATCCTCCTCTTTTACAGTTGCCTGGGTTCAACTATGTATATCAAATTTCTAAGGATGAAAATTTCACTTATCCGGCTGGAAGCATTGCCTCAGCGCAAACATTTTATACAGCTTTACCCTTACCTACTCTTAATCAGAGTCAGAGATATTGGTTTAGGATTAAAGTTGACGGATTAGGATCATTTTATTCGGAGCCAGTTTCTTTTTTTAATGGAGGAACATCAAAATTTTTATTGAATGATGATGTTGCTTTTAATAATCAAAAAAAAGATAGTGTCCTATATCTTAATGGGCATCTTATTTTGGGCGATACAGTTAGAATTTCCGTCGTTTCGGCTGGTGCCCTTGCTGGTCCCTTATGTACAATATCAAAGAATGGGGTTAATTTATTGTCGAACTCATATTTCAGTGGAATTGGTATTGTTGTATTTGATCCGGTGACCCTTATTCAGGACACAACAAACTGGTATAATTTATTCGGTAATCCTGAGGCGGTTACTCAGCTGACTAATCTAATAAATTCTATTCCTACGGGAAAGATTGTTGCTATTGGGGTTTGTGATGATGCTAAGAATAATATGACTGATAGTCTCATAAATGCTATTAAAACTTTAGGGAGTACCAAGATAGATCAATTAGCATTTCACAGTTCCTGGGCTCTCATAGGAACTAAAGGTGCCATACCTGGGAATGTTATTGAACAGTTGCATGATCCTAGTAATAAAATTCCTATATCTATCGATACCTTGATTAACAAACAGGTAATAAAGGGCAATTTTATAACCAATCTGATTGGTCCGGTTTCAGTATGGAATAATTTAATTGTTAAACAAAACCTACCTTCAGGTACTGACATAAAATTTAAATTGCTTGGAATACAGAAGGATAGTGTGACAATTGATACCTTGGGTTATATTCCATTAGTTGATTCTGTATCACTTGATTTTGTCGATGCTAAAAAATATCCTCATATAAAAATTGTCAGTGAACTTAATCTCGGATCAGGAATCACTCCTCCCTCCATTAGTTATTTGGGAGTAAATTATGTCGGAATTCCTGAACTTGGTACAAATTACCAGGCAGTAACTCTATCTGCTGACACTTTTAATGTCGGGAAAACCGGTTCACTTAGTTTTTATGTTTATAATGCGGGTGACTTACAAGCTGATAGTGTTAAGGTTATTGTGAACGAAGTAATGTCGGATAACTCCAATAGGCAGATTTATGAAACTGTGCTTGATACAATTTATGCTGAAAGCAGAAAGCAAATATCTGTAAACTATAGTCCCCTCAATGGTACTCGTGCCAGGGAATTTCTAATCCAGATCGACCCTGATAATAAAATTTATGAAATACATAAAGACAATAATATTTTTATTCAACCGTTTTTTGTAAAATCAGATACTTTGCCTGCTCAAATTAAAATAACATTTGATAATCAAGATCTTTTAAATGGGGATTTTGTTTCTTCAAATCCGGATATTAAGATCGAACTAAATGACCCTACTATTAAAGCTATTACGGACACTTTTGCACTTGCCATTTTACTTAATAATAAACCAATTTTTTACAACGATCCTGCAGTAACATATGTTTTTAATAATTCGAATCCTAAAATGATTGTCCATTATAAGCCAAAACTTAATGAAGGATCATATTCGTTAACTGTTTTAGGGAAAGATGCTTATGGCGTCCTTTTCGATTCTTCTGGAACAAAAAAAGATTTTGTAGTATCCAAAGATGCAAAAATTCTTTATGCTTATAATTATCCTGATCCTATGGCTAAGGATACCTATTTTACTTTTAAACTCACACAGCTCCCGGATGAATTAAGGATAAATATTTATACGGTTGCTGGAAGATTAATTAAACAGATAACAAAAACCTCTTCTGAGCTTAATTATGATTTTAACCGGATTTACTGGGATGGAAAAGATGCGGACGGGGATGTTCCAGCTAATGGAGTTTATTTTTATAAAATTATCATATCCAAAGATGGCCAAAAAGAAAATATTACTCAAAAAATGGCTATTATCCGCTAATACATTATTATCAATTAGATAATGTTAATAAAAAAGAGATGCTGCTGCATCTCTTTTTTATTTTCAGTTTCATCACAGACCAAAATTAAAAAGGTAGAAGATGTCAATTGCTAGAATTATTCTTTTAATAATAGTATCTATAGGTTATATTTTTCCACAGCAGATACCTAAACTCGTGGTTGGTATTGTCGTCGATCAGATGAGATTCGATTATCTATATCGTTTTAATAATAATTATAGCGAAAATGGATTTAAAAGATTAATGAAGGATGGAACAAATTTTACTTATGCACATTTAAATTATGTTCCTGCATATACGGCTCCGGGGCATTCAGCTATCTATACGGGAACAACCCCTTTTTTCCACGGAATAATAGGAAACGACTGGTTTAATAAAGAATCAGGAAAACATATCTATTGTACAGATGATGAACGGTTTAAAGGGCTTGGTGGAAATGACCGAATGTCACCTCTGAATTTAATGAGTACTACAATAACTGATCAGCTAAAGTTGTCAAATAATGGGAATTCGAAAGTAATTGCAGTATCAATCAAAGACCGTGGAGCAATCCTTCCGGGTGGAAGGCTTGCGAATGCTGCTTATTGGTATAATTCCCTAAATGGGAATTTTGTTTCTTCAACTTATTATATGAATGATCTGCCTGCTTGGGTTAAAGAGTTTAACAATAAAAAGCTTCCGGAAAAGTACTCAGAAATGGAGTGGTCTCTTTCCAAACCATTGAAAAATTATAGGTTGAGTTTGCCTGATGAAACTAAGATAGAACCTGATCTGTTTAAAGAAGGTAGAACATATTTCCCTCATTCGTTAAAAAACATTAAAGAAGAAGATAAACTGGAGTATCTAAAATCGACACCTTTTGGTAATCAATTACTTAATGATTTTGTTTCCGCTGTGCTTGATAATGAAAATCTTGGACAAAACAGTGTTACAGATTTTTTGGCAATCAGCTATTCATCAACTGATTATATCGGGCATAGGTATGGCCCTAACTCAGTTGAAATTCAGGATACCTATATAAAACTTGATCTGCAGATCAGCGAGTTATTACAGATGTTGGATGCAAAAATTGGGAAAGGGAATTATTTATTATTTCTAACTGCTGATCATGGTGTGGCAGAAATTCCTGATTTGATAAATACTAAAATAAAACAGGTTATTTCCCATAATAAATTTGTAGAATCAATAAAAGGCTTTCTGTTAGCAAATTATGGAACAGATAAGATTTTATCAGACTATTCTAATGAGCAAATATTCTTAAATTATTCGGTTATTAGCGAAAAGAAATTGGATATTGTCGATGTAAGAAATAAATTAGCTCAATATATTAGGGACAATTTCAATTCTATACTAATAGTGTTTACCAGGGATGATTTTAATGGCAAAATCCCAAGCAGAAATGATCCTAATTCTTTATTGAATGGGTTTAACTCAACCCGATCTGGAGATATTTTTATAGAATTTAATTCTTTAAGTTCTTTTGAATTAAATGGTATGGATAAATCCACTCATGGAACTCCTTATTCGTATGATACTCATGTACCACTGTTATTTTTTGGATGGGGAATCCCCAAGCAGGAAATTAATGAACCTGTATTTACTATCGATATTGCACCTACATTAGCAATTTTATTAAAAATCACTGAACCATCTGGGTCTATTGGTAAACCAATTATTAAATAAATTATTTAAAGATTTGAGAATTATTGATAAAAGGGGGCTCAATTCGCAATAAATAAAGCTGTATTGGTGTCAAGTAGAACGTAGTAAATGGAAGTTATATATATAAATTTGATATATAATTCTCCATTTGTATATTCAACTCAGAAAATTGAAAAGATATAAAAATGATTAACATATTTCAGTCAGGCAAGAAACATTTTTATTTTTTATTCGGCTTTTTACTTTTGTGGGCAATTCTATTTGAGTTTATTTTATCTCCAAATCAAATTCTTCCAAGACCTTCTATTGTGATAACCTCAATAAGAGCTTTATTTGAGGATTATCAATTTCTGAATAACTTAATCTCATCAATTTCAGCTGTTTATGTTCCCTTTTCAGCAGCTAGTTTTTTCCTTTGGATAATGAAAAGTTATCTTATTAACAATCAGAAATTATTTAGTCTTATTGCTATTTCCTTGAAAGGGATTTCTGGAATTATACCAGGAATATTTTTGGGATTATTTCTTATTTATTGGTTTCCTGATTCAGAATTAATTAAATATGTATTTATTTTCTTTACGTCTTTTCTTTACCTCTTTTTTGAACTCGAATTAGAAATAAAAAAAGTAAATATTGAATTCATTGACTCGGCAATTTCACTAGGCTGCGAAAAGAATTTTGTCTCTGGTAAAGTTTATTGGAAAGCTGTTGAACCTGCACTTGCGCTATCATTGACGAATCTCCACTTATATCTGTGGACTATAATTATTGTATTTGAGCTGATTAAAGGAGGGCTTGGGGTGGGATCCGTGCTTAGATCCGCTATCCAATATAAGGACCTATCCGCGATGTTTACATCTCTTATTTTTATTTGTATAATAATTTTTATCGGATCTTTTATAATTAAACATATAAAAAATAAATATTTTTCTTGGAGTATTAGTTGCGTCATTTTTTAGAAGTAAAAAATATCAAGAAGTACTTTAAAGAGAAAACAGGGACTAAACAACTTGTTTTCGAAAATTTAAGTTTCAATATCACGGAAAATGATCAAGTAGTAGCAATCCTTATCCCATTTGGGGGAGGGAAAACAACACTTCAGAAAATATTATCCGGGTTGGATGATGATTATTCAGGAGAGGTTCTGTTAAATGGCAAGAAAAATTTTAATAAATTACCCTACATTCCCGGAGAACCTACTTCATACCCATGGCATAATGTTACGGAAAATGTAAAATTAATTGCATCGATGTATGAAAAAAAGGACAAAATATCAAGTATTCAATTGCAGGAATTTATCGATATCGTTGGCCTTACAGGTTATGAAAATCATTTTCCATTTAATAAAAGTTATGGATTTAGATTCAGAATATCATTAGCTAGAGCATTGGTTATCTCTCCTCAAATAATTTTATTGGATGATTCATTTAAACAGATGGACTTCGAAACAAAAGTTGAAATATTTGAACTGATTGAAAAAATAAAGGTTGAAAGAAAAATTAAATTTCTTCTTGCTACATCTAATATTACTGAAGTTGCATTACTTTCTGATAAGATATTATTAATGAAAAATAAACCAGGAAATATTTCCGGTGAAATAATAGCTGATAAAAACAAAAGAAGCGTTGAACAGATAAAAAATGAAATTCTGAAAAATATTCAGAAAGAGGATATTCTAAATTGCTCTAATTTTTCTATTTGATGTAGGGACTCAATGAAGGATAAAATTCAAGAATTATTGAAAAAGAAAGTAGATGCAATACTTGGCGGTGGGGAAGAAAAAACTAAAGATCAGCACAATAAAGGGAAACTTTCCGCACGGGAAAGAATAGAGCTTTTAGTTGATGAAGGTACATTTGAAGAAATTGATATGTTTGTTGAACATAGAGCACATGATTTCGGCCTTGATAAAATGAAAATTCCGGGGGATGGGGTTATTACTGGATTTGCAAAAATTGATGACAGACCGATTGCATTATTTAGCCAGGATTTTACTGTCTTTGGGGGCTCCCTTTCAGAAACACATGCCGAAAAAATAGTTAAAATAATGAATATGGCTATGAAAAGTGGTATTCCTGTAATTGGCCTGAATGACTCTGGGGGAGCAAGGATACAAGAAGGTGTGAATAGCCTTGGTGGGTACGCCAATATTTTTTTGTTGAATACATTAGCCTCTGGAGTAATCCCTCAAATCTCTGTTATTCTAGGTCCATGTGCCGGGGGCGCTGTTTATTCTCCTGCTATAACCGATTTTGTTTTTATGGTGCGAAATTCTAGTTATATGTTTGTAACTGGTCCCAATGTAGTAAAAACAGTTACTCATGAGGATGTATCATTTGAGGATCTTGGAGGAGCTGAAACTCATGCAGCTAAAAGTGGAGTAGCCCATTTTGTATTTGATAATGAAATCGAAACTCTGTTAAATACAAGAAGATTGTTAGGTTTCCTCCCTTTAAATTTCATGGATAAGCCTGCTGATGTTCATTTTAATACAAATGATATATTTCCGGATGAGAGGCTGGATCTTATTGTTCCCGAAACTCCAAATAAACCTTACGATATGAAAGAAATTATTAATTTAATTGTGGATAGTAAGGATTTTTTTGAAGTGCATTCCAATTATGCTGAAAACATTATTGTTGGATTCAGTAGAATAGGCGGCATGTCTGTCGGAATTGTTGCAAATCAACCTCAAGTTCTAGCAGGTGTTCTTGATATTAACGCTTCAGTCAAAGGGGCTAGGTTTGTTCGCTTTTGTGATGCTTTTAATATACCGTTATTAGTTCTTGTTGATGTACCTGGTTTTTTACCGGGAACTGAGCAGGAATGGAACGGCATTATCAGGCATGGAGCAAAACTTCTTTTTGCCTTTTGTGAAGCAACCGTTCCAAAAGTTACTGTGATTATCAGAAAAGCCTATGGAGGCGCTTACGATGTAATGAATTCTAAGCATATTCGTGGAGATTTTAACTTTGCCTGGCCTTCAGCAGAAATTGCAGTTATGGGTCCCAAAGGAGCAGTAGAAATTATATTTAAAAAAGAGATTGCAAAATCAAAAAACCCCGAGGCTGAAATTGAGATTAAATTAGAGGAATATATAAAGAAATTTGCAAATCCTTATATAGCTGCAGAAAGAGGATTTTTAGATGATATTATTCTTCCCCGGGATACAAAAAGCAAATTGGTTAATGCTTTTCAGTTATTGAAATTAAAAGTAGATAAAAACCCGCCTAAAAAACATAGTAATATTCCTTTATAACAGTCACATACATATTGCCATTATTGAAGTAAAGTATTCAGAATTGCAATATATTATTATTCTTTTCAAGTCCAAACGAATCATTTTTCCCTTGCTTCTAATCACATGAAATCTTATATTAATTCATAAAATAAAATATTTGGAGAACTCTGAATGAGCAAAAAGTTATTACCGCTTTTTGCTATCTCTTTATTGGCTTTGTTCTTGAATTCGTGCGGAGCAAATAAAGAGATCGCAAAAGACGATAACTCCAAAGAGACGCAGATGACTGTGCCCAAAGGAGGTATCGTTTCTGAAATGTTAGAGCAGGCACGCCAGTTTTACGTGGCAGCTTTGGCAAAACAGGAAATTAATAGTACAACCGAAACAATCAATAATTACGAATCCTCTCTAAGGATTATCAATAACCTCAGTTATTATCCCAATATTGAGCAGAATGATGCTTATATTGAACTTCAGAAATCTATAATTGAAGATTATAGAAAATATGTTGATGGACTAACAGAACTTCCTGTAGATGTATCTTTTGCTGCCTTGGAAGAATGGATGGGGAAAACGATGCCGGATTTCCAGTTGACACTTAAAGATAAAGGGAAAACTGTTAAACCGACTACAATAATTTCCTCTGATATTCCACTAGAAATAAACCCCTTAGTAGAGCAATATGTAGAATATTTCAATTCCCGCGGAAGAAAATTCATGGAATTATGGCTTGCCCGCTCAGCAAAATATTTCCCTATGATGACTAGAATTTTAAAAGAAGAGGGTGTTCCACAGCAACTTGTTTATTTATCTATGGTGGAAAGCGGACTTAATCCTACCATACGATCATGGGCGAATGCGGTCGGAATGTGGCAGTTTATTAAACAGACTGGAAAATTATACGGGCTAAATTCCGATTTCTATTATGATGAAAGAAGAGATCCTGAAAAATCTACAAGAGCTGCTGCCCGTCATTTAAAAGATCTCCATAACTCGCTGGGTGATTGGTATCTTGCCCTGGCCGCCTATAATGCAGGAGAAGGTAGGATTACACGTGCTATTAATCGGTCAGGAGAAAATAATTTCTGGGGTATATCAAAATATTTAGCCAAGGAAACTCAGAATTATGTTCCTCAATATATTGCTGTCAGTTTAATAGCTATGGATCCAAAGAAATATGGATTTACTGTTCCAACACAAGAAAAACCTTATGAATATGAAACATATAAGGTTAATGGTGCCATTGACCTTGGTTTTCTTTCAAAATGTGCCGGTGTGAGTCTGGAATCCCTTCAGGAAATGAATCCTGAACTTATCCAAAGGTGTACACCCGCTAACTATCCCGGAGGTTATCCCCTCCATCTACCTAAAGATAAGGTGCAGCTTTTTGCCTCTAATGTTCAGAACATTCCCGAATCGGCAAAAAGAAATTACATGGTGCATGTTGTTAAACGTGGTGAAACATTACAAAGAATTGCAGATAATTTCGGAATTTCTAAAAATGATCTTGCTGATGCAAATAACATATCTGCTAAAACAAGACTTTATAAAGGCACTCGATTAAATATTCCTGTTACCGGTTCAAGCTCATCCGATTATGCATATAATACAAATACAGAGACTGCTGTAGATAATAATACTGGAGATGCAAATAAGTCTGTATCCGATGATAATATCAGTTCCGATGACTATGTTTCACCTTATCTTGTTTTGAATCAGGATAGTAAAATTAAAACTACTATTTCGCCGGTCAATACTATTACTAATAAACAAAGCGATACTTTAGAGGAATCGGAAAATATTGCAGCTGTTGAGGATCAAAACACGCCAGAAAAATCTGTTAATACCGAAAAGTCTATTGTACCTGCTGGTAAAGTTGCTGTAAGTTATAGAGTTAAGAAAAAAGATAATCTTCTTGCAATTGCCGATTTATTTGATGTTAGAGTCAGCGATATTAGAAATTGGAACAATATTCCTTATACAAAAACAATTAATGTCGGTGATAATCTAACTGTTTACGTTCCGGAAAATAAAAAAGATTTTTATGCCAGTCTTGATAGCCAATCTTCAATTGAAAAATCTACTACCAAAAACACTCTATCTAAAAGTAGTAAATCCTGGGTTTTTCATAAAGTAAAAAGAGGAGAAAACTTAAGAACTATTGCAACCAGATATGGTGTTAATCTTTATGAACTCCGCGAATGGAATAATATTCATGGAAATAAAGTTGTAGCAGGTAAAAAGATTAAAATATTGTCTACAAAGAACTCTAATTATTTTGCATCAAATGAAAAGAGTTCCACTAAATCATCTGTTTACAAGTACAAGGTTAAAAGAGGAGATTCAATTAGCGAAATTGCACATAAATTTGGCATTTCCACCACTAATCTTAAGAAATGGAATGGCTTGACTTCGAATGCTCTTACTTCAGGTAAATCCTTAAAAATATTTAGTGATACAAAGATTTCGTCACTCGGTGATAATACTTTAAAAACCTCTGCTAATATCAATTATTATAAAATAAAAGCTGGGGAAACGATTACTGCTATAGCTGATCGCTATAAGGTACCTGCTTCAAATATAAGGAAATGGAATAATATTAAAGGCAATAAGATTATTGCCGGCTCTAATCTTAAAATTTATTCGGATGCAGGAGTAAACGATATAGGCAATGATAATT
The DNA here is from genome assembly GCA_031292455.1 of Ignavibacteriaceae bacterium. GTDB lineage: Bacteria > Bacteroidota > Ignavibacteria > Ignavibacteriales > Ignavibacteriaceae > Fen-1301. The sequence goes on from JARLHC010000111.1 coordinate 63,057, forward strand.
TGGCAACTAAGAATAATACAAGATTAAATAAAAAGTCAGTTAAGAAAACAGTACAAAAAAGTGAAAATTATTATTCTGTAAAACATGGAGATTCTTTATTCTCAATTGCTAAAAAGTATGGTGTTACAGTAGACGACCTTAGAAGTAAGAATAATCTTAAAGATAATAAACTCAAACAGGGACAAAAACTAAAAATTGATTAGTAAGGAATTTTGTATTCTTAGTCATAATTTTTGTTAAATATCTTTTCTAAGTTATTGGAGTTTATTTATCTAAAGCCATATAGGAAAATTTAGTTCTTAATTTATAATGTTAGAAGCCGTTAGGGGTGTTGTTCCTATTTATTGAATAACTGAGATTATACCCTTAAACCTGATCTGGATAATACCAGCGTAGGGAAACGGGTTAAAAGTGTAATTAAGTGTTTTTAGCCGTTTCTTGGAACGGCTTTTTTATTTTATGGAGTTATCTATGAAAAATTTAATTACGCTTTTTTTATTATATGGGCTGGTGGTTTTCACACACGCTCAGGTACAAGGCAAAATAATAAATGCTGAAACCAATCAGCCTCTGCCCAATTCTAATATTTTAATCGAAAACAAAATAATTGGTACTTCCTCTGATAATAAGGGTGAATTTATTCTTGATGGAAATGTTAAAGTAGGGGATATACTCCTTGTTAGCTATGTCGGCTTCACCACGAAAAGAGAGACCATTACTATAAATGATTTGTTACATCCAGTACTTATTTCACTTATTCCAGCTATAATTTCCGCACAGACAGTTTTGGTTGAAGCCTCAATTGGTGAAGAAGGTCTTACTCCTTTTGCTTTTCAAAAAATAAATAAGGATTTTATAGAAAATAACTATTCTATTCAGGACATTCCTCAATTCTTGGGTGAACTTCCATCAATCACATTTTATTCTGAAAACGGCAATGGTATCGGATATAATTATTTAAGTATACGGGGATTTGATCAGAGGCGGATTAGTGTTTCGATAAATGGTATTCCCCAGAATGACCCGGAAGACCATGACGTATACTGGCTTGATTTTCCCGATCTTTTAGAAAGCACTGAATTTATTCAGGTACAGAGGGGAGCTGGGTCTGGTATATTCGGATATCCTGCAGTAGGAGGCTCAATAAACATAATCACATCTAATTTTAGCAATAAGCCGGAATATAGTTTTTCAAATGTAACAGGTTCATATAATACAAGGAAATATTTAGCATCTTATGCAAGTGGATTGGTAGATAATAAATATTCCTTTTATGCTAAAATCTCGGAAATATTAAGCAGCGGGTACAGGGATCTGTCATGGACAGATTTTAAAAGTTATTATCTTTCTGCAGTAAGGTATGATGATAGGCTTACATCACAGGTGAATATATATGGCGGTCCTGTCGCTGATGGGTTAGCATATACCGGGCTGCCAAAGTTTGCTATTCAGGATAAAAACCTTCGTAGGCAAAACTATTCTTATTGGACAGCTACTCCAGATTCGTTCACATACATAACACCAAGAAGACCTGATGAGATAGAGAATTTCTCGCAACCACATTATGAATTACTCAACGAATATAAAATCAATGATAATGTTATTCTTAATTCTGCATTATTTTATGTAAACGGAGTTGGATTTTTTAATTATGACGGCTCATGGGCTGATACTTCCTATTTCAGGCTTACAAGACAAAATGGATTTTCCCCAACAGGAAATCCCGGGAATGCTCTTATTGGAGCCTGGGTCGATAATAAGCAGGGTGGGTGGATTCCCAGGTTAAGCTGGAAACATATGAATGGAGAATTTATTGCAGGAGCAGAATTTAGAATTCATCGTTCAGAACATTGGGGAAATATAAGCTATGCCGAAAATTTACCTGCAGGTGTTACAAGTGGATATCAGTATTATGACTATAGAGGGGGAAAGGACATGATTAGTGGCTATCTGCATGAATCTTATCAACTGAATAACCAGATAAATTTTCTTGTGGAATTACAGATTGCATATCATAAATACATGTTATACCAGGAGAAATATGTGGGCACTGATTTCTCGGTTAAGAATACATTTGTTAATCCCAGAATCGGAATTAACTATAAGTACCTGGATAATAGTAGTATTTATTTTTCATTCGCCAGGGTATCACGAGAACCACGATTATCAAATTATTATAATGCTGATGAATCGAGTGGTGGGGAAGTCCCTCAATTTAAACATAATCCTGATGGTACCTACAATTTTTCTGAACCTTTGGTCAATCCTGAAACAATGAACGACTTTGAATTGGGAGCATCTTATCTCTTCAAAAACCTGCTCTTTACGCTAAATTTATATTATATGTTATTCGATAATGAAATTGTACAAAATGGTCAGGTTGACCAATATGGTGTTCCAATTACTGGCAATATGAAAAGTTCAATTCACGATGGGATAGAGCTTACTATTTTATATAAAACTAATATATTCAATGTCTTTACTAACATATCCATGAGTAATAATGTGATAAAAGATGGGGTCTATGTTGATTCTCTGAGAACCATAAATCTGAATGGTAATAAAATAAGCGGATTTCCTGAATTCCTTTTTAATTTCGGAATAAGCTATAACAAAAATAATCTGTTTATGAAATTAAACGGAAAATATGTGGGAGCGTTTTATTCCGATAATTTTGACAATAAATTAGCTAGTTATGCAGCTACTTTGAGGGATTTTGTTACATATTCAGATAATAAAAATCCTTCTTATTTTACCGCAGACTTCCTAGCTGGTTATTCCTTTAATTTATTTAATGCCCTAACGGATTCGAAAGTTTATATTCAGGTGATTAATATATTTGATAGGTTGTATTCTGCTAATGCTATCGGAGAAGAATTCTTTCCCGGAGCAGAAAGAAATTTTATAGCTGGTTTTAAGTTAGGATTATAATCTAAAATAACTTATTGTTTGCTTTAAGCTATCTGCTTGTGGCATATCCATTTTTCTTAAAACTAAAATAAATTTAGATATTATGGTAAAAAAAAATAAATGTATAATCCTTGCTAATGGTAAACCGCCTGCAAAATCCGTTTTAAGTTTCTTAAATAATATAGGATATTCTATCCTTATTTGTGCTGACGGGGGAGCAAATTCTGCAAGAAAACTAAACGTGCTCCCGAATTATATTATTGGAGATCTTGATTCAATAAATAATGATGCTTTAAAATATTATACTGGGAGATCAGAGATTATTAAAATTAAAAGGCAAAATGATACGGATGTTGAGAAATGTATAAAGTTTGCCATTAAGAAAAAGCTGGATTATATTGTCTTAACAGGAGTTACTGGCGACAGGCTGGACCACACATTCTGTAACCTTGGCATAGTAATCAAATTTTCAAAATTAGTCAATATTAGGATTATCGCCGAAAGTTCTCTGCTTGCTCCTTATACCGGCAATGTTAATTTAAGAACATGCTCCGGAGAAACTATTTCTTTGTATGGGCTTGATTCCAAAACAAAGGTTTTATCGGAAGGTCTTTATTACCCATTGAGGAATATTGCGCTACCTTTTGGGGTCAAAGAAAGTACAAGTAACCTTGCAAAAAGTAATAATATACAACTCCGAATATCCGGTGGAGTAATTTTTGTAATAAGAGACTTAAAAACAGTTATTAAGCATGATCTCTTTTAAACCGATCGACCTTATAATCATATTCTTATTTTTCCTGACTGTTTTATTGATAGGGTTTATTTCCGGTAAAAAAGCTAAGAATGATCCAGATGAATATTTATTAAATGGAAGAAAGGTAGGGTTGTTCGTCTTTGTCCTTGTAAACGTATCAACTTGGTATGGGGGAATACTTGGCATCGGTGAGTTTACTTATAGATATGGACTAGAGAGCTGGTTTACCCAGGGACTTCCTTATTATATCTTCGCTTTTCTCTTTGCATTGTTTTTTGCAAAGAAAGTAAGAGCAGCCAAACTTTTTACTATTCCCGATAAACTCTCCCAGGTATATGGAAAAAAGACTGCTGTTATTGCTGCATTCATTGTTTTTGTACTTGTTTCTCCCGCTCCTTATCTTCTTATGACGGCTAATCTTTTAGGACTGATATTCAAAACAAATACAATTGTTAGTTTGATACTTGCTCTTTTGCTTTCTTTAGTTTATCTGTTTAAAGGAGGATATCGTTCTGATTTATATGCAAATGTATTCCAATTTTTTGTGATGTTTGTAGGATTCATAATAATTGTTGTAATATCATACTTCTCATTTGGCGGGTATAGTTATCTACAAATGCATCTGCCGGTCAATCACTTAAAGATAACCGGCGGGGCTTCTCCAGTTTATCTAATTGTATGGTTTCTAATTGCTTTATGGACTTTCGCCGATCCGGGTTTTCATCAAAGATCATATTCAGCCAAATCGGGAAGTGTAGCAGTTAAAGGGATACTGATCTCTATTGTATTCTTTGCATTGTTTGATTTTCTAACTACTACTACTGGTTTATATGCCAGAGCCTCTATTCCTGATCTATCTCAGCCTGTCCTTTCGTTCCCACTATTCGCCGAGAAGGCACTGTCTCCGGGAATTAAAGGATTTTTCTATGCAGCTTTGTTTGCAACAATAATGTCCACGTTAAATAGTTTTTTGTTTCTAAGTGGAACTACAATTGGAAGAGATTTTATATTCAGACTATTCCCTGATTCTCAAGAAAAGAAACTTAAGTTCTATACAATCATAGGACTTATTGTATCCGGTATCATTTCTGTAATCCTTGCTTACCTTATTCCTTCTGTAATTGAATTGTGGTATCTCATCGGCTCTATATGTATTCCGGGAATGATATTGGCGGTAATTAGTGCTTATTATCCAAAGATAAAAATCCCGTCAGGATTTATGATTACTGAAATGATCACTGCAGTTGGAACTAGTATAGCTTGGTATTATTTAAGGCAAAATTTTAATTCAGTGCCTGTCATAAACTCTTTGGAACCAATGATTATTGGATTGTTATTTGCCCTGATTATACATGTAATCGGATTGTGCTATAATCCCAGAATCAGATCTTATTAATTTTCCTGGAAGATAACGATATGAGAATTGAAACCGTCAAAAGAGAAATAATTATAATCAGGGAGGTAGTGGTTGGTATTGCGTAATATTCTGATATAAGCATTTTTATGCCTACAAAAAGCAAAATTACAGCAACGCCATATTTAAGATATATAAACTTATCCACCATTTTAGCAAGGACAAAGTATAAAGCTCTTAAGCCTAATATAGCAAATATATTGGATGAAATTATAATGAATGAATCCCTTGTAATGGCAATTACCGCAGGAATTGAATCTACTGCAAATATTATATCTGATGATTCGATGAGGAGGAATGTCAGGAACATTGTAGTTGCAAATATCTTCCCTTCTTTTTTAATAAAAAAATACTTTCCGTAAAACCCCGACTTGAAATTAAGGTACCTTGTGGCTAATTTGATTAAAGGGTTCTTTTCATATTCAAGTTCCTTGTCCTCTCCAAACGCCATCTTGTATGAGGCAAAAAGAAGAATAATGCCGAATATATAAATTACTGGGTGGAATAGGTTAATTAATCCAACTCCCGCAAGTATAAATATAATCCGAAAAACAATTGCACTTAATATTCCCCACTTAAGCACATGTGGCTGGCTTTCCGTCGGTACAGCCATTACTTTGAAGATCATTAAAAATACAAATAGGTTGTCAACAGATAAGGACTTTTCAATTATGAACCCAGTTAAGAATTCAATAGCTTTATGGTGCCCCTGTTCAAGATAGAAATAAATAAAAAGAGCAAAAAGAAAAGCGGTCATAATCCATATGCCGCTCCATATTATACTTGACTTAAATGAGATTTTGCCTATTCTGTGCTCAGTAATATATAAATCTATAAAAAATAATATAAGAACTATAACTCCAAATATTATCCAGAAGACAAATTCACTAAGCAAAATAAAACCCTCCTTTTATGGGAGAAGAATACCGCAAGCGAGAACTGTTGTCCATAATCCGTTTTTATCTCCTTCAGCTGATTGTGTTATATTAAAGGAACGGACTATTTTTCCTGACATTTTGTATATGTTTTCTCTTTCACTCCAATCAGTATCCGGATTGAATTCTACGCCTAATGTGGTTGCTAGCATTGTTGCAGCAAGATCTTCGGCATATTCGCCTGCCACCTTTTCAGTCTGTCCAAACGGATGATGTTCTGAAAGATATCCGTAATTGGTATTATCTGCAGGTAATGCTGCACCTATTGAAGCTGCTATCAGACGGTTTGGTTCATTTGTGGAATTCCTTGCCATAACAGCGAAGGTAATCTGCCCCGGATTTAATTCCTTAATCCCTTCTTCTTTAGCTATTCTCTTGCACCCTGTCGGGAAAATGCTGCTTACTGAAACTAGGTTGCACATTTGAACACCAGCATTTCTAAGAGCTAATTCAAATGAAACGAGATATTCTTTATCTCTGCCTACCCCTTTTGTAAAAAATATTTTGGTGGGAACATACAAATTCTCATCTCCTTTCTAATAATTTTAATTTAATAAATTTTCTTTTTCCAACTTTAATAATGGAATTTTCTTTTATATCAATGTTACTATTGATATCATCTATTTTAATTCCGTCAATAGATACTCCTCCCTGTATTACTAGTCTCCTTGCATCTCCTTTTGAAGAAGCAAGATTTGTTTTTATCAGGAGGTCAAGAATTCCAGAATTATTACCCTCACTCCATTTAAATTCAGGTATCTCGTCAGGCGTCTCTTTTCTTATGAATATTCTGTCAAACTCTTCCTCTGCTTCATCTGCTTCTTTATTGCTATGATACATGGAGACTAGTTTCTTTGCAAGATTTCTTTTCAGATTTCTTGGATTAATAGTCGGATCTTCTAACTGAATTTTTAGTTTAATCAATTCTTCATTCGAAATGTCTGTAGCTAGTTCAAAATAATTTATAATTAACCTGTCCGGAATCGAAAGAGTTTTGCCGTAAATTTCTTTAGGTGTATCAGAAATTCCGATATAATTGTTATATGATTTGCTCATCTTCTCTATTCCATCTGTTCCTACTATCAGGGGCATAGTAAGTATTACTTGTGGTTCCATTCCGAATTCTCTCTGAATGTCCCTGCCAACAAGTAAATTGAATTTCTGATCCGTCCCCCCAAGTTCAACATCACTGAATATTGCTACTGAATCCATGGCTTGTGCAAGAGGGTATAGGATTTCATGCATACTTATCGGTTCACCCGACTTATATCTTTTTGTAAAATCATCTCTCTCCAGCATCCTGGCCACTGTATATTTTGAAGATAATTTAATTACATCTTCAAAACTCATTTTGCCTAACCACTCTGAATTATATACTATTTTTGTCCTTTCTTTGCTGAGAATTTTTGAAGCTTGCTCTAGGTAGGATTCTCCATTCTTTCTTGCTTCTTCTAATGAAAGGGCAGGGCGGGTTATATTTCTGCCGGATGGATCTCCGATCATCCCCGTAAAATCTCCGATAATCAGAATTGCCTGATGCCCTAATAATTGAAATTGGGCTAGCTTTCTTAAAACTACTGAATGCCCTATATGTAAATCCGGTCGGCTGGGATCACACCCTAACTTAATATTTAAAGGTTTACTTTCTTTAGCTGATTTTTCTAATTTCTTTGTAAGTTCCTCTTCTGGTATAATTTCTGACACCCCTCTTTTAATGAGGTCCATCTGTTCGTTTATAGGAGGGAATTTTATATTATTCATTTATTAGTATTTTATCTTTCTTTCCTGGTCTCTGTTAAAATCACGCTTTGCGATAGTATCTCTTTTATCATACACTTTTTTCCCCTTAGCAAGGGCTATTTCTACCTTCACCCTGCCTTTCTTAAAATATATTCTTAAAGGAACTAAAGTTAGTCCTTTTTCTTTTACCTTTCCTATAAGCTTTCGGATTTCACTCCTGTTCATCAGAAGTTTCCTAGTCCTTATGGGATCATGATTATTGATATTTCCCTGAGTATACTCGCTGATATGGGCTCCGATCAGCCAAATTTCATTATTTTTTAGCTGGCCATAGCTGTCAACCAGGTTAGCCTTCCCTTCCCTTAATGCCTTTACTTCTGTACCCTGTAAAACAATCCCTGCCTCGTAAGTCTGTATAATTGCGTATTCATATCTTGCTTTACGGTTTACCGTTACATTCTTTTCGTCCGGGCTTTCAGTCATATTCCTCAAAAATTGAGATTAAAAGTTATTTTTATTGTTATAGAAATGCAAGAAAAAGATCAATATTTTTTTTGACCTAAAAATATTCAATTTATAGGTTATATGTGGAGAAATTAAGATTATTTACTGTATGGGGTTACTTTATTTCTATTATCAATGAAATTATTTGTCACAGATCTGATTTTTGAATACGATTAAGTAGATCTTAGTAATTATCCCCGATATTCTGAACGTCTTCAAATGAAATAGTACATAAGTCTTCATTTGACGGATTCGAAATTTTAAGTATTCTTTCTTCTTGATTGCTTATTGCCTTATAAAGGATATTTCTTACTGTCCTGGCATTACTGAAATTAATATTTCTTTTTTGATATAGCTCTGTAAATATCTCATTAAGCAATTGCCAAGCACCTTCGTCAAGTTTGTATCCGTTTTTATCTGATATGTCTAAAGCAATTTCAAGCATCTGCCTTGGTTGAAAGTCCTCAAATAAAAAATAATTTGTGAAACGGGATTTCAGTCCTGGATTGGATATAATAAATTCATTTAGCTCCTTTGTAATCCCTGCTGCTATGCACACAAACTTTCCTTGAAAATCATCCATTCTTTTTAACAATGTCTCTAAAGCTTCTTGTCCTGGATCGTATTCATTCTTCACCAATGAATATATCTCATCAATGAAAAGTATACCTCCCATTGCTTTTTGGATAACAGCATCTGTTTTAGCAACGGTTTGTCCCTGGTAGCCTGCGACTAAACCAGTTCGGTCAACTTCTACAAGATGACCTCTTTCAAGAATCCCCATTTCTTTATAAATCTTGCTTAAAAGCCGTGCTACCGTTGTTTTGCCCGTACCTGAGCTTCCAGCAAAAAGTGAATGAAGATTGCGGGGCAGTACCTTCAAACCTCTCCTTTCTCTTAACTTCGAAACCTTTAGACTGTTCAGAAGCTTATCAACAGATTTTTTTACTGACTCTAATCCGGCTAGGTCATCTAGCTCTTTAAGATATTTATTCAATAAATGTGGATCTCCATCTATCTGAAGTCTTTCCTTTTCTTTCTTAGGTATTATAAATTCTCTTATATCTTCTACCGTAAATAATTTAATTGCTTCTTCATGCCTCTCTTCAGGAGGAAATTCAATTAATCGAAGCATATGACTCTTTGTCGCGCTGTCTATCAGGTTTCTTACTAATCGTGCATTTCCAAAGGTTTTATCCCTATCCCGATACACCTTTTTATAATAATTTCTTAAAGGTTCAATTACTTCTTCATCTAGTGTATGGCCTTTATCATTTAGATATTTCTCAGTAATGGTTATCAATTCATCAGGTGAATAGTCCTCGAAAAACAATTTTTTGTTAAATCGCGATTGGAGACCGGGATTACTATCAAGAAATTTGTTCATATTATCAGTATAACCTGCTGCTATTACTAGGAACTTTCCTCTGTCATCCTCCATTCGTTTTAATAAGGTATCAATTGCCTCGTGACCGAAATCTGATTCATTGTTCTCTCCCTTTTTTACAAGCATATATGCTTCGTCAATAAAAAGTGTACCGCCAATTGCACTATCGATTATTTCCTTCGTACGTTCAGCTGTCTGGCCTACATATCCTGCTACGAGCATCTGCCTGTCAGCTTCCACAAGATGTCCCCTTGGAAGTATACCAAGTGCAGCATATATTTCACTAAATAACCTCGCCACCGTCGTTTTACCTGTTCCGGGATTGCCTAGAAATACAATGTGGCTATTAAATTTATTCTGCGGATTCTCTCCCTGCTCAATATAATATCGTGCTACCTTTACTAATTCATTTATCTCTTTCTTTACTGTCTCAAGCCCGGTCAGATTATTCAGCTTGTTTAATGCTGCTTTAAGATTTTCTTCATCAATTCCGATATTGAAATCCTTAATTGTGGGGCTTCTCATAACAGCTTTAATATCATCGGCAATTATAGTAGTCATCGCTTCACGCGTACGATCTTCATTAGGGATTTCTTTTAAATATCTTTTACTCAATTGAATTTTTGCTTCGTTGAAAAGATTTCTTATAAGGCGTGCATTTCCGAATGTCTTGTCCCTTTTGCGATATAATCTTATCAGCTCTTTCTTAAGTATCTCGATCCCATCCTTCTGAACTTTGTATTCTTCCTTTTCTGATGTCCGTCTGAATATTTCAACAAGTTCTGCTGGAGTATAATCCTCAAATGTAAAATAATGTGAAAACCGCGATTTCATTCCGGGGTTCTTATTTATAAAATCGTTCATCTCATCAGGATAACCAGCCATTATAACAACAAATTCGCCTGCTCTATCCTCCATTCTTTTAAGAAGTACATCCAATGCTTCACGTCCAAAATCCTGTTGGCTCCCTTGTTTTAGTAAAGTGTATGCTTCATCTATGAATAAAAGACCACCTATCGATTCATTAATTACCTTGTCCGTCTTTAACGCTGTCTCTCCGATATACTGCCCCACCAATCCTGAACGATCAACTTCTATTACATGACCGTTTCTCAGTATTCCCATTGCCTTAAATATCTTTCCTAAAAGACGTGCTACAGTCGTTTTCCCTGTTCCCGGATTTCCCAAAAACACACAATGAACTGAAATACTATCTTGTGTTTTTAGACCTTGTTTCTTCCTTTCATTAATAAAGTTTAAATAGTCGACAAATTCCTTCATCGACTGCTTTACCTTGCTTAATCCGACATAAGTATTAAACTCTTCAAATAACTCTTCAAGCGATTTATCTTCTGTTGGTCTTAGTGCTGCATTTGAAACATTGCTGGGCTGAACTATATCAGGTCTTACTTGTTTTCCTGATTTTTCTTTAACGTCACTATCTTCAAAATTTACTATCTCGGAATGATCGATATAAAACCAGCGGGTACATACCTTCTCAAAATTAAGATAAATATCTACTTTCCCCTGTCCTTTCTTCCAAAACCCTGGATTATCAGTTCCCCAGCTCTGTACTATCTCTACGGACGCCCATTCTTTTTCAAAAGGAATCTCAAATTGATGCCTGCCTACTTCCATATTATTTAAATACCATACTGCCATTCCTTCTGCTGCCATTCTTTTATTGCCATAGAATGGATTATCAATTACCAGTTCAATGCCTATATACTTTGTGTTTTCTTCATCGAATTGTATAAGATATGTCCTCTTCCCTGAACGTAAATTCTCTAAAAGGTCATATGTCTTTGCATTAAGTACATCAAATAACTTGTTATCCCCCTTCTCAAAATTCCATCTTTTAATTTCTGGATGGTTATTATTTTGTAAAATGATTTCCTGCTCATCTGATGCTATCGCTCTTTGTATTCTGTTATATAATTGCTTGAAACGATCATCATATGTAAAATATTTTTTAATTTGTTCAGCACGAGTCATTGCAACTCGAAATTGGAATAGTGAACACATCGATTCAATTTCAAGTAGGTTAGCTTGAAGATGTTCGTGATCTGATTTAATTATTTCTCTTGCTGCCCATAACGAAAACCAATATTCCTTTTCCCTGAAAGCTTCTTCTGCATCATTTATCATGGGTTTTTTTGGGGGGAAAACTGCCTTTCTGCCTTCAGTATTAAGTACAAATATGAGTTTGTCCTTTATAAAACTAGGTTTTAAATCTGGGGCATTTAATTTAATTGCTTTATCAATTACTTCTAACGCTTCTTGGTATCTGCCTAATCCTGCTAAAGCTCGAGTTTTATTTATATATGCCCAAATTACCATATTCGTCTTGTCGGATATAGCATAATCCAGATCGCTGATTGCTCCTTCAAAAACACTCATTCTCATTAAAAGATACCCTCTGTACAATCTTGCATCAGCCTCATTTGGGCTAATCTGAACTGCATAGTTCGCCAATTCAAGTGCTTGATGGGGGTTACCATTTTCAAGGCTTGCCCAGGCATAACAACATATTGACTTAAAGTCCTCTGGATTAATGTCATAAACTTTTTTTGAGGCAGTTAATGCCATTCTGGTCCGGCCTTTGTTAAGGTGGTCAAATGCTTCGGCAAGGAGTTCGTTGTAATCTGCTTGAGCCAAGATAATTCCTTATCAAAAAAATATACAAAGGGAATTTAATAATTATAATTCAAATGAGTACAAAAAAAAGGCTGCTTTTGAGGCAGCCTTTGTATTAGATTTTTGAGATCTATTAATAATCCATTCCGCCCATTCCTCCTGGAGGCATTGCTGGCATAGGTGGTTCTTTTTCTTTCTTCTCGTAAACTACTGCTTCTGTTGTAATAAGAAGAGCTGCTACTGAAGCTGCATTTTCCAATGCTGTTCTGGTAACCTTGGTAGGATCAATAACTCCGGATTTGATAAGTTTTTCGTACTGCTCAGTTGCAGCATTAAATCCAAAATCATCTTTTCCTTCCTTTACTTTTTGAAGAACTACACTTCCTTCGATTCCTGCATTATTAACAATCTGTCTTAATGGTTCTTCCAAAGCTTTCATTATTATTTTGATGCCAATAGTCTGGTCAGGATTAGCGCCTTCTAATTTTTCAAGGACTGGAATTGCTCTAACAAATGCAACCCCGCCGCCGGCAACTATACCTTCTTCAACTGCAGCTCGTGTAGCATGTAAAGCATCTTCAACTCTTGCTTTCTTTTCTTTCATTTCAACTTCGGTAGACGCGCCTATCTTTAATACTGCAACTCCGCCGGAGAGCTTTGCTAACCTTTCTTGTAATTTTTCTTTATCATAATCTGAAGTTGTTTTTTCAACCTGTGCTTTTATTTCACTTATCCTTTTCTTTATATCTTCAGTCTTACCGGCACCTTCAACAATTGTAGTGTTATCTTTGTCTATAACAACTTTCTTTGCTGTACCTAAGTATGAAACAGTTGCATTCTCTAACTTGAATCCTCTTTCCTCAGAGATTACTGTTCCGCCAGTTAAAACAGCTATATCTTCTAGCATTGCTTTTCTTCTGTCGCCAAAGCCTGGAGCTTTAACTGCAGCTATCTTAAGTGTACCGCGGATTTTGTTAACTACTAATGTAGCTAATGCTTCACCTTCAAGGTCCTCAGCAATAATCAGCATTGAACGTCCCTGCTGGGCTACTTTTTCAAGTACTGGTAAAAGATCCTTCATGGCAGAGATTTTTTTGTCATGTATAAGAATAAATGGATCTTCAAGTTCCGCTTCCATATTTTCAGTATTAGTTACAAAGTAAGGGGATAGATAACCGCGATCAAATTGCATACCTTCTACTACTTCAAGTCCTGTATCCGTTCCTTTTGCTTCTTCAACTGTGATAACGCCATCTTTACCTACTTTCTCCATTGCATCTGCAATAAGATCACCAATTGACTTGTCATTGTTAGCAGATATTGAACCAACCTGTGCTATTTCGTTTCTGCCTTCAACTTCTTTACTGATTGTTTTTAAATGCTCAATCACTTTTGTAACAGCTATATCAATTCCTCTTTTAAGATCCATAGGATTTGCGCCTGCTGTAACATTCTTTAACCCTTCTCTGTAAATTGCTTGAGCTAATACGGTAGCAGTTGTTGTTCCATCTCCCGCTACATCGCTTGTCTTGGACGCAACTTCACGTACCATCTGTGCACCCATGTTTTCAACAGCGTCTTCAAGTTCTATTTCCTTAGCCACTGATACACCATCTTTTGTAACTGTTGGTGCACCAAATTTCTTTTCAAGTATTACATTGCGTCCTTTGGGACCTAATGTAACTTTTACGGCGTTTGCTAATTTATCTACGCCTTTTTTTATCTTCGTACGAGCTTCACTATCGTATTCTATTAATTTTGAAGCCATAATTTTACCTCCGGATTTAATTAAAAATTCTGTTTGTTAACCGATTATTGCGAAAATGTCACTTTCGCGCATTATTAAATAATCTACTCCTTCTACCTGAACCTCAGTACCACTGTATTTTCCGTAAAGAACTTTGTCTCCAACCTTTACTTCCGGCTTTACAACTTTACCATCTTCGCCGACTTTACCTGGCCCTATTGCCACTATGGTTCCTTCAATAGGTTTTTCCTTTGCAGTATCAGGAAGAATAATTCCGCCTTTACTTACTTCTAAAGCTTCAGCTGGTTTAACTATTACTCTGTCAGCTAATGGCTTTAAGTTAATTTTACTCATTGATTACCTCCAATTTTATTTAGATTAAACGGATCGATATTAGCACTCTCTAATAGCGAGTGCTAATATACTCTAAGTACTCTTTTTTGTCAAGAATATTAGGATGAAGAATTTTCCCCTTATATCTAAAATAATGCCTAAATCTCACATTTTTAAATAAAAAACTTGCGCTGGAGCAAGATGCTAAAAAATTCCCTTAAAATTAAAAAACCTCAGATATTCTCTGAGGCTTTTAATAGTCTAACTATACGATCTTTAGAAAATAAAACCAATTCCCGCACTAGCTACATTATATTTAGCAATATTATAATCAATATTTATATTTAGTACTGCTAACTTAAATGCTGCTCCCAGCATAAACCGGACGGAATTTTCACCCGTTAAATTAAATGTTACATGTTGTGTTGAGGGTCCGGCTGGGGTATCTACGCTATAATCATATGTAACATCTGCTGACGAACTTTCATAAGAAAAACCTGCATAAGGTGTAACATTCAATGCACTTGGTCCGAATGTCCTGCTTCCATATATGCCAAAAGTTGTGGATGAGCTTTTAAATATGGTTCCAAGTTTCATTGACTGTGTGAATAATCCTACAGATACATCCAATGGAATTGGGAAAGGTATCCACATTGCCGGATTATGCTGTACTCCAACACCAAAATATGAAAAATCTCCATATTTATCTCCCATGGAAATAGAGGGAACATATCTGAATGCAATGGATGTACCATAAAATGTCCCTATTGTTAATTGCGGAGCGCCAAGCGGAAATGCTGGTAAATTTTCCAAATATCCGGTTACAGGCAATGCAATATTCTTGCTTGGGATTGAATAACCACTTACAGTGGCCCCGCCGAATGCTATTTTAACTGAATCATTTTTAGATCCTACAATAGTTGGACCGCTGATCCCTACTGTAAAATCTTTTTGAATAATTTGATTAATAAGATCAGCTCTTATCGACTGGGAGTAACTTTGTGGAACCAATTTATCAGCTTCATCACGATTAAATTTAAATACTCCTGAAGTTGAAAAAGTTTTATTGTTATCACTAAAAAACGTTCCCATAGCAACAATTCCAAATTCAACATCTATTCCGAAAATCTTCGCTTTTGGAACCCTGTGTACCCATCCGGAATTTAAATCAGCGCCGAACGCCGATACTATCGGCCCTACATATGATGTTGCTGCATCTTGGGAAAGACTTTGCAATGTTGATTGTAGACTTCCTTGAGGATAGACTGTAAATGTTAATATAAGTATAACTGAGAGTAAAATACCTGGTTTCATTTTGGCTCCTATGTGTTTAATAAATTGTTTTTAATTTAATTAAATTTACCTAACACATTTTTGACTTGCAATACTTCATTAATGTTCTTTAATAATTGATGATTATCGCCCAAAACAAAGCTTTTTAGCAGGCTTCACATATTATTATCAAATATTTCAATACTCTGATTAATATTCTATTTTTACTTCTAATAAATAAATATAACATGAACTTGTTAACTGTCGATCTGAAAAACCTTTGGAAAATTGTTAAACAGCTGGATAGGAAAGTACTTATAATTTTCTTATCTGTCGCCCTTCTGCAGACTATATCGTATTACTATTCTTCACGAAGGTTTTTCAGGAATAACTTTTTTGAACAACTCCAATCCGAAAATAATGTTTACCTGTATGAATATCTTTATTGGTTTATAAGTGATTTTGTAACTCTGTTTGTTCTGCCTCTCTTTATAATTAAATTCTTTCTGAAAGAGAAACTTACTTCTTACGGATTGACGGTAGGGGACTATAAGACTGGTCTGAAATACTCCATCATCTTTCTGGCAGTTATGATTCCGATAATTTGGTTTGTATCAGCTAACCGCGAATTTGCTGAAACATATCCCCAGATTAATGATGTGAAATTTTCCTGGAGTATTTTCCTGGTTTTTGAAATGGGGGTTCTAATATATTTAACAGCATGGGAATTTATTTGGCGCGGGTTTATGCTCTTCGGGCTGGAAGAGAAATTTGGTTATTATACAGTCCTTATCCAGATGATTCCATTCCTGATTCTCCATAACGGCAAACCGGCAGCCGAAACTTTCGGCGCAATAATTGCAGGACTTGCTCTCGGCATACTTGCTTTAAAAACCCGTTCTGTATTATATTGCATCATTGCTCACGCAGGTGTAATGTTTAGCATCGAATTGATTTCTATATATAGGTTCCGTGCAGATGTATATGGGATTGGACTTAATTCGTTAATCAAAATATTTAAGATAATTATCTAAAGGAATATTAAGATGAGATTTTCTCTGAACGTAGATCATATCGCACTTTTAAGAAATGCCAGGGGTGAAACTCAACCGGATCCTGTTACTGCCGCTTTGTTAGCAGAACAGGCTGGTGTAGATGGGATAGTTGTACATTTGAGGGAGGACAGAAGACATATAAATGAAAGGGATTTGCGCCTCCTTAGGGAGCTCATTACTACTAAACTCGATCTTGAAATGGCCGCTACTGATGAGATAATTAAAATTGCTTGTGATGTCGCCCCTGAACTCGCTACAATCGTTCCTGAGAAAAGACAAGAGCTTACTACTGAGGGAGGTATTTCAGTTATTGATAACATTACAAAACTTAAAAGCGCTATCAATGATCTTCATAATTCAGATATCGAGGTTTCCCTGTTTATCGAACCGGATATCGATCAGATTGATGCCGCTGCACAGATAAGCTCGGATTATATTGAGATCCATACAGGTGTCTTTGCTAATGCTATTTCCGAAGAAGAGCAGTTTGATGAACTTGAAAAGATACGATTAGCTGTAAAACATGCTAAAAAACTCGGTTTAGGTGTCAATGCTGGGCACGGTCTGAATTATCAGAATATTAAAATTTTCAGGGAGCTTGCCGATATTGATGAAGTTAGTATAGGACAGGCTGTTATTGCACGTTCCGTGTTTGTCGGATTAAATCAGGCAATTAAGGAAATGATAAATTTGATTGGATAATTATTCTGGATGCTTAACTTCCATTAAATAAATTCCTTTTGTAAAAAGCATTTACGGGAAATGAATTTTCTTCTTTATAAGTACATTTCCCGTTTTTGCTTTTTATGAAGTTTATTCTTTATAAAAGTTCAGCTATATAACTGTTCTCTGTAGTTCCCCATCTCTCTCCCTTTTGCTTTCCTTTTGGAGTGGGAGCTTCCATAGTAAAATGAGTAGCAGTTTTAGTCTTTACATTCGATTTTATGATCACTCCCTTTGTAATGTCAAAGTAAATTTTTCCGGAAGCATTTAATACAGGCTTTGTAAAATCGTATGATACTCCTCTGTCAGTTGCTTTATTATTTCCCGTTATTACTGTTTTAATAGTACCGTCTATAATCGCTATTTTATCATTATCCAGTTTTTCAAGATTTATAATTTTATAAACATTGGTATTATCCATTTTGAAAACCATAGCTTCCGCTGGTGCCTGTGTATATGTCCATATCGAATCTTTGGCTACGCTGTGATCTGGAATCGGTTTGAAAATCTGTACAAATATTGGACGAAGAAGTCCTTCAATAAATTTCATTCTTAATGCAGATTTTTGTTCTGGATTCATTGCATTGGCTTGTGCATTAATTGAAAAATATTTGTTAAGGATTTTATCAACTCGCATTATTTCAAGTATTTCTCCTAATTTAGAAATTCTTACACTGAATGCACTTTTGGTCAGTGCTTCATATTCGGCAAATTTTAATTTCTCTGTGGAATCTTTAACTGTACCTGACTGATATGATAGACTTTGACCCTGAACTTGCGCATCAATTTTTATCGAATTAATAACAGCATTCATCTCCATTGTTCCTCCTTGGTCGGTTTCTGTAGGAGTCAACTCAAGATTATATATACTGTTCTGCTTAAATGTTTGCGTTATTGTAGATTCAGCTTTCATAGTTTCAATATCTGAGGCTATAGAACTTACCCTGTAGTTGTAACTCTTTCCCTTTTCATAATTATATCTGAATGTAAACGGCTCATTAGGGTTTGACAATGGCGTAGTCTTTAATCCGGAAGTATCGGTTACAAATTGACTTTTATTCACTATGGGTTTCTCTTCTTTTTTTGAACATCCTACCATAAAAAAAGATAATGTAAATATGATTAAAAAGAGGTATTTCATTTTAGTCCTTAAAATGTTAAGCTATATAGTTAGAAATTGAAAAGATTTAGATTATTACTCTAAAATTAACAATAAAAATAAGAATTACCTTATATAATCATCGGTAACATTTCCCATTTGAATCAGTAATATTTTCCTTCCATTCTGAAGTTTAAGCACATTATAATACATTTTTTAACAAAATTAAATTAAAATTTTTGGGCTCAATTGTTGTACTCTATGTTTCCTGCTCCCTTATTAAGCGAAAATATGAATTTTATTATTAATAATAGGAAGATAAGATGAATAAGTTATATATACTCGCCTTACTTTCCATCCTTTTACTCATAGGTTGTAAGGTTGCCGGAACCGACAATGTATTAGCTCCGGCTATTAAAACTGATCAAACCCAAAAGACAGTCTCTTTCTTAAGATTACCTTCTAGCTTAGAACCACGTACTTTATATAAAGCAGGATCATTTCTTATCACTCCTCAAACTGGTGGCAATCTTAAGTATAGCGATTCTTATCAGTCAGCTTATGGAATTGTATCAATTAACATTATTCTGCATTTTCCTCCTAACGCTGTTTCAGATTCGATTATAGTAAGTTTTAATGTTAGTCAGGATGGTCTTACAGGTGATTTCGGAGTGACTTTCGGTCCAACACCAAATTCTTTTCTCCTGCCTGCATTATTAACATTTAGAGTAAAAGGTCTCGATCCTGCAATCTTGCCATCTGACCCTGCCAATATCCAATTCGTTTGTATGGATAATGGTACATACGTACCGGTGAATGCATCCCATATTTTTGCTGATGTAAAGCATGGTTCTTTAAGCGTTGTGAATGCTGAAATATTTCACTTTTCAAAATATGGATGGAGCAATATAAGATGATCCTGCTGAATGACCTAATCAGGTATACCACTGTCTGATTACAGTTCTGTAATTATCCTGCTCTTAACGCCGTTACTATATTCATTCTCGCTGCACGGACTGAAGGGAGGAATCCTCCAAGTATCCCCATAATTATTGCGAATATTAAGGAGGTTACAATAATTGAAGGTGACAGCGCAAAAGAAAACGCTAATTCCGAAAAAGATGTAAAGTTCATAGTTGAAATTGTAAAGAACTGAAGGAATGATGCAAGCAATAATCCTGTTGCTCCTCCAATTAATGCAATTGACAAAGATTCGATTAGAAATGAACTCAGAATGCTTCTTCTGCTGAATCCTAATGATCTTAATGTGCCTATCTCTACTGTCCTGTTCGCTACGGCCGAATACATCGTTATCATGGCTCCTATTATAGCACCGAAACTGAATATTATGGTTATGAATATCCCTAATACTTTTATAAAAGTGGAAAGGAATTCCGATTGTTTCTCATAGTACTGTGTCTCTGTATCATATTCAAACTGCTGAAGTCTTCTATCTGTATCAAATGCTTTTTTGAATTCACTTAGATTGTTTGTATTCGCAAGTTTCAGTGTAATCGAAGAACAGGTATTTCCGCGGTGAAAAGCTGTCAGTAATTGTATGGCATCTCCCCATAACTCAGAATCAAATCCGCTGCCGTTTGATGTAAATACACCTACTACGCTCCAGTAATCGCCGGCTAATTTTACCTTGCTTCCAACCTGTGCATCTGGAAATCTTTTATGAAGTGCTTCACCTGCAATTAATTCCCTTAACCCGAAATTAAACATCCTGCCTTCAATAATTTTAACCTGCGGACGGATCTGCATTCCCGAAGTACCGATTCCTCTTACCGTTACATTGCTTAACTCACCCGAACCTTTTGAAATATTAATTACCACTACCGGCTCATTTGAAATTAACTGTGTTCCGTCAGGTTGCTTGGCAATGTCAGGAAGTGTCCTGATTACATTCTGGGTCTCAGGGTCAATTATACTCGATATTTCTCCGTTGGCTGCCTTTCTTGTTATTTTTATATTGTCAATCGATCCCGTAGCAACTAAAGTTTTCTGTACGCCATATGCCATCATTAGGACTGCAGCAAATACAAATACTACAAGTGAGATGCCTGCAATTGTAATTACAGTTGTCAGCTTTTTTGCTGTAAAACTTCTGAAAGTATATTTAAATGGTATTTTCATTTGTGATTCCTTAATGATTATCCTACAAACCTGAATCCTTCTACTATTTTTGTATTAAGTACTCGCTGAATTGGGAATATGGCTGCAGCTACTCCAATTAATAATGCCGCACTTACTGCAAGAATTAAGGTAATCGGTTCTATATAGAAAACTGGGAAAAATGCTTTTGGAATAAATTTCTCAAATGAGGCCACTATTGGAAAAACTAACATCAGCCCTACAAAACTCCCAAGACATGAGATAAACATTGATTCCCCCAAAATCAATCCTACCATGTGTTTTCCTGAAAATCCTAAAGTCTTGAATACCGCATACTCCCTGGTTCTCTCTCTTGAAGCCATTATCATTGTGTTCCCTAAAACAAGCATTATAATTCCTATTATCATAAATGACATTACATCCATCGCTGTAATTATCGCACTTGTAGAAGCAAGGAATCCTTGGTTAAATGCACGCTCTGTTTCTGTTTTTGTTTCAGCTGGGGAATTCTTGAATAATGCATCCACCTTTTCCGATATAACTGCCGATTGTGATGGATCCTTTATCTTAATTATATACCACCCTACATCATTGGCCCTTCCTGGCATTTCCTTTGTCATCCTCTCATTTAGATAATCCCAATGAAAGAACATTTGTGTCCCATCGGTTGTTTTATACTTTGGTTGGTATATCCCCCTTACAACAAAATCCCACTGACCGGGGTAAATATCTCCTTCCATGGAAATAATATCCCCGGGTTTAAGTTTGTATTTTTCAGCTATGTCTTTTCCGATTATGCATGAATTCCGCTCTTTGTCATAAATATCTAATTGATCTTTCGGTACTGCATATTCAGGATAAACATCAAAAATGTTATCCCTTACAGCCATCCTTGCAAAGAAATTGTTTTTGTCCTTATAAACTCCTCCGAACCAGTTTGAAAATGATACCTCATCCACGCCCGGAATTTGCTCTATCTTGTCTCTGTACGATAAAGGAAGCGGGAATATAAAGGAAACAGAATGCCGTGTAATCAATCGGTCGGCAGAGGCAGCTTCCACTCCAACTGACCATGCTGTTACAACTGTTCGCAGTAAACCGAAAGCGATTACAGCAATTGCAATCCCTAAAATAGTTAATGAAGATCTTAACTTATGCCGTAATGTATTTTTAAATATGAGCTTTAATATTCTCATGATTATCTCCTTCTGTGAGGTCTCCTTTTTCTAAATGGCGTACTATTCTTGCCCGCTGTGCAGCATGGGGATCATGCGTAACCATCAATATTGTTTTATTGAACTCCTTGTTTAGCCTCTCCATTAGTGTTAGTATTTCTTCTGCTGACGTCCTGTCCAAATCACCGGTCGGTTCATCTGCAACTAACAGTACAGGGTCTGTTACAATTGCTCGCGCTATTGCTACCCTCTGTTCCTGTCCGCCCGATAACTGTTTTGGATAATGATGTATTCTGTCTCCTAATCCGACAATATCTAATGTTGCCTCAACGTGCTTTCTTCTTTCGGATTTCGATAGCTTCGTCAATAAAAGAGGCAGTTCAACATTCTCAAATGCTGTCAGCACCGGAATCAGATTATAAAATTGAAAGACGAATCCAACACTGGCCGATCTCCACTTTGCAAGTGCTGATTCCCCCAGAGAGGCAATATCCGTTCCTGCCACTATCAACTTTCCCTTGGTGGGACGGTCAATCCCTGCTATTAAATTTAATAGCGTCGTCTTGCCTGATCCCGATGGCCCCATTAATGCAAGAAACTCTCCTTCATTTACCTTAAGCGAAATATTATGAAGGACTGATATTTCAAGACTGTCACGCCAATATGATTTTGATACATTCTGAACTTCTATTATTTCAGACATTACTTCTCCATAATAAAATTATTGACTATAGAACTTTTACTTTTATTCCGTTTTTGATTTGATCGATTACCTTATCTATTACTTTATCCCCATCCGAGATGCCTGAAGTTATTTCCAGGTATGCATTAAATCTTCGTCCTGTGGTTACTGGAATTTCTACTGCTTTCTCATCTCTCACTAAATATACTACATCCTTACCATCCCTCTTTGCGATACTCGTCATAGGTAATATCAACGCTGGCTTTTCATCTTTGATTTCATCTTTTGGTTTATCGGACATAAATAGCACTTTTGCACTCATTTCAGGTAAAACCCGCTCATCATAATTCTTAAAACCAACCTTTACCATAACCGTAGCTTTTGATCTGTCTGCCGTAGGGATAATTTTAGCTACATATCCTTCATAACTTTTATCCGGATATGCGTCTAGCACAATGTCGCTCTCCTGGTTAAGCTTTATCTTTTCTATATTTGATTCCGATACATCTGCTTCAACCTCTAATGAACCCATATCTGCCATTGTAACAACTGCGGCTCTTGAATTAAGGCTCGCTCCCAAAGGAGATACTATTTCCCCAATATCTGCATTCTTGGTTAACACAGTGCCGTCAAATGGCGCACGGATTAACATATTCTCAATTGCTATTTCTTGTGAACTGATATTTGCCTTTGCCCCATCAATTGAAGCAACAACTCTGAGATATCTGGCTTCGGCTGCATCCACATCCATCTTGGTCGCGGATCCCGTCTTCAATAATGCTTTCTCCCGGTTATATGTATTTTCTGCATCTTTAAGGTCTGCCTGTGCTAATAATAGATTTGCTTTGGCCTGCTCAAGTAATGCATGTATATCATTATCCTCAAGTCTGCCGATTATCTGGCCTTTTTTTACTTTATCCCCTTCAACTACCCCCAGCCAGATAAGCCTCCCGGTTCCCTTGGAGGCAACTGCCGCTTTTCTTTGCGCTACAATATAACCGCTTGCCGTAAGTGAAGCATTAGTTTGCGAAGGGGATTGCGTAACCGCAGTTATCAGCTTTACCTCAATTCCTTGTGTAAACGTTGACCTTAAAACAAAAAATAAGATAATAACTACAGCTGCTGTTCCGATAAGAATTCCAATTATCTTATTTCTGTTTGAATCAGGATTATACGATTTCTCTGACCTGTCTATTTTAAGTCCAGAAAGGTCTGCGTTTTTGGTTTCCATTGAGTGTTTAATTGTTAAAATTGATTGAATAATTAAAAATAATACAAATACATCCACAATCTGAAATAAAAATCGGCGAAATATAGGATTTTATCGGTAAAACCGAATTGACTTGTGGATAATCACCAAAATAAATAACCTGTAAAGATGATCAATTCGCTTTGCCTGAAATAATTATTTACGTAATTTCTAAATCATAGTGTTTCATTTTGTTATAAATAAAATATTCTGCCCATGCCTAAAATTCTTTATATTGAATATGATGACGTTATCCGGGAAAATGTTCTGGAGTTACTTCGTGAAGAAGGCTTCTCGGCAATAGGAGCCAGAAATGGGAATGAAGGTATAATTAAAATTGAGGAGACAGCTTATGATCTTATATTATGTGATATTTCCCTCCCTGATATGAACGGTATTAGTATTTTAGAAGGTTATAAAATACGTTTTGGGAGTTTTCCGCCGCCTTTCATTTTTATCTCTGCTCTTAATGATAAAAAAATTATAAGACGGGGAATGGAAGTTGGTGCCGATGATTATCTTCAA
>JARLHC010000112.1 GCA_031292455.1 Ignavibacteriaceae bacterium
ACATCCTGGACGGTAGTGGGGTGCATACCGCTTCTGGGAGGGTCGATAATCATTACATCCGGTTTAGGGAGTTTTTCCGTTTTTACTATAGGGAGGAATGATTTATACAGGTCGGCTTTTATAAATTTTACATTCTTTATATTGTTAAGCGATGCATTTTCCTCCGCATCCATTATTGCGGGATCGATGGTTTCAAAAGCATATACTTCTTTAGCTTTTCCGGAAATAAATATAGTAATAGTACCAGCACCTGAGTAAAGATCGTAAATAATTTCATCTCCTTTCAACTGTGCGAATTCAAGAGCAGTATCGTAGAGTTTTTCAGCCTGAAGGGAGTTTGTCTGGAAGAATGAATTAGCGCTTATCCTGAAAACGTATCCGCCTATGGAATCATATATATATCCGGTTCCGTGAAATACTTTTTCATAATCGCCTGTGGCAACAGCGGCCATTTTAAGATTTATGTTATTTATTACAGTTGTAATTTGGGGAACCTGAGTCAGGAGTCCTGCTGTATATTCTTGCATAAGCTCCTCATTTTCAGAGGCCGTAACAAGATTAACCATCAGGTCATCGGTATGGTGCGACTGTTTAATAACGAGGTTTCTTAAATATCCTTCATGAGTTTTAGTAGAATAAACAGGAGTGCCTTTCGTCTTAAAGAAATCCCTTGTAAAATTTAGAATTTTATTGCTCAATTCTGACTGCAGGAAGCATTCATCTATATCTAATACTTTGTCATAGATGCCGGGGATATGGAGACCGAGAGCAAAATTTCTATCAGTTATTTTTTCGTTTTCTATTTCCTCTTTTTTAAGCCATCTCTTATCTGCGAAAGAGAATTCCATCTTATTTCTGTAATAGAAAACTTTTTCGGAGGGAACTATTGGCTGAATCTCAAAATCCTTAAATCCGCCCATCTTCTGGAATATCTCTTCCACCTGCTGATGTTTGAATTTCAGCTGGACCTGATAATCAAGATCCTGTTGTTTGCATCCTCCGCAGAGGCCAAAGAATCTGCATTTAGCAGGTATCCTGTAGGGGGAAGGGATAACAACCTCGACGACTTTAGATTCAGCGTAAGACTTTTTAATTTTAAGGAGTCTTGTTTTTACGGTATCACCCGGGTAAGAACCATCCGCAAAAACTACATAATTGTTGTGTTTATCTTTTTCTGATGGAGGTGAAGGAACGATAAGGTTTTTATCTATTTTGGCCAAGCCCTTGCCTTCGAAAGCATACCTATCTATTGTTAATTCAATTATATCACCTTTCTTCATAATAGTCTCTTTTTAGCTGTAATCATTTTAAAGCCCATGAATTTGAATCCGCCCAAATCAAGATATGCATTAGATTCGTGGCTCATCTTTTTTAATATAGTTTTATAGTAACTTTTTTCCTGAAGAGAAAGATCATCTTTATTTTCATTAAGCAGAGAGGAGTTATCCCGATAGAAATTCTGAAGTCTGTGTGAAAGATCCTGATCGGAGATTATCTCAAAGCCGGCGTTCACATAGAAGTCATTCAGATCGTTGATCCAGGGGGCATGAATTCCGGAGTTTTCCCGCAGATTTTTAATAAACAAGGGGACTTCTTTTTCGAGGTTTACTATTTCGCCGGTACAGATGATGCCTTCTGGTTTTAATATTCTTTTAATTTCTTTTAATATTTTTTTCCTTTCAAGGGAAGAAATGGAAGCTTGTGCATAGACGATATCGAAGGAGGAATCCTTAAAATCCGTATTTGTAAACTCCATCATCCTGACAGAGATATTCTTATTGCCTGAAAGGAGGAACCGTGATCTCAGAAGCGAATCATTATCATTAACTATAATTATTACGCTTTTGGCTTTATTTTCGATGAAAATATCGGCGATTTCTTCCGAATTAGACCCTATTATAAGTATTTCCTTTGCTTCGACAGGAGTATCTTCAAGGAACTTCTTAATCTGGAAATCCGAACCCGGCAGAAATATAAATCTATTCTTTATCAATTTTCTCACTTTCTTTGATCTTAAGAGGTCAAATGTAGCTAAAGCCGGATTAAATAAAAAAAGGACTGAATTTATTATATGGTTAATTTTATGCAAAACTGTTTAATACTGTTAACTAATTCCGTTGCCTTTCAAACCAAGTTCTGCTAATTTTACTCTTACTTTTGAATTAATGTGGTATTATGAAAAATCTATTTTTAATATTTCTCCTGCTGCCTTTCTTTACTTTTTCGCAGAATAAGAGAGCTCTTACTGTTGATGATCTCTGGAAAATGAAAAGAGTTGGCTACTTTGAGCCTTCTCCGGATGGGAAAAAGATAGTATTCGAACTGACTTCATATAGTATGGAAGAAAACAAAGGGCATACTGACATCTATATAATGGAAAGTGATGGGAAGGATCTTCATGCTCTTAAAAGTACTGATAAGAATGAAACACTGCCTAAATTTACACCTGACAGCAGGAAAGTCTCATATATAAAAGATGGGCAAATCTGGTTGTGCAATACTGATGGAACCGGGGAGGAGAAACTGACAGATATTTACACTCAGGTTTCAGATTATAAGTGGGCACGGGATGGAAAGAAGATATTGTTTGCTTCTTCGGTGTATCCGGATTGTAAAGATCAGGATTGCAATAAAGCAAAAGATGATGAAAAAGAGAAGAGCCCGGTTAAAGCCAGGATAATAACGGGACTGATGTACAGATATTGGAACGACTGGCGTGATGATAAGAGAAGTCATTTGTTCCTGTTCTATCCGGGGGAAAAGGATTACATAGATCTGAATCTTAACAGCGAGTCGGATGTACCGCCGGTTGATTTAGGAAGTACAGATGATTACAATTTCTCTCCTGACAACCTGGAAATAGTACTGACGATGAATACATCGAAGGTTGTAGCGCTTAGTACGAATAATAACGTTTATGTCGGGAAGGTATCTGAGGCCTCAGTCAACGGTGCATCGGCATTAAGTAAGATATCGGAAAGCAAAGGAAATAATTTTCATCCTTTTTATTCACCGGATGGAAAGTACCTGGCTTTTCTATCGATGGAGCGTCCCGGATTTGAAGCAGATAAAAAGAACATTATTTTGTATGACCGTTCCGGCGGGACAAGCAAGAATGTAACGAGTAAGTTCAATCTTTCGGTAGATGATATTATCTGGTCACCTGACAGTAAAGCTATTTACTTTGTTTCAGAAAATGAGATATACTCATCAATATTCAAACTCGATTTAAATTCAGGAGAGATAAAGTTATTACTAAAAGAGCATATAAACAGTCTTCCTAACATTTCTCCTGACGGGAAGGTACTATATTTTAAGCAGCAGAGAACGAATTTACCCGATGAAATATTCTGTATGAATAGTGACGGTACAGATATTAAGCAACTTACGCATATTAATGCAGAGCTGCTTTCGGGTATTGAGATGAATCCACTTGAGACCTTCTGGTGTGAAGGTGCGGATAAGACAAAGATAGAGTCAATTATTATCAAGCCTCCATTCTTTGATCCGGCTAAGAAATATCCTGTAATATTTTTAATACATGGCGGACCTCAGGGGCATTGGGATGATGATTTCCATTACCGATGGAATGAGCAATTGTTTGCAGCCAAAGGATATGTAGTTGTTTCTCCGAATCCAAGGGGGAGCACAGGGTACGGTCAGAAATTTACAGATGAAATATCCGGCGATTGGGGAGGCAAGCCATATATTGATTTAATGAAATCATTTGATTACGCAATTAATAATTTCAAATTTATAGATAAGAATAACCAGTTCTCAGCAGGAGCTTCCTACGGCGGATATATGGAGAACTGGATGGAAGGTCATACAACAAGATTTAATGCCGTAGTAAGTCATGACGGTGTATTTAATGCCGAAAGTGAATACGGTACTACAGAGGAGTTATGGTTTCCTACCTGGGAATTTAAGGGAGCGCCCTGGCAGAACAGAAAGTTATATGAGAAATGGTCTCCTCACATGTATATACAGAATGCAAAGACGCCGATGCTAATTATACAGGGAGGGATGGATTTCAGGGTGCCGGAAGAACAAGGTTTTCAGTTATTTACATCTCTTCAGGTACTTGGGGTTGAGAGTAAATTACTCTATTTTCCCAATGAGTTTCATTTTGTTATTAAACCACAGGATGCAAGGTTATGGTGGAATACGGTATTCGATTGGTTCGCGAAACATAAGAAATAGGAGTTTTTATGAAAGACGAAGATGTTGATCTTACTGAATTTACCGAACTTGATTTCGGTGGAATAAAGGAAGAAGAAGATAAAATTCTTTTTGTTGAAGAGAATCTATGGACACGCCTTGAAAAGACCGGTAAGAAGGTTTCTTTTGCCCGGGATGTACTTGCACTTTACAGGTATATGGATGATCCATTAGTTTCCTGGCAGAAGAAAGCAATCGTAGCGGCTGCATTGATTTATTTTGTTACTCCTATCGATAAAGTCCCAAGTTTTGTAAGGTTATTCGGGCTGCTGGACGAATTAGGTGTTATGACGATGCTGCTTAAGTTTCTTGGAAAAGAATTAGTTCCTTATTATGAAGCAGGATACAGATCAGAATGAAATTTAAACTTAAAAATTCAAAAGAAATTTACAAAGGGCGGATCATTGATCTCAAGGTAGATGAAATTGAATATGAGAATGGGGTTACTGGTTACAGGGAAGTTGCTATGCATCCGGGCGGAGCGGTTGTTTTAGCACTTCACAACGGGAAAATAATTTTGGTAACACAATACCGTTATCCGCTTAATAAAGTAATATATGAACTGCCAGCCGGGAAACTGGATAATAATGAAGATCCTCTTGATTGTGCAAGAAGAGAATTAGAAGAAGAGACAGGGTATAAGGCTGATAATTTTATCAGATTGGGAGAGATAGTTTCCACGCCCGGGTTCTGCGATGAAAAATTAACTCTTTACCTTGCCCGTGATCTTAAACCGGGGAATAAAAATCATGAAGAAGGGGAAGTAGGGATGGAAACGCATGAGTTTTCTCTTAATGAGTTAGAGGAGAAAATCCATAATAATGAAATTATAGATGCCAAAACTATCTGTGCGTTATATTTAGCTAAGAAATATTTAACAGAATAAAATTTATCAGGATACATATTGGATAAGATAAAATTTGCTGCTGATTCTTTGGTTGAAAGTGCAGAGACTAAATTAAAGATTAAAGATGCATGTCTTGAGTCGATTCTTAAAGCTGTAGATTTAATTGTAGGATTATATAGAAAAGGGAATAAACTACTTCTTTGCGGTAATGGAGGAAGTGCAGCTGATTGTCAGCATATTGCAACAGAGTTTATGATTAGGCTGAACCATCAGCTAAAGCGTCCTCCGCTTTGTGCCATTGCTCTTACCACCGATTCATCTAACTTAACCGCAGGTGCAAATGATATTGGGTTTGAAAATGTATTTGCCCGGAATGTACAGGGGCTTGGGAACAAGGGAGATGTTTTAATTGCTATTTCGACGAGCGGTAATTCTCCAAATATCATTAAAGCAGTTAGTATGGCACATGAAAAGGGGATGCAGGTAATAGGATTTCTTGGAGGAGCAGGGGGGAATCTTAAAACTAATGTTGATATTCCGGTTGTTGTTCCATCTTCAAATGTTCAGAGAATCCAGGAAGGACATATTACCATAGCTCACATTATCTGCGAACTGGTTGAATTGGAATTATACGGAGACCAGGTTAAATAATTACTTCTGGTTAAGTTCAATAAAGTTGATCCTATCTCCTTCAGTAATACCATGTCTAGAACAATAACCTGCGTTTACTTCTATTACATATAGGGCCGGAGCGGAAGAAGGATAAGATTGTTCTGATAATATTTTTGTATTCCTGTGAATAGTAACTATCTTCTTAGTTGCATTTATAAAAATCATATCAAGAGGTATATATGTATTTTCCATCCAGAATGACTGAATTTGTTCTACCGGGAAAATAAAAAGCATACCCCTGTTTTCATCCATCTGTTTGCGATTCATTAATCCCAGTTCTCTGTTGTAATCATTGTTGGCTATCTGAATATCAATTTTTATTTTAGGATTATTAAGAGAATCTGTGAATGTTAATTCACCGTCTTTTTTAAACATATATTCGGAATCCATATTTACTTTATTAGAAAAGGGATTGATTAACAGAACAATAATTGCAGCTAAAATCACAATTCCTGAAATTATATATACCGGTTTTGAAAAAAATGGTCTTTTGCTTTTCGAAGTGATTGATGGTTTGTTTTTTAATTGTTTTAGCATAACAGGTTCAATTCTTCTCTTATATATTGAAAATGGAAAAATAATAATAATACCCCTGTAATAAAACTATTTTCTTTTGATAATATGTATGTACTCTGGCGCATTGAAATCTCTATAAAGTATTCAGTTTCTTGTGTTTATAAGTCAAATCTCTTAATTTATTGATTGAATATTTATTGAGGGATCAGCATTTGAACCATTTATGGATTAAAGGATTATATCTTTATGAGTAATGATAAAAGCATAGAAATAAATGAATTAGAAACGAAGGAATGGCTTTATTCACTCGATTATGTGTTAGAACACGGCGGACCCGAAAGAGTAAAGGAAATTCTACAGCAACTTCAGATAAGAGCGCATAAAGCAGGAATTACACTTCCGTTTACTGCCAATACTCCATATATTAATACAATACCCCGGAATGAACAGCCTCCATTTCCTGGCGATCGGGAGATTGAAAGAAGGATAAAAAGCCTTATCCGTTGGAATGCCATGGCTATGGTTGTTAGAGCCAATAAACATGAGAATGGAATAGGAGGTCATATTTCAACTTATGCCTCTGCTGCTACTCTTTATGAAATAGGATTTAATCATTTTTTCCGTGGAAAGGGTGAAGATTATGATGGGGATCAGATTTATTTTCAGGGGCATGCATCCCCTGGAATCTACGCAAGGGCTTTCCTTGAAGGTAGATTATCCCAGCAGCAGCTTGAAAATTTCAGAAGAGAACTAAAACCCGATGGCGGACTTTCCTCCTATCCCCATCCATGGCTCATGCCTGATTTCTGGGAATTCCCCACTGTGTCTATGGGACTGGGCCCTATTATGGCAATTTACCAGGCAAGGTTTAACCGCTATCTTGAAGACCGTGGACTAAAAAAGAAAAATGGCGGTAAGGTATGGGCGTTCCTCGGCGATGGCGAAACTGATGAGCCTGAATCATTGGGTGCCATCACTCTTGCTTCCAGGGAAAAACTTGATAACCTGATTTTTGTCATTAACTGTAACCTGCAGAGGTTAGATGGACCTGTGCGCGGAAATGGAAAAATAATTCAGGAGCTTGAAGCTATTTTCCGCGGTGCCGGATGGAATGTTATTAAAGTTGTCTGGGGGAGTGACTGGGATCCATTGTTAGACAAAGATTCGGAAGGAAAACTAGTTAAAAGAATGGGTGAAGTCGTGGATGGGCAATATCAGAAATATTCTGTTGAATCAGGAAAATATGTCCGTGAACATTTTTTTGGTGCTAATGATGATCTCCTTGAAATGGTTAAGAATTTTACTGATGAGCAATTGAGAAAAATGAAGAGGGGAGGTCATGATCCGGAAAAAGTCTATGCTGCCTATAAAGCAGCCGTTACTCATGAAGGTCAGCCGACTGTTATACTTGCCAAAACAATTAAAGGGTATGGACTTGGCGAAAGTGGAGAAGGAAAAAACATAACCCATCAACAGAAAAAATTAAATGAAGATGAATTGGCGGAATTCCGTACACGGTTCGGAATTCCGATCTCTGATGAAGATGTGTCACAGGCTCCTTTCTATAAACCTGCCGATGACAGTCATGAAATGAAGTATCTCAGGGAAAGAAGAGCCAAACTCGGTGGCTTTGTCCCCTCTCGTAAATCTGTTGTAAGACCCATCAAAACTCCCCCAGAAGAAATATTTGAAGAGTTTTATAAAAGTAGTGAGGGAAGGGAAGTATCCTCTACTATGGTGTTTGTAAGAATTCTTGCAAAACTGCTGAAAGACAAGGAGATTGGCAAGTATATCGTTCCTATTATCCCTGATGAAGCAAGAACATTTGGTCTCGAGGCAATGTTCAGGCAGGTAGGGATTTATTCCCATGTTGGGCAACTATATGAACCTGTGGATAAAGATAGTCTCCTTTATTATAAAGAAGCTACAAATGGGCAAATTTTAGAAGAAGGTATAAATGAGGCAGGTGCCATGTCTTCATTTATTGCTGCAGGTACTGCCTATGCAACCCATGGTATAAATATGATTCCTTTCTTTATTTATTATTCTATGTTTGGACCCCAGAGAATTGGGGATCTTATTTGGGCTGCTGGTGATATGAGATGTAAAGGATTTCTTCTCGGCGGAACTGCAGGACGAACTACCCTGAACGGTGAAGGTCTTCAGCATCAGGATGGACAAAGCCATCTGC
The DNA here is from genome assembly GCA_031292455.1 of Ignavibacteriaceae bacterium. GTDB lineage: Bacteria > Bacteroidota > Ignavibacteria > Ignavibacteriales > Ignavibacteriaceae > Fen-1301. The sequence continues at coordinate 8,448 of JARLHC010000112.1, forward strand.
TTTTGTACCCATTACCCGATGTAGTGACTTATGATCCCGCATATGCATATGAACTCGCTGTTATTATCAGGGACGGAATAAGAAGAATGTATGAAGAACAGGAAAGCGTGTTCTATTATTTAACTGTCATGAATGAAAACTATCCCATGCCCCCTATGCCTGAAGGTGCTAAGGAAGGTATTATAAAAGGGATGTATAAACTGAAATCTTCAGAACTTAAGAATCCTAAATATAGGGCACAGCTTTTCGGCAGCGGAACAATTCTTAATGAGGCTATGAAGGCTCAGGAAATTCTCGAAGATTATAAAGTTGCTGCAGATGTTTGGAGCGTTACCAGTTATAAAGAGTTAAGAAGGGATGCACTTGATATTGAAAGATGGAATCTGCTCCATCCTTCTGACGAGCCAAAGGTTCCTTATATTACAAAAATGCTCGGGGATGAAGAGGGAGTTTTTGTAGCTTCTTCTGATTATGTTAAAGCTTTACCCGATTCAATTTCTAAATGGACTCCGCGCCCCTTGATTTCACTGGGAACCGATGGTTTTGGCAGAAGTGAATCCAGAATGGCATTAAGAGATTTCTTTGAGGTGGATGCAAAGCATATTGTCTTGGCAGCTTTACATGCTTTATTAAAAGATGGAAAAATAAAATCCGGTGTGGTGGAAAAAGCTTTGAAGGATTTGAATATAAATCCCGAAAAAAGAAATCCTATGAATACTTAAAGTGATGAAAGAAATCATAAAATTATCTATATAAGGTTTTTGTAATGGTTGAAGAATTTAAATTACCCGAGCTGGGGGAAAATATAACAAGTGCTGATGTCCTGAATGTGCTGATAAAGCCGGGAGATACAATTGAAAGAGATCAGACAGTTATTGAAATTGAAACTGATAAAGCAACAATAGAAGTACCTTCTACTGTTGATGGGGTTATAAAAGAAGTTTTAGTTAAATCTGGGGACAAGATAAATGTTGGAGCAGTTATCTTTACTGTTGAATCTGTTTATTCAGAAGAAATCAGTGGAGTTTCTTCTACCCCTGTCTTTCAGCCGGATGTTTCTAAAGTTTCAGGGAAAGATAAACAGGATGGCGCCTCAGTTTCTCCTGCAATTTCAGATACTATAAAAAGTTCCGCTCCAATATCATCTAAGGAGGAGTCCGCCACTGAACTTCATATAGTAGATTTTATACTTCCGGAGCTCGGCGAAAATATTGAGTCTGCGGATGTGTTGAATGTGTTGGTAAAGATTGGGGAAATGATAACAAAAGATCAGGGTGTCATTGAAATTGAAACAGATAAAGCTACTATTGAAGTTCCTTCTACTGTCGAAGGAAAAGTGGTTGAAATAAATATTAAACCAGGTGAAAAAGCTAAAGTTGGGGCTGTTATTTTAAAAGTGGAAGCGCTTATTAGTAGCGTAAAAAAAGAACCCACTCTGCCGAAATCAGTAGATGAGATTCCTTCCACCTTTAAAGCCGAGGGAGGTTCTTCGGCAGGTGAAAAGAAAACTGAACCGGGAGAAATTGATGATCAGCCCCCTATCCTGAAACATTCTGCGCCTGCCGCTCCTTCAGTAAGAAGAATAGCCAGGGAGCTTGGGGTTGATATAAGAAAAGTAACTGGATCAGGTTCCGGTGGTAGGATTTCAATGGATGACGTTAAAGCTTATGTCAAAAGACTGAATGAAAGCAGAGATGCCCTTCCATCAGGCGGTTTTGGCATTAAACAGGAACCCCTTCCTGATTTCACCAGGTTCGGCAGCATTGAAAGAAAACCCATGAGCAAGATTCGAACTATTACTGCCGAACATTTAAGCTACGCATGGAATGCTGTGCCTCATGTCAGTCAGTTTGATAAGGCGGATATTACAGAAGTTGAAAAGTTCAGGAAATCTTACGGTCCTAAAATTGAAAAAGCCGGTGGGAAATTAACTATTACTGCTATCCTTCTTAAGGTTATATCATTTGGATTAAAGAAATACCCCCAGTTCAATTCAAGTATTGATATGGAAAAGAAAGAAATTATTTATAAAAAATATTTTAATATAGGAGTTGCCGTAGATACTGATCATGGTTTGATAGTGCCTGTTATAAAAGATATTGACAGGAAGAATTTAACTGAAATTTCTGTTGAACTTAACAGCCTTGCAGAAAAAGCAAGAACAAGGAAAATCAGCCTGGATGAAATGCAGGGTGGATGTTTTACAATTACCAACCTGGGCGGCATAGGAGGAACATATTTTACCCCTATTATAAATGCCCCCGAGGTAGCAATTCTCGGAGTTTCAAGAGGA
>JARLHC010000113.1 GCA_031292455.1 Ignavibacteriaceae bacterium
GCACTATTATTGAAGGATGTGGTTACACCTGTTGCAGAAATATATTCTATTTAGAAAGGAATATAAATTATGAAAGTTAAATTGAAAGATATAGCCCATGGCCGTAGCGGCGATAAGGGGGATGCCGCTAATATAGGCATAATAGCTTATGATGCCGAAGGTTATAAAGTAATAAAGGAACATCTTACTGCTGAATTGGTAAAAAAATATTTCGAGGGCATCTGCCTCGGTAATGTTGAAAGATATGAACTGCCGAACCTCAATGCTCTGAATTTCCTTCTTCATGATACTCTTGGAGGAGGAGGAACAGTTTCACTTAAACATGATGCACAGGGGAAAACTCTGGCAGCGGCATTATTAAGAATGGAAATTGAAGTATAAGTTAATCAGGAAGAACCTCCGGGGTTTAGGAAAACCCCTGATGTTAAAGAGATTTTAGTAAAAATAAACAAGGAATGTCATGTACGAAGAAGAATTAAAACGGTTAAATCTATACAAGGAAAGAATAAACGGGTTAAGAGGTTATCTTTGACGTAGATAATAAGATATTAAAAATAAATGATCTCCGGCATTTAACAAATGAACCCAAATTCTGGGATGATCAGATGGGAGCCCAGAAAGTCCTTCAGAATATAAAACAACTTGAGGGATGGGTAATTCTCTGGCAGAATGTTGACAAAAAATCCGGGAGTCTTGAAGAAATAATTGAGCTTGCTGCTATGGAAGAAGATGATTCCTTTGCAGGCGAAATTGAGAAAGAACTTAAAGACCTTGAGTCAGAGATAGAAAATGCCGAGCTTAAAAATATGCTCAGTGGTAAGGATGATATAAATAACTGCATTCTGACTATTCATTCAGGTGCGGGGGGAACAGAAGCACAGGACTGGTCCGAAATGATTATGCGTATGTATCTCCGATGGGGAGAACAGAACGGATTCAAAATGAATATTGTTGATATACTTGACGGTGACGGCGCCGGTATTAAATCTGTTACCATTGAAGTGGAAGGGGAATATGCTTACGGTTATATGAAAGCTGAAAATGGAGTTCACCGGCTTGTGAGAATATCTCCTTTTGATTCTAATAAAAGAAGGCATACTTCTTTTGCCTCTGTATTTGTGATTCCTGAAATTGATGATACTATACAGATAGATATAAATCCTGCAGATTTAAGAATTGATACTTTCCGTTCAGGCGGGAAGGGAGGTCAGAATGTTAACAAAGTTGAAACTGCTGTAAGAATAACTCATATTCCTTCGGGAGCTGTTGCGGCATGTCAGAGTGAACGCTCACAGTTCCAGAACAAGACAAATGCAATGAAGCTTCTTAAATCCAAACTCTATCAGATCGAAAAAGAGAAACAGTTAGCCGAAATAGATGAAGTGGAGAAAGGTAAAATGAAAATTGAATGGGGAAGCCAGATCCGCTCTTATGTGTTCCACCCTTATAACATGGTAAAGGACCACCGTACAGATGTTGAGACTTCTGATGTGCAGGGTGTTATGGACGGTGATATAAATAAATTCATAAAAGCATACCTGCTGAAATTCAGCAGCAATTAAATAAATGACAGCTAAGAAGATTCCTGTTAAGAAAAAGAAGCCCGGCGGTAAAAAGAAAAAGGATTTCTTTGACAGGGTGTACGAAATTGTAGCTTCAATACCTTATGGTAAAGTTTCAACTTTCGGAGATATTGCAGAAGCCTGCGGGATCAGATCATCAGCCAGAACTGTCGGCTGGGCACTTAATGGTGCCAAGGATTCAGGCCTTCCCTGCCATAGGGTTGTTAACCGTTTCGGCGCACTTACGGGAAGATTGCATTTTGGTAGTTTCGATTTAATGGAAGATTTACTGCGCTCAGAAGGAGTTAAGTTTGATAAGAATGGCTGCGTTATCCTGAATGATTATTTATGGGATCCGCAGCCCGTTAAAATTAGAAAGTCTAAACCGAAGAAAGCTAAACCGAAGGTATAGAATAACGGCTAACTTTTATCGATGAAACTCCTGAATCAATTGATATATATATCTTCTTCTTTGCCTTATCAAAATTCTCGGTTCTGTATAAATCATTTTCAATTTTATTAAATCCGTTGATATGTTTTGAAGAAAGGCTGGCATCTGTACTTATTTCACACCCGGCTTCTTCCGGGACGCTTATATCAATTGAAGATGCTCCTGCATCTATTGCTAGTTTTGTTTCTTCTGCCTTATCCCCAAGTTTAAGTTTCAGGGATGCCGCTCCCATGTCTATTGATATCTTTTCAATATTATATGGGCTCAGATCAAAATCTAATGAGGCAGCTCCCAGATTAAAATCAAGATCCCATAAGGGCTTACTGTTTAATCTGAAATCAACTTTGTTCCTTGAACCGTTAAAATGGAAAAAGTTTACATGCCCTCCCTTACTCATATCAAAGTTGAGGTCTACGTTGTCATCTGTATCATTCTTTGACAATGTATAATTATTTTTTCGTCCTTCTACTCTGGCAAAGAATAGTTCCGCGGTTGTATCCTGTGATATGAATGTTCCCGCACCTGCATCAAAATGGAGCGATGCTTTTTTGAAATTACTGTCATATGATTCAGAATAGTCGGTTACGCCATACTTGTTGTTAATATTATCATCGTTAATTGACCATTCAATTCCATGCCCTACATGTATAAAACCAAATTTAACTGAAGTAAAAATTGCAAGAGCAAGAATGAATGCTGTAATTCCGGTTATTATTCCTTTTGCTATATGGTTCCCGATCATAAGTGACACACCCCAAAGGATGATAACAACCGGCCATAACTTCCATACATGATCCCACTCAACATTTAGCCATATTAAGCGATCGAGCAGCCATAAAAGGCCGATCGAAATAAATAATATCCCCCAAAAAATGTGTTTTGTTTTCATGTTTGTAAATCCTTCTTTACTTGTAAATAGCATTTAAAAGAATAACTATTCCTGCCACCATAAGTGCCACAGGGAAAATATCATGGAAATGAATGCCGGGCATCATTGAGTCAGCAAGAAGAAATATACCCAGTACTACTAAAATAATACCGAATGTAACGCCCCGTTTCTCGTGATGATTCTTCATTGATTGGAAATAATCGGAGTTAGGATCAGTACCGGTTGCAGTATTGGATGCAGTTGAAGATCCTGTTTCAGCAGTTCCCCGGGTGCCTTCACCAGTTCCCGTATCTGAAGCGGCACCGGCGCTCTGGTTCTGTGGAGGAACATTTACATTCATATCAAAAGGAACAAATGGACCTTGCGGAATAATTATCCACATAATAATATATGCTATAAGTCCGGCACCTCCGGCAAATACTGAGAGCACAAAAACAAGTCTTACTATTGTCGGGTCAACATCAAAGTAATCGGCCAAACCTGCTGCAACTCCCCCAAGCATCCTTTCTCTTGCTGATCTATATAGTTTTTTATGCATATGAACTCCAGTGTATTAAGTTTTCTGCACCAATAATAATTATATTTTAATCTAATAATACTAAATATAGTTTGATTGGATAGAAAAATCGATATACTGCATGTTTTTTGAGATAAACGGAAGGGGAGGTTAAATAAATCAATTGTAAAAACTTGAAGTGTTTCCTATTTTGATTATATAATTTATTACGGTTTATATGAAAATTGCAGTTTGCCAGATAAATACAATAATTGGTGATTTAGAAAATAATAAGCGGAAGATAGTAGAGTGGTATAAAAAAGCCGAAGGGGATAAAGCTGACCTTGTAATTTTTCCGGAACTTTGCCTTGTAGGATACCCTCCACTTGATCTGGTTGAAAAAAAGGAATTCAGAGATGCAGCCATACAAGCCGCTCATGAAATTGCACTTATTACCGGAAGTACAGGATTGATCTTTGGATCAATATGCGAAGGGGATGACCATATTGGCACCGATATTCACAATTCTGCTTTCCTTTGCTATAACGGGAAAATCCAATTTATTCAGCATAAATCATTAATCCCTAATTATGATATATTCGATGAAATGCGCTACTTTGATCCGTCTAAGGAAGTCCGGGTACATGAATTCAAAGGAGAGAAGTTAGGTATTTCAATTTGCGAGGATATTTGGAACGATGAGGATTACTGGTACAAAAGGAGATATGTTAACGACCCGATCCAGGATCTTCTTTCTAAAGGAGCTTCTTTATTAATCAATATTTCCGCCAGTCCCTATTCCTACGGCAAAAGGGAGGACCGCAAAAAAATGCTCTCTGTACTTACCGGAAAAGACAAATTACCCCTTGCCTATGTTTGCTGTACAGGTGCACAGACCGATTTGATTTTTGACGGAGCCAGTATGTGTTTCGATTCTAAAGGCAACCTTAATTCTCTCGGAAAATCATTTCAGGAAGATTATTTTATATGGGATTCTGCTGTTCCGGGTAATCCGATTACAAAAGTAGAGGGCTCATTTGAGGAAGAAGTATTAAATGCGCTTATTTATGGAGTAAGAGAATATTCGGTTAAAATGAATCTTCCGAAAGCTTTAATCGGATTAAGCGGCGGGATAGATTCTGCCATTGTTACTTACATCGCTATACAGGCTCTGGGGAATGAAAATGTGCATGTAGTTCTTATGCCTTCTCAATATTCGAGCAGCGGAAGTGTTGATGATTCATTGAACCTGATCGATAAACTCGGCATCTCATATGATAAAGTTTCAATAACTCCTGTTTTTGAATCTGTACTTAAGTCATTGAACCCAGCTTTTGGATATAAACCAGAAGGACTTACGGAAGAAAATATTCAGGCAAGAATAAGAGGTCTTTATCTCATGGCCCTCTCTAATAAGCATGGCTATCTTCTTCTTACTACCGGGAATAAATCCGAAATGGGAGTCGGCTATTGTACCCTGTATGGTGATATGTGCGGCGGACTTGCTGTTATCGCTGATGTTTATAAGACTGATATTTACAGGATTGCAAATTATATCAACAGGGAACAAATAATTATTCCTCAGGATATAATAGATAAACCTCCTTCGGCAGAGTTGAAACCCGGGCAGACGGATCAGGATTCCCTTCCTCCTTATGAGATTCTTGATAAAATACTCCGCATGTACCTTGAAGAAAATAAAGAGGTAAAGGAGATTTCAGAAATAATGGGAAATTGTGAATTGGTAAAAAAGATTTTAAGCTTGGTAGATAAGAACGAATTTAAAAGAAAACAGGCAGCTCCCGCTTTAAGGGTATCAAGAAAAGCATTCGGTTTCGGACGCAGATACCCGATAGTCCAGGGCTGGAGAAGATAAGAGGATTGATTTGATGTCAAAAAATAAAATTCTGTTTCAGTTATTTATATTATTATTTACTGTTTCTCTTTATCCGCAGTTCGGTAAACCGCTCAATCTTGTTAAAATTAAAGTCTCTAAAAATATCGATAAAGCAGCTCCAGCATCCGATTTCGGTATAACCGTAAAAGTAAAGATAGATTCCCTGTGGCATATCAATTCCAATAAACCTTATGATGATTTCTTAATTCCCAGTTCGCTTTCTATAAATAAAACATCAGGTTTTGTTCTTACAAAAATTAACTACCCCACACCTGACGACAGGAAACTTAGCTTTTCTGATAAGCCTGTATCTGTATTCGAAAAGAATATTACAATTACAGCAGTTGTTAAATTATCTGCAAATCTGAAACCGGGAACATATAAATTACCTGTTATTCTGAACTATCAGTCCTGCAACGATAAGGCATGCCTTCCGCCAAATTCAGCATCCGATACTTTGATTATTGAGATTGCAGGGAAAAATGAAACGGCTGATGTAAACAAGCAGGAGATTAATCAGGATAATCAAAATGTCAACCAAAGTTTAAATGAGAATGTTAACGCTGGTCCTTCTCCTTCAACTGCAAATACAATAAAATCAGATGCTGATGAAAATTCTATTTCATCCAGATTAGAAAAAAGCGGCCTGCTGCTAAGTCTGATATTTGTTTTTATAGGGGGACTTGCACTTAACCTAACGCCATGCGTTTATCCACTTATTCCCATTACTATAGGATACTTCGGCGGACAAAGTGAAGGTAAAACAAGCCGGCTCGTTATGATGGGTATTCTGTTTGTGGTGGGCCTGGCAATTACATATTCTGTTATTGGCGTTGTTACTGCCCTTAGCGGATCAGTATTCGGTTCCCTTCTCCAGAATACTTATGTGATTTTATTAATCGCTCTTATTTTCTTAATCCTGTCTCTAAGCATGTTTGGGGTTTATGAGTTTAAATTGCCCGACTCTCTTGTTAATAAAGCAGGCGGAGCTAAGTCCGGTATGTTCGGCGCATTTTTTATGGGACTAACTATGGGTATAGTTGCCGCGCCATGCATAGGTCCTTTTGTACTTGGACTTGTAACTTACGTTGCCGCTAAAGGCGATCCCTTCTTTGGATTTATCCTGTTCTTTGATCTTGCCGTAGGATTGGGTGTTCCATATTTATTGTTGGCTATATTTTCCGGTAAAATTAAAAAACTGCCCAGGGCAGGGGAGTGGATGGAAGCTGTAAAACATATATTTGGTTTTATTCTTATCGGTATGGCACTCTATTTTATTAATCCTATTCTCCCTAAATCTGTTCAGGGATACCCTCTCCCTCTGTTTATGATATTAGCGGCGCTTTATCTTATATTAATTGATAAGTATGCCAACAGGATAAAAGCATTCAGGATTTTCAAGATTGTCTTTTCCCTCCTGGTAATTGCAGTATCTGTTTATGCACTTATCCCTTCTAATAAAAAATCTATTGAGTGGCAGCATTATAAACCGGAAATCGCTGCTGCTTCCTTGCCCGGTTCCAAAGGTATAATTATTGATTTTTATGCCGACTGGTGTATCCCTTGTAAAGAGCTGGATGCTAATACCTTTTCCGATCAGCGGGTAATTACATCTGCTAAAAACTTTGTTGTACTAAAAGCTGATATGACAAAATCCCTTTCCCCCGAAGTTGATGCACTAAGAAATAAATATAATATTGTCGGTGTTCCAACTGTGCTTATAATTAATTCAAAAGGAAAAGAAGTTCAGCGGCTTACAGGTTTTGTTAATGCGGATGAGTTCCTTAAACTTCTTAAGGATGTGGATTAAGTTCTTTGCTCTTGTTATAAATTGCCTTTATGCCATATAATACAAGCCCCTTTTCGTATATATAATCGAATTCAAGGAACTTTTTTACATTCCCGAAATTCCCTCCCGTTATATAAACAATTACCTCTTTAGCTTTAGTGTCAGATTTAATTAAATTTATTGCTCTTTCTATAAGTCCTGCCGCAGAATGCATTACTCCGCTTGCAATTGCTTCATTCGTAGATTTTCCTATAATGTCATTATAATCTGCTATGGATACCTCCGGAAGTTGGGCAGTATCATTTTTTAATGATTTTAACATAATATCAGTTCCCGGCGCTATTATTCCTCCAATAAATATTCCCGGATACTTAACAATGTTTAAAGTTGTCGCCGTTCCAAGATCAATCGATATAATAATCTGGTCTTTCTTAAAGTCATTCGTTCTGCTGTATAAATAATAAGCCCCTTCTGCTGAACAGATTCTGTCAGTTCCAAGTGTCCCGGGTGATTTATAATCTATTTCAAGGTTAAATGATGAGTCCTTATTAATAATAATCGGGGTTATGTTTAACTGGTTTAGATTTTTTATTAAATCTTTTGAGATTGATGGAACTACAGACGAAACAACTATATTGCTGAATTTATTTGTCTTAACCAAACTGGCTAACTCTTCTATCCCTCTTAGGAAAATAAAATCTGTTAGTTTGTCCTCTGTAAAAATTCCCGCCTTTATATTTGTGTTGCCTATATCGCAGGTAAGAAGCATAAATTATCTCAGACTTACATCGCCATAATGAATTTTTTCAATTCTGTTATTCTGATCCTTCAATAACAGGAATCCGTTCTCATCAACATCCTCAAAAATGCCGTACTTAACTTCTTCCCCTTCTGAAATAGAGATTTTATCCCCTATCATACTGCACTTCTGTTTCCAATCCTTAAGAATTGTTTCCGGCGATTCAATTAAACTGATCAGCAGTAGTTCAAAATTATTAAGTACCTCAGCAAGAAGCCGTTCTCTTTCTGCATTTTCATTTATTTCAAGCCGTACAGATGTTGGTGGAACTGCATAGCTCCCCTGGAACATAGTCTGGTTAACATTTATGCCAAACCCGATTACCAGTCTCTCAATTTTAGATCCTTCCGAAGTCGATTCAATCAGAATGCCGCATATTTTCTTCCCATTTACTAACACATCATTTGGCCACTTAAGCTCTACCCTAAACTGATAAAGATTCTCCAAAGCATTCGCTACTGCAAGCGATCCGGCAAAATTCAAAAGTACCGGGTTTCCGGATAAATATTTTTTATGCGCCAGAAGTATTGAGAACGTTAGATTTAAATCCTTTGCACTGTACCAGGGTCGGTTCTTTCTCCCTTTCCCCTTTAACTGCTTCTCTGTAAAAAAAACAGTTCCGTTAATTGTATATTTATTCCCTTTCTCTAAAAGTACGCTATTCGTCGAATCAGCTTCTTCTGTATAAATGAAATTTCTTCCTATAAAATCAGTGTCAAGCTTTAGATCAAAATTTTCAAAACTAAACAATCTTTCCTCTTTTCAATATTAAATGTAAAAATAATAAAAACTTCCCCAATTCTCTTCAGGTTTATCCGTTTGTGTCAAATTATCCGCCTTATGAGTCATAAAAAGTATGATTATGTCATTTTGTCATAATAGTATGACAACATAGATATTAATGAAATTGCTTAATTAGCTAAAATTCGCAATAATTCAATTGGCACGTCCATTGATTACTATTATAAGTTAAAATATAATAAACCGGGATAATAATATAAATACCCGTGATTCAGTCAGATAATTAAACAAATAAATATTAAGCCCCTAAAGGGCATATTTTCAAGGAGAAACATGTTATGGGAAAAATAATTGGAATTGATTTAGGTACTACAAACTCTTGCGTTGCGGTGATGGAAGGAAATGACCCTGTTGTTATACCAAATTCTGAAGGCGGCAGAACTACCCCTTCGGTTGTTGCATTTACTAAAAATGGTGAGAGATTAGTTGGCCAGCCCGCTAAAAGACAGGCTATTACTAATTCAAAGAATACAATCTTTTCTATTAAAAGATTTATGGGAAGACATATAAATGAAGTTAGCGATGAGAAAACTAAAATCCCTTATGAAGTTATTGCAGGCGATAACGGTTCAGCAAGAGTTCAAATCGGCGACCGCGTTTATTCCCCTCCTGAAATAAGTGCAATGATTCTCCAGAAAATGAAGAAAACTGCCGAGGAATATCTTGGTACTGAAATTACCGAAGCAGTTATTACTGTACCTGCGTATTTTAATGACTCACAAAGACAGGCTACAAAAGATGCTGGCGAAATTGCCGGCCTGAAAGTAAGAAGAATAATTAACGAGCCAACCGCTGCCGCTCTGGCCTATGGTCTTGATAAGAAAACAAAAGATCATACCGTTGCAGTTTATGATCTAGGCGGCGGTACTTTTGATATCTCTATCCTTCAGCTTGGCGAAGGTGTCTTTGAAGTTAAATCTACTAACGGCGATACTCACCTTGGTGGCGATGACCTCGATCAGAGAGTTATCGACTGGCTTGCCGATGAATTTAAAAAACAGGAAGGTATCGACCTTCGTAAAGATCCTATGGCTTTGCAAAGATTAAAAGAAGCTGCCGAGAAAGCTAAGATTGAATTGTCTTCTTCTATGCAGACTGACGTTAACCTCCCATTCGTTACCGCCACTGCTGATGGCCCTAAACATATGAACGTTAACCTTAGCCGCGCTAAGTTTGAATCATTAATCGACGATCTTGTTAATAGAACTAAAGGCCCGTGCGAACAGGCAATTAAAGATGCAGGACTTTCCATCTCCGGTATAGATGAGGTTATTCTCGTAGGTGGTTCTACAAGAATTCCTATGGTTCAGGAACTTGTTAAAAAGTTATTCGGAAGAGAACCCCATAAAGGTGTTAACCCCGATGAAGTTGTTGCAGTTGGCGCAGCTATCCAGGGTGGTGTTCTTACAGGTGAAGTTAAAGATGTACTTCTGCTTGATGTAACACCATTGTCACTCGGTATCGAAACCCTGGGCGGAATTTTCACCCGGCTTATTGATGCTAATACTACTATTCCTACAAAGAAAAGTGAAGTGTTCTCTACTGCATCCGATAACCAGCCTTCGGTCGAAATAAACGTGCTGCAGGGTGAACGTCAAATGGCATCAGATAAC